>DUKR01000016.1 GCA_013329175.1 Candidatus Woesearchaeota archaeon
GTAGGCAAAAGGAGAGAAAACAGTAGCGCCGCTTTTGACAAGGTGGCCGTAGGTAATGCACTTTTTCCTGAATTGACGCCCTTCGCACGCTACAAAGAGGCAGGCAAGCAGCGAAACTTGCGTTTCTGGGTACACTCAAGCTTCGCTTTCGCGACCAGCGAGACTAGCGTCTCTGGCCATGCGACAGGGTCGCAGGCTTCATGATGATACTATTACGCGGAGCGAATTGCTTCACCATCCTCCAAGTTCAGTGGCGGCAAACAGGTGAACTGATCGATTGGACCAGACTGGAAACTTCACAAAGCTGAAGTAGTACACAGTTTTCCCTATCTCACACCCACCAATATCTTGTCTAGGGCTTTTGCTGGAAGTATCCTCTTCAGCAATGCGAAAAGGTAGGTAGGGAAGGTGACGTAATACCTTGCCTTTGGCTTGGGCGCTTTGAGGGCATGCATCAGCGTCTTTACCACAGCCTCAGGAGGAAGGGTGAATGGCATTGCAGGACCATCTTTTCTCAGCCTTGCAATCATCTTATCATAGGCATTCTTATGGAGGCTCTTCTCCCTGTCAACCCATCTCGTGAAAGCCTTGTAGGCATTCTCCCTGAATCTGGTGAGGATAGGTCCAGGCTCTATAACTGAGGTGTGGATGCCTGTCCCACGCAGTTCCATGCGATAGGCATCGGCTATTGCCTCCATGGCGTGCTTGCTCGCACAATAGGGGCCGGAATAAGGAAAGACGACAAATCCAAGAACTGATGAGTCCCAGATAATCCTGCCATACCCTTGTTTTCGCATGGCAGGGATAATAAGGTTGGTGAGTTCTATTGGGCCGAACAGGTTGGTTTCAAATTGTGCCCGCAATGCATCACGTGGCATGTCCTCAAGAGCTCCTGATACCCCGAATCCTGCATTGTTGAAGAGGGCGTCAAGCTTGCCATGGGTTCTCCTGAGAACTTCGCCGACTGCTTTTTGAATTGAGGCTGCATCGTCTACATTGAGCCGCAATGCTTCGTGGCCTCTTTCTTTAAGCATGGCAACATCTTCTTTTTTGCGGGCTGTGGCAAAGACGCGGTAGCCTCTTTTCCGGAGGATGTCAGCTGCACTGAGCCCGATTCCTGAGCTGCAGCCTGTGATAAGGATGGATTTTGGTTTCATTTTAGCTAAGAGCTAGAGGAGTGCACCCCCTATTAAAAATGTATAAGAAAGAAAAAAATGATTATTCCTCGCTCTTCTCATCCCTGCGCATTGCAGTCAATCCTGTCCGCGCCATTTCAATGATGCCAAACTGCCTCATCTCAGTGATGAATGCGTCAATCTTCTCAGGCTTTCCTGAAAGCTCAAGGATGATGCTCCTGCTAGTCTTTGAGTCAACCTTTGAGTGGAGCTTTTTTGCAGCTTCCACTATCTTCTTTCGTTCATGCACAGTTGCTGCTTTCAGCTTGAGCAGGCACAACTCCCTGATGAGGGAATGCTCGTCAGGAAGGCCAATGATCTTGATCACGTCTATGAGCTTCTCAAGCTGCTTGACAAGCTGCTCATAGAGCATGTTGTCGCCGTAGAACGACAGGGTGATCCTTGAGATGCCTTTCCTCTTGGTCTTGCCGACAGTCACGTTGTCAATGTTGAAGTTGCGCTTCAAGAATAGCCCGGTGATGCGCATGAGAACGCCAGGCTCATCATTGACAATCAAAGCAATGATGTGCTTTGTCGGCTCGTTTCTTGCTGGCCGTGTGTCGTACATCTTACATCACATCCTTCCATGACTGCTTGAAGAGATGCTTTCCTCCAATGATATGCTGCAGGCCCTTTCCAGGCGGAAGCATGGGGAGGATGTTCTCTTCTTTTTCAACATGGCAGTTGATGATGAAGGTTTCATGCTCCTTTCTGGCAAGCGCCAGCGCCTCAACATATTCAGATTCCCTTGTTACGGTAACTCCCCTGAGGCTATAGGCCTCAGCCAACTTGACAAAGTCAGGGTTGTAGGTGAATTCAACACCTGAATAACGCTTCTCCTTGAAGAGCTCAAGCCATTGCCTGACCATGCCAAGATAGCCGTTGTTCATGATGATGGGCGTAGTTTTGATTCCGTACTGCTTTGCTGTCGCTAATTCCTGAGCTGTCATCTGAAAGCACCCATCGCCATCTATGTCATAAACCTCAGCTTTTGGCGCTGCAAGCTTCACTCCAAGGGAAGCAGGAAAGCCGTAGCCCATGGTGCCTGCGCCGCCTGATGTTACCCACGTCCTTGGCTCTGTGAGGGTCAAAAAGTGCTCGCCGAACATCTGGTGCTGGCCTACTCCTGTGACTACTATGTCTTTCCTTTCAATAAATTTCGAGAGCATAGTGACCAGATTTGCCTGGGTCATGCCCTTAATGTCACGCTCCTCAAACGAGTGCGAAATATCCTTGAGCTCAACTATCTTCTTTCTCCACTCGGAATGCTTGTGGTTGTGCCTGCCAGCAGCCTTGGTGAATGCCACAATGAGCATTTTGAGCGCTTCACGAGCATCAGCGACGATGCCAATGTCAGCTTGCACGTTCTTGTTGATCTCGCTAGGGTCAACGTCAATGTGGATGACTTTTGCTTCCTGAGCAAAGAGGCTTAAGTCTCCTGTTATCCTGTCAGAGAACCGCGTTCCGATTGCAATAAGGCAGTCAGTGTTGATGATGGCCCAGTTGGCATGCTCTGTTCCGTGCATGCCTGTTACGCCAAGCGACAAGGGGTTTGTCTCAGGGAATGAGCCCTTTGCCATGGTCGTCGTGGATGTTGGAAGAAATGCCATGTTGGCAAATTCCTGAGCCTCTCTGCTTGCGCCTGAGATGATGACTCCACCGCCAAGAAGCAGGAGCGGGCGCTGGGCATCAAGGAGATACTCAACTGCCTTCTTGATCTTTCTGATGTCAGGCTTTGGAGGGGCTTTCAATCCCCTAATTTTGACATCTTTTGGTATCGGCTTAGTGACCTCCATGCTCTGGACGTCTTTTGGAAGGTCAATGTAGACTGGCCCTGGCCTTCCTGTGACTGAAATCTTGTATGCCTTGATGATAGTTTCCGCTAGCTTATTGGGGTCTCTTACCTGGAAGTTATGCTTGGTTATTGGCATGGTGAGGCCTATCATGTCGGTCTCCTGAAAGGCATCCCTTCCTATCAAAGAAAGGGGTACCTGGCCAGCCATCGCAATCATCGGCGTGGAGTCCATGTAAGCATCCATGATACCTGTGAGAAGGTTGGTTCCGCCTGGACCTGAGGTGCCTACTGCGACAGCTGGTGTCCCGGTGATTCTCGCATAGCCTGCTGCCATGTGCGTTGCACCCTGCTCGTGCCTGCACAGAAGATTCTGGATGTCATCGGGGTAGTCATAGAGTGAATCATAGAAGGGGATGATTGCGCCACCCGTTATGCCAAAAACGTGCTTAATGCCTTTCTGGATGAGTGTCTTGACGATTGCTTCACTGCCTTTCATGGTATTGCATGCCTCCATCTGTTGTGTTTAAAAGCTTTTAGGAAAAAGGAAAAATGACTAACGGTATGGCCGATGTCCTTCGAACCCTTATCGAAAAAAGGGTCCAGGCTTAAAGCACCACCTGGACTGACCCCCTGTTTTCGACAGCAAGATAAGCTACTCCCTTTTCGTTTTTTACATCATTTCGAACTCTTTTGGCGGCACATGGCCGATTGAGGAATGCAGCCGCTTGTAGAATGGACAATTCCTTTTTCTCTTCCCTCATACTATCCCTTTATCATATCCTGAGTCTTTGCCCCGTTTCTTCCTCACCGCATGGGTTTGGGTTTCATGCCTATTCGCTTCATGTTCTCTGGTGTCATGCCCTCTCACTTCATTGACCCTGGCGTCATGCGCCTTGGGTTCATGCAACCTGCTTTTGTGCATCCCTTTAGCATTTTGCAGGTTAATGACTCCATTTGGTGTGTGTTTTTTCTCACGGGTAAGCAGGAATGCTGCGATGCCTCCTGCAAGCACAAAGGCGGCTATGATGATCATGCCTAAAGCAATATTTGTTCCCTTCTTTGCGATGGGCTTTGGCTGTTCCTGAACAATGATCTGCTCCTTTGCCGTTTCATTTCCCAAAGATGCCGTTGTTGCGTTGATGGACTCCACCTTGCGCTCTTCCTTCTTCCCGGTTATGGCAAAGTAGGAGAAGCCAGAGGATTCCGCCGAGTAGCGGGCATTGCCGCTTTGTTCGTCCCTAAAGGTGGTGTCAAGGGGGAGCCACTCCTTTCCGACAAGGCGCTGTAAGGTAATGCTCTGCCTTTCGATATCATTATCCACTATCCACTCCAGGCTGACTGCAAACTCCATCACGACATCAGCAACCCCTGATTCGCTGAAGGTATGCTCAATGCTGAGGTACTGGTAGACATCGTCTTTTGGATGTATGGTTATTTCCTCGCTAGCGGTGCCTAAGCCAAAGACGCGGAAGTTGACGCTCCGATAGTCCTGCGTTGCGGTGAATGCAATCCCTGTGAAGGCAATGCCTTTCTTGGCAATTGAAAGCGTCTCCCGCCCGCCGCTTGAGAGGGAGGTGATAAATTTTGCGTAGCTTGCTTCTGAGGGGGCTGCTGCTGCAGCTCCGCCTCCTCCACCTCCGCCTCCTCCGCCGCCGGAAGATGATGATGATGAAGAGCTGCTCTCAATAGTTACTGTGAATGTTGTGGAATTCTGCTGGGTCATCACATTGCCATGGGTGTCGTTACAGAGGGCATAGTAGGTGTAGGAAGCAGAGGGCAATGAGATTGAGGCAGTGTGGGACAGCCCCTGGCTGTTAGTAGCATATTCGCTTGCGCTTCCGATAGCACTGTAGTTTGCGCTGGAACTTGTTGTGTATCTGCAGGTTGCGTTCTCATTTGTTGTTGCCGTGAGCGTCACTGAGCCTGAAGTCAGGGTGCCTGATGGGCCCATTGCCGTTATCCTTGGAGGGACGGTGTCGTTTGCCTGCTGGATTCCTGAGTGGGCAAGGCCATGAACAGAGAATCTGCCATTCTCAGTTACGCAGGTGTATCCAGACAGGGAGCCAGGGCAGGAGATGAACGTTTCGTCAGCAGCTGAGCAGTTGGCTGTCATCTGGCCAAAGGATGCTATCTCTTCGTCTTTTATGCAGATGCCCTGCGCAAATGTTGTGTTGTCTACATAGAGTGTTTTTGTGCCCCCTCCAAGGGAGACTCCTTTCAGAAGCGTCCTCCCCATGCCCGAATTGTTGATAAGGAAAGTGAGGTTGCCGAAATCAAGCTTTGAGGAGTTTGAAAAGATAAAGGAAAAGTTGGCGTACTGCGTCGAGCCATTCCTGATGATGACAGGATAGGTAGCGTTGAACACCTGGGAGAGATTGGTTGTCCCGTTGATGGTGACATTGAGGGCTGCATCAACTGTTGTGTTGATGCTTGAGGCGTTTCCCGCTGCAAAATCAATGGCATCGCTAAGGCCGTCGTTATCGTCATCGTCATCTTCTATGTCAATGGTGCCGTCTCCGTCAAGGTCCCGCTGGTCAATGACTGTCAGGGTGAAGAATATTTTTGTCTCTGCCTCGCCGTCGGTTGCGTTGAGCCAGAGGTCATAGGTTCCTGCGTGGCTTGTGTTGGTCTTCCACTGCCCTGTTGCGTTGAGGGGGGAGGAGTAGTTGATGGTGAGGCCGTCACTGTCAAGATCAGTAGGGATGATGATGCCCGTTGCGTTGGCATCAAAGAGGGTTGTCTCGTTGATTGTTGCATTTGCGCTCTGGTAGAGGAGCGGTACGGCATTTGCTATGGTGATGTTTGAACTGTTCACCCAGACGCTCCAGTTGTAGCCGTCAAATGCCCGTACCGAGAAGGTCCAGTTCTCTCCTTTAGTGGTGTTGCCTTGCGATAACGAGGTAAGGTTAGCCGCAGCAGGGAACAGGATGGTGTTGTTGAACCATGCAGTCTCGTTCATGGTGATGGTGTCGTCGGTGTCGTTGTCAGCTATGACAAAGGCTGCGGCGAGGGTGCCATTGGTGCGGTTGAGGGAATCTGAATTAGAGATAGCTGCTGATGATATGGAAGGGGCCCTGTTGGTGTTGTTGACGGTGAGGAGCCACTGCTGCCTGGAGGTGTTGATTGCGTCTGAAACTATGGCGGTTATGTTGTAGCTGCCAGCCCTTGTGTAGTTGCCGGTGAAGTTGAGCGCTGAGAATCCCGCTGATGTACCTGAGGCTGACTGCACTAGGGAGCTGTTCTCGTACCAGGTGATGGTGGCCGTGGCGTTGCCGTCAAGGTCATCAAATGTTATGTTGAAGCTCTGGTTGTTGGGTTCTGCTATGCTGAATGCAGTGCCTGCTGGTGCAAATGCCGTGATGTTTGGGGCATCATTGAGATTCGCAATTCTTGGCTCAGTCATTCCGATGTTGCCGCCCGTGTCATTCCCATAGACAACGTAGGTAAGGTTGTCAGCAGTCAGGGCAAGTTCAATCCCCCAGAGGATTCCTGAGCCATTGAGGGTGGTATTCGTCCCATTGAGCTCTATGATGACATCTGTCAGTGTTTCTGAACTTGAGATGTTGACTCGAAGAGGGCTGAGCGTTGGGGTATTGTTTCCAGGAGTTAGCGGGATGTAGGTGAGCACTGCTGAAATGTTGTCAAGGCTCTGCAATGCTAGATAGACGTCAGTTCGGTTGAAATTCATCCCTGAGTCACTTACCGTTACCCCATTATTTTTCATGGCTGAGCGTATCTGCTCTGGTGTCATGGCATAGCCGTGCTGAATCCTGAAGAACTGCTGCAAGAGGGCTGCTTCTCCAGCTATGTGAGGGGTTGCCATGGAGGTGCCGGATATGCTGTAGAAAGTCCCATCGCCGCAGGATGAGCCGCCAGGGTGTGTAAATCCAGGCAGGCGGCTTGAGCAGATGCTCACTCCAGGAGCCATGACATCCAGAATCTCATCCACGTTTGTAAAGCTCGCTACAGCATCGGCATTGTCTGTTGCGCCAACGCTTGTTGCATTGGCAATGCATGCAGGAAAGGCTATGCCATTGTTAAAATTTTCATTGCCAGAAGCAACGGCGACGAAGATCCCTGCCTCAACGGCTGCGTCTATTGCTGATTTTGTTGAGGTCAGAGATGAGTTCGTGTCACAATCTTCCTGATGCTGTACTTGGTCACCTAGGCTCATTGAGATGACAGAGATATTGTAAGTTGCTGCATTAGCCACGCACCAGTCAATTCCTGAATCCACATCACTAAAGTAGCCTCCACCTCCAGAATCCAATGCCTTAATTGCAACCACACCAGCCCCTGGAGCGACACCCCTGTACGTGTTATTCTGGGATACAATGGTTCCAATGACGTGGGTTCCATGGCCGTGGTCATCATCTGCATCGGTGTCAGTGTTGCCTCCATTTGGGCAGCAGCCTATGCAAAAGCATTGCTGTGCTACTATCCTGTCCTGCAGTGCAGCATGAGTGCCATCAACGCCAGTATCAATGACGCATACGGTCTCACCTGTCCCGTTGATAGCGGAGCTGTTGTAGGTGAGGTTTGCCACCTTATCAGCCCTGATGAGCGGTACGCTTTCACTCAGGGAAATCCTGACTCTTCCGTCCTTTGCTATTGATGCCACTTCATGGCTTTTTTCAAGGATATCCAGCTCCTTTTGGGTGATGTCAGCTGCAAAGCCGTTAATGACTGCATACACCCTTCGCAGCTGAAAGTCACCCTGTGCCTTGACATTTGCCGCCTGGATTTTAGGCACCGCTCCACCTCCCAGCCTGTCAATGACCTTCTGCTGCTGGGAAGCAACCATTGCTTTGCGCTTTTCGAGAGCATCCTGAATGAGTGATGGCCTATGTGCAACGCCTGCTTTTGCAGGAGCAGACTCATCTTTCAGCATCACTATGACAGAAACCTTATCCTGCTCTTTAAGGGCATCAGCAACAGAAGGGTCTACCTCCATAGCAGAGGCTGTTCCAGTGAGTAAGAGAATAAAAACTAACAGCCAAATACCTTTACCCATCCAGTCTTCGGGTGCACAATTGTTTAAAAATTTTTGGTTGAAAGGCAATACTTCAAGCTCGTGAAGTATTACGGAATCTTCTTGGGAAGCCAGTGGGCCATCACTAATCCGCAGAGAATAAAGAGTGCGGAACCAGCCACGCAGTTTCTTGCCATCGCAAGCGAGCAGTCAGCAAAGAATTCCTGCGGATACAATACGACAATCTTGTCAACGGCAGGATTGAACAGGAAATTACCCTGCGGGAAAAACAGATGGTGGAATTGCAGGAACGCTGCATCAAACGAAAGAAGGAAAATCAGCCCAAGGATAACCTCAACCAGCAAAAGGATGCCCCCTCCAAGAGCGCATGCCTCGGACAATGAGCGCATAACCTTTCTTCCATTTTTTATCCCTACAAAGCCGATAGCAGATATGGAGACGGCGGCAAGAGCCAGGATTATGGCGAAAGCCATGCGCCCCTTATCTGCAAGAGTGCGCACGTCCTCCCAGTGCGACAGCTCCCGCTCGTTGAAGAATGAAAGCGACGCAAGCTCATCCCGCTCTCCTTTCAGGTATTTCACAACTTCTTCCGAGAGCATGTCCACATCATACCCTGCAAGAGAGGCATAGACGCCATGCTTTTCCATCAGCTCCTGATGAAGTGCGGCATCAAACACGACAAGCCCTGCTGAAGAGAGCATGATGATTAGAGGGATGGCTATGATGAGCGCTATTTTGGCTGCCGTTGCTATTGATGCTTTCATTTTTTCTCCAAGACTCCACCACAAAGTATTTATACCTTTCCGCCAGCTAAATTACCATGAGTGAGGAAGCTCCAGATGTTCTTGAAGGCCAGCCATGCCCCATGTGCCATGCTAAGACATTGACCCTTATGGAGTCAGAGCGCGATGTTCCTTATTTTGGAAAGGTCTATCTCTTCTCCATGAACTGCGCAAGCTGCAAGTATCACCTGGCAGACGTCGAGACAGAAAGCGAGAACCCTCCGGTGAAATACGCCCTTGATATAAGTTCAGAAGAGGATATGAAGATACGCGTCGTAAAATCAAGCCAGGCAACGGTCAAGCTTCCCCACATCGCAACCATCACTCCAGGGTCTGCAGCAAGCGGCTATGTGACTAATGTAGAAGGCATTCTCAACAGGGTGAGGCACCAGATAGAGTCAGCACGAGATGCTGAAGATGATGACCCTGAGGCAAAGAAGAAGGCAAAGAGCCTCCTGAAAAAGATAACAAAAATCCAATGTGGCCATGAGAAGCAGAAGCTCATCATTGATGACCCTTCAGGCAACTCAGCTATCATTTCTGACAAGGCAGAGAAATCGGAACTGAAGTGATGAGGCTCTGCGCTGTAATGCAGGAGGATATGCTACTTTTTGGGGCCATACAGCATGGAAATGACAGCATTAAATTTTTCTGGTGGAAAATGATCTTCTCTGAATGTTTCATTAAGATATAAAGGTGAGATATAATGGGTATTTCTTTTTTTACTGGATGTGGGAATGAGAATAGAATACTGATTGGCAAAGATATCATACATACTATCAAAGGGTACTCTATTGACTCCACTCTGTTTGCATTTTTCCCTTAATGTATCCATTTGGATAGCAAAACTATCTACTAATAGCTTTTTCATTTCTGAATAAAATATAGCAAGATGCCCTCCCTGTGTCTTTTGTTTGTTGTCCCCATGATTTTCCATTTCTGTGTTCATCACGGCATCCAATTCAGAAAAGAAGTTCCCCCTAAAATCTTTAATGTTCCCTATTGGCCTATACATCTCTTCCAGAATTTTCCCAAACATGGCCCCCACAGCGATAACAGCTTTGTTTTCTATTGGATGATGATGTACTGAAACTAGACTTTCTATAATATATCTTTTGACTTCATTTTTAAGAGGATCTGCATGTATCAAGCATGCATTGTCAGGTGGAAGTGTGAGGTTAAATATTGTTTCAAGCAAAGCATCAACTCTGGTATTGATGTCCTGATAGGCTTGTTCTGGGGTTGTGTTTCTATACAGGAAAGCAAGCGTTCTTGCCCTTCCTATTCTAGCTCCATGACTCTTCGTAACTGGAACTATGTCCATGTATGCTCCCCAATTTCCCATTGGCTTTATGAACTCATTATATACTTCCGCGGATACATCCTTTCGGGGAGTTAAAGCACCCACTAGTAATCTGCTGGCTTCCCAATTATGCACTTCAGCGACGAAAGGTTCTGGGAGTTCTGCTTTGAATTCAACGAGATATCTTTCTGTTAGAGTCTTCCTACATGCCTCAACACACGAAATGAGTTCCAAAATCTCATTTTCAGTTGTGAACAACTCATCTGCAAATTTTCTTGCGTATCTTTCGAGTATCTTCGTTTTTTCTTGAATCAATGTAGTTCGCATTCCTGCAGCCAGGATATCGCGATAGAAATCTTGAGGCAATTTCGTTAGAAGTTCCTTTTGAGTATATGAATGTACAACTGCCCTTTGCAGAATCTCAGTGACGTATGGATCAGGCGGACTTTTTTTTACAAAAGTATGGTACTCTTGTTTAAAATCTTTAATTATACACCCTATCCATCCGGTTACTTCATCCAGTTTTTTAAAAAGGTTTGAAAATTCTTTGGCTGTGCTATAGGTAATGTGGTGTTTCCTATTAAGATAGTGAGCAACTGGATTTATTGATTCCAGCCCAGATAATAAATAAATATCAGGGGGAAAATATGTTAGTCCCACCGCACCGTTGTAATTATCTTTATGACCAAAATGCACCACAACTGAATGGTTTTCATTAGAACTATTTTCCACTATAGCCTTTATTGGAGAATCCCCTATTTTCTTAGCATTCTTGACTGCCTGCAGTACAGCTGCTTCAAGCAGGCTGGCTTTGCTTTCAGCCGATGTTATTTCAACGGACAGTCTTTCATAATTCAAACTTAATTTATTAAACCAGTTTTGTATGCTGGATTCATCTTCACTACCAAAAAAATGAAGGAAGCCTAGTGTGGTCTCTTTGCTGATGCCATAAACACCACTCAGTAGGGAAGTTAGATCTCCATGAGGCACTATCTCTTCAAAATTATAGCCAATAGAGCAATTCATGTGACTGTTTTTTTTACTAAACTGATGATTACTCAATTCAAGTATAGCCAGCAGAAGCGCCTCGAGAAGGTCAGCTTTAACTTCAGGCAAAGGGTAATGTAGAAATTCCGCGTGATATTTTTGTGCAATACTGGGGCATGCACCTCTCAAAAACGTCTCCAGGTTAGCCCGTCCCATGTTTCCAATTCTGGTATTTAATCCACGGAATGCCTTTTTGGAGATGCCTAAGGAGGATAGAAAAGATGGTCTCTTAGGAGGAAGTAGTCTACGCATACGCCTATTGGTAACCCGCATTATTTTATATATTTGACGACAAGAGAAAGCACAGGCTAGCCATTATCCTTTCCGTTTATCTCATGCATCAACTCAATGTAGCTCGCAGCGCTCCATGCCTGGGCAAGGCACCCTTCTGACCTCATGGCCTCTGCGCTGCTGAGTTCAGCGTGATGGCCGATTGCGCCGCTCCAGAGGATTTCATCTGTGCTTGCCCTGATGATAGCTTCAATCTTGTCCCTGTACTTCTCCCTGTTGATACGATGCAAAACGATTGCAGCAAGGTTATTGATCCAGAACCATGAATCGCCATTGTGATAGCTGGTGTCTCTCTCTCCCGTATGCCTTGGCTGGTATCGCTGGTCACCCATATCTATGGTAGCAAGCCCCCCCCATGAAAGCCACAGGCGGCCAAGGGCATGATCAAATGCTTTTTCCCAACTATCGCCAGAAAGCAACTCCTTATACAGGTAGCAGGCAAGGAAGAGGTTGGGCCGCACGGTCTCATCATTTACTCTGTCTAGCAGCCTTTTGCCGTTCCAGAAGCTGTCTAGCACATGTTCCCTCATCCTCTTCTCACGGCTAAGGTATTTCTCATCCCCGCTGAGCTTGTAGAGAAGCTGCAGCATCACTAGGCGCAGCGCCTGTATCTCGATGCACAGCCCATCGCGTGGGATGGAATCCATCCACGTCTCCTGCGCAAGGCTCATGGCAAGCACGTCATAGCTGTTTGTTGCGATGTCAAGCTCAGTTGCTATGCGCAGGCGGTTGGCAAGCTTGGTGATATCCTTCCTGTCGAAATGCTCATGGACGTTCTTGTTCCTTGCAAGCTCATGGAAGAGGTCCATCCAGCGCTTTGCATGCCAGCCAAAGGCATCTGCTGAGCCGATGGGGCTTTCAGGAATCCTGTTCGGAAGCCTGCCTATCTTGTTTACGGTCTTCAGCTGCCGCTCAAGGACGTGCCTTGCAAGATGGATGTCTCCTGACAGCATAAGCCCCCGCAGGCTTATTGCCTCATCCCTTCCCCATATCTGGAAGAACCACGGCAACCCCGCATAGAGTGCATGATGTTCACCAGACCTGATGGTAAGCGAGTCAAGGCTTGCTCCAGCGCAGCGGTACGCTGCCATCTGCTGCTGCTCAGGTATACTGACATCCTTATACCTGCTCTCATCTGCCCTGCAATAGCTCTGCTGGATGGCCCTGATGTTATCAATGTGGCGGCTGACCTTTCCTGCCTCCTGCAGCGCCTCATCCTTTGTTGCCCCTATGCCAAAGACAATGCACCGCCCGGTGACTGTTGCAGGGTGATAGACGTGGCGAGTAAAGCTTCCTGAGCCTCTCTCCTTGTCAAGAAGATACTCCTTCTCTATCCACTTGTCTGTCACATCAACGTGCAGAGAGTCATCACCTGCTATGGCAAGAAAGAGCGAGTACTCTTCTCCCTCCCTGCCGCCATCCTCATGGGGAGTATAGTCCTTCCTGAAGGTGATGACTGTAGCGTCCCCCTCTTTTCCTAGGCTATAGTTCCTGCCCCACGATCTCGAGTCGTAAGGCTCTCTCACATCAAGATGCAGCTCGAATCGCTCAGGAACAGGAGATTCAATCACCATGGCATTGGTATGCAGCGGCATGAAGATGCGATGCTTTCTCTCTTCAGTCCCCCTACGCACGCACCAGAGGTGATTCTCAAGGATTGCAGTTTCAGTCTCAGGAATAATGTCCTCAATGACCTTTAATACCCTGTCTTTGACTGCAAAGAACGCGCCGTTATAGCGGGAGGACGCTCCAAACAGCGCAAATCCTCCTCTTTTGTTTGTAAGAATGAAAGACCTGCTGCCCTCTTTTTCCTGCTGGATTTCTTTTCCTGCGACGTGATGGCGTATTTTCATCAACCTTAGGAACACTCGCTAAAACGTGACCCTCTCCTCCACCTGCTGGCATTTTTTGGAAAAGCACGTATAAAAAAGTTAGTTACTACTCTCAGATTGCAAGGAATGAAAAGCCCATCAACTGCATTTCTCAGTATATACCCTAAGGACAATGCCACTATACTTCCTCAAATTCTTCTCCTGCTTGGCAGTCAGAACCAGAGGCGCAAAACCCCAGTGGATTGCGACAACATCGCCTTTCTTGACATCGGGCATAAGCTCAGGCAGATAGGCTATGGTCTTTGTGCTCTCTTCCTCAATAATCTTCCCATCCCTTTCTGCAAGGGTGGTTGTTGCAACAATGAGGTTTGTGCCAATGACCTCAGCTACCTTGCCTGAGGATATTCTGCAGTTGTCCATGTTCTGGACGGTTGTGGGAACAGAGCCAGTCGTGCGTCCGACGCCGACATAGAAGACATTGAAGTTGTGATGGGGCACAAACCCCGTTGGCATTTCTGCCTTGAGCCTATTCCCTACTGGCTGCGGAAGGCCTCTTGCGACAAGGCCGTCAACAATGGCTTTCAGGTCATCAATGGTGAAGCCATCCAAAAGCTCATTGCCCAGCCAGTAGGCTTCAACCACTTGGCCATCAAACATGCCAAGGCCATGTTTCTTTGCAATCGCTGAGAGATAGGGAGGCAGCCCTTCAAATCGCAAAAGAGATTCTCTGACCTCCTTTGCATTGCCCTTTGTGGAGAAGTAGCGCCTGAATTGCTCATTTGCCTCTTTTGGCCCGCAGTATCTCAACGCATTGGTGATGAAAGAGAAGCGAGCGGCAAGCTCAAGAGCGTCCATTAGCAGTGTGGGGGAACTCCAGTTTTTAGGCTTTGCCATTTTGCGCACTACTTCAGGTTGTTGAATGCCTGCAACCTTGTCGCATGGCCAGTGCCACAGTAGTTCGGACTGAAATCTGATTCTCGACGATAGCCATAAATAGCAGCGGTATAGAAAGAGGTCTCGGGGTGGCATTAGACCAACCCCGAGCCTGCTAGCATTGTTGGATTACAAATGTTAGCTGCAACCAAACACACCCTACACCTCAAAAAACTTGCGATTTTAGCCAAGCAAAACGTCAACAACCAGCTTTCTCTCAAGCGAAAAAAGGATATCTTCTTCACCGACAAGCATTACCTTGCCTTATTGCTCCTCATCTCTCTCTTCTGCACCTTCGCTGAGGGTGGGGGCTATGTGGCTAACTGGTTCGGTAACCTGCCAAAAGGCGACACGCTGCTTGATCAGTTGGAAAAGTTCAAGGAAGAGGAGATACTCGACCAATTCCAGAGGCTCTTTGAGCGGCAATTCCGTAGCATTTTTCAGACAAGATGGAGGAAGCCTAAGGTTATCTTGGCTATCGACATGACCGATAAGCCGACCTATAGCCGATGGAAGAAGACCAATCGTAACATTGTGGGTGGTAAGCCGAAGGCAAGCACCTGCCATTTCTTCCGTTTTGCGACCGTCCAGATAGCAGACAAGAAGAATCCCATTACACTATATGCTATGCATTGCAAGAAGGGTAATACTTCACTATCCTGAA
>DUKR01000058.1 GCA_013329175.1 Candidatus Woesearchaeota archaeon
TTCACCTTTTTTCTTCTTTTCTTCCTTCGTTTTTCTTTTCCCCCGTCGGAAAGTTCAATGAAAGGATTGCCTGAATAGAAAAGAAGGGAGTTACGCATTGGCAGTGGAAGCGATGGGAGGCATGGCTAATACCTTTTTTTCTAATGAGCTTGTTGGGAATGCCAACACTCCACGGCCCATATCCCTCTAAGCTCCAATGCACATGCCTATCCCGATGAGCTTTTCAGGAGAGTGAACTATTACGCTGCCTGGGCCTGGTGCCCCAAAAAACCGCAACAAAACAGCTGACGCTGCGCTAATAGTCCTTGAGGCATTTTTGTGTACAAAAAACGACAGGGGATTAGTATCATGGTGCCGAAAACAGGTGGCAAGCCCATCCCCTGGTGATTACGCAGCAGCCTTCTCAGCCAATATCTGGTGCACCTCTATGCACCGCTCATGGATTTTCTCCTTCAGGTCTCTAGGAAGCTGCCTGTAATAATGGGTTACATCGTGGTAGAGCTTCTCAGCTCCCCTGAGATCTTTCTCCTTGATGTGGGCAAGGGCGAGGGTAAGGCTGTTGCTCAGCTGCGCATAGAGTATCCTCTGGTGGAGGCTGATAGTCTGGGGATGCACCTTTTTCTTGAGATGGGGAGAGAGCTTTGCGTAGGCTTTCATGATGTCCTCATAGACGACGCCTGCGTTGCCTGACTCATCATTTGCAAGGCAGATTTCCGCATCCTTTATGAAATCTTTAAGCTCTCTTAGCTCCCTATTCCTAAAGAGCATGAGCTTTCTGATGTGCTCGGTCAACCCGAATTGTATCCAGAGATATACTGAAAGCAGGATGATGACTGCAACAATCTCCGCTACAAGGATGGGGTTATCGAGGTTTCCAAATATGCTAACAATTGCAAAGCCTGTCACTTTTGAGTTGCTCCCTCTTTTTGATGAAATCCTGTCCGGAAGGACAAGGAATGCGGTACTGAATGCATCAATGACCTTGACGTCCCGATGGCCTTTTACATAGTAGACAATTTGTGGGACGTCTTTTGTGACGCCGATAACGGGGTCTGGATTGAGTATAATAGGATTGCTGGCAAATACAATGCCATCTACGTGCTCAGCTAGGTCTTTTGGTATGCTGATAACTGCAGTGCCTGCCCCTGCATCCTGGGGGAAGGAAAGGTCATGGACGACTGCAGTTATGTCAGCATGTCTGCCGCTGAGGTATTCCACTGTGGCAAGCAGTACTTGCGTCCTGACAGCAAAGTCTGCCTGCAACTCTTCTGCCTGCTGCACATACCTCTTTTTATCTTTTTCTTTTATGGTGAGGTTGGAATTTGCCAGGTAGTCATCAATAATGGCCTCGATGCTGTCATCAGATGCAAGAAGGGCTGCATCCTGCTTCTCAGCTATGGTGATTCCCGTGACGAGGTTCTCCCATGCAAATGCTATCTCGCCGTTGAGCTTGTCTATCTCCCGCTGCTTCTCTCCTTCTGTCAGCTCTCTCCTGTTCTGTTCGAGGTTGTGCAGGTCACGGTCAATCCTTCCCATGAGGGAATCAGCTTTTTCAAGCTCAAGGCGTACGCTGAAGGCTTCTGCTATCTTCTTGGCATCAGGCTCAAGGCTGTTGTAGGATTTCATCGCCTCCTCTATGCGCTCTGCCATTGCAATGGTATCGTGGGCGAGGGCAAGGGCATTGCCTTCCAATTGCTCTTCCGCTGCTGGCGCTGGCGCTGTCAGGTCCTCCTGCTGCTCTGCATCAGGAGATGCTAGCTTCAAGGGAGTAATCCTTGTGCTTGCCATAGCGTTTGCTGCCAAAGGAGCCTTCTTGAGCAGGAGGGTGAAGGTCGCTGCTTGCGCAACTTCAATGTAGGTGAATGCCTGTTGGTAGCCTTCCTTCTCAATGAGAACGCTGTAGTCTCCGACAAAAAGGTCGTAGGAAGCCTGCCCTGCGCTGTTGGTCTGCTTCTCACCTTCAACAAGGTGCAGTGTTGCCCCAACAATAGCTGCTCCTGTCTCCTGGTCAGCCACCTGGATGACTATTGCATAGCGCTCTTCGATGCTGATGCCCTGGGTCTTTGTGAGCTTGTTGCCTTTGGAGTCCGTGACTGCAAGGGTAGCCTGGTACTGGCCGACCTTGGCATAGCTATGGCTAACTACCTTGCCTGAGGCAGCGTCTGAGAGGTCGCCAAAGTCCCATGAGTATGTGAGGTCACCAAGGCCGCCACTTGCTGAAGCTGCGAAGGTGATTGTTTCGGCTGGCACAGCCTTGCTCCTGTCCACGTTGACAAATATCTCGAAGTTGGAGGCAACCTCAAAGGTGTCATTGACCTGCCTGACTGCTCCTGCATAGTTGAGGTATGCCGCAACCTGCCAGATTCCCGGATAGTCAAGGAAATCAAGGTTGTCAATGACAGGGTATGGCCCCGTGTAGGTCCTTGTTGTGGTGGTGCTCTTGGGTGAAGTGAAGACGACAGTGACCGTGCCTCCCAGCGGGGCAGTGATGATGAAAATGCCTCCCTCGCCAAGTTGGTAGGTCTCCTTGTCTGTCGAGACTGAGAAATCGCGCTTGGTGTCAATGATGAAAGTTTGAGTTGCGCTGACACCCCTGTTGCCTGCAGTATCGTTGCATTCAGCCCGCCAGCTGTAGGTGCCGTTCTCAAGGCCAGCCAGGGTTATGCTCTTTGTGGCTTCATCCGATACTGCCAGTGATGATGTGTTAAGCAGGGTGTTGATGTAGAGGTCGCAGGTAAGCAATGAAGCGTAGTTGTCATTAGGAACAAAAGAGAGGGCTATCGAATCAACAAGGCTGACCTCTGCGTTAGTGTTGAGGAGGGTTACTGCCGGCGGGGTGAGGTCAACGGTGAATTGTTTCTGAAGGCCAGTTGCTACGTTGCCTCCCGTGTCGGTGCAGGCAGCATTCCATGCATGCTGGCCCTCACTGAAGGTCTTGTTTGCAGTCGTTATGTTTTCCTGCCCGTCAGTCACCATCATGTTCTGGATGGCTGCACCATCAACAGAAAGGTCGCAGGAGAGAGTTGTGCTCTTGTTGTAGTTGACGAGGAACTGAAAGGCTATGCCGCTTCCCTGCCTGTAATGGGTGCCGTCAGGCTTGATAGTTGAGATTGCAATCTTTCCGTCACTGCTTGTGCCTGTCGAAAGCTGGATGACTACCTCAAATTCCTGGGTAGAGAGGTGAGGCGTTATCCATGAGAGCCTGTCGATTCTGCCATTGCCATTGGTATCGGTAAACTCAAGATGGAGGTCAGGGTTGTCTGTGGCGTCAACGCTTTCTCCATCAAGCATCCAGTAGAGGCTGATGTTTTCTTGGTTTGCTTCCTCAATGCCTGCGTGGCTGAGGACGTTGGTGTACTCAAAGATGCCTTCGTATTCAGGGTCGCTTGAGATGATGACTTTCTTCCTCCATGTGCCGTCCTTCTCTACAGGCTGCTTCTCCTCAAGTCTGGGAGGTTCTGTCTCGAACTCCATGATGTATTCTTTCTTCTCCTCTGCTTGGGATGAGGGAGCTGCTGCAATGCCAGCGCCGGTTGCTTTGGCTTGGGGCTGGGCGCTGATCTCTTTCACTTTCAGGGCTTTGGCAGACTTTGGGAGATTGGCCATAAGGTTTAACGGTTCTGCTCCCGGACCCTCGAGCACGATGCGCTTTTTCCATCTGACTGGCTTTCCTACCTCTATCTGCCCGATGACCTCGACTTCCGGCTCCTGCCCTGCGCCAGATTCCACACGCACTGATTCATGCAGGGCAGCACGCGCTTCCACTGGAGGCACATGCAGGATGTCCTGCTTTGGCTTTTCGACAGGCTTCTCCTCAAATATCTCTCCCCGCTCATCAAGGATAGAATTGTCAGTGATGGGAGTCGTTGCTATGGGAATCAGCGTACCGTCAGAGGTTATCCTAAAGGTGGTTGCAGCTCTTGTAACCTCTCCTTCAAAGAGCATGGCAGCACGGACGATGTAGAGCCCCTCCTGAATGTTCCGTGGGACAGGGAGGAGGAAGTCCATCGGGAAGCTCTTCTCTTTTGGTATTTTGATGTATTGGCTTATGCCGTTATAGGTGAAGGAAAGTTCGACTTCCGCATCGTCGGGTGCATTGATGAGCGTCAAGATGTCTTCTCCTGCGCGGTAGGCAATCTTGTTGGTCTGGATAGAGAAGACTGGGCCGTCGAACTCTGAGATGAGAGCATACCTGAAGTTGCCTGGCGCTATAGGCTGCGGGCCAGTTGGCAGAGGCTTTTCTACAGGGATCTCTGGTGATGGCTCCTCTAATTCTGCGCAATTGCTTTTAGGGAAGTAATAGCACTTTGCTCCATCGCAATAGTCTACGGTGCAAGGGTCATCGTCGTCGCAGCGCTTTGAGCAGGCAATGGGCTGGCCTGTCTCTTCCTGGTTTTCCTGATAGCCTTTATCCTGCTCAGGGGGAATTGTACTGTTGGTGTTTCCTGGGTTTGTTGTTGTGCTGTTATCGGCAGGATCATCATCTGAATCGTCATCAACCTCCCCCGGCGGCGGCGTGCTATCGCCATTATCGCTGTCATCCGTGCCATCATCATACTCCCCAGGAGCATTGTTATCTTCTGGCGGCATGGTCCCGCCAGCATCATCGCCGTCGCCAGGTGCTCCGTCATCATCGCCTGGCTGTGCAGCGCCAGAATCATCAGAGGGGTCATCAGATGGCGAATCATCTGCATCACTTTCATGGTCTGGCGCAGTGCTTGCGTTTTCTGGATCTCCACTGCCTTCCTGATTCCCTGCGCCAGCGTTGCTCCCATCATCGTTTCCTGCAGCCTGCCCGGCAAAGGCAAGAGGAGCAAGAGCTATGAGAAGCGCAATGCACAGGATGATTCCGCGGTGCACAATCCAGAACTGCTGTCTAGGTGTTGCCATTGCTTCCTATGAGGGATTCCCTAAGCTTTTCAAGCTCGGCGATGACTTTCTCCTGCTGCTTTGCTGCAAGATTGTCTGCTATGTCTTTTCGAAGCTTCTGCAGTTCAAACGCCGCAGGGTCCCTATGCTTTGCCCAGTTGTCCCTGATGACTGAGCGCACCGCTTCGCTGATGTCCATGAAATGATCGCCTTTCGAGGAGCTGCGAAACTCTTCGAGGAGGCTCTTTGGAATCCTGACTGAGACGATGCTGTTTACCATTGCTATCGCCTGCTCCTCACATAGTTCCTGATGAAATCACGCACCACTTCAGACCTGCTCGAGTATATCTGCGCATCAACAAGAGAATCAATCCATTCCACTATCTCCTTTGGCAGGCGTACATTAAGAATCTGTATGTCTTTTGCCATTCTAATGTAAGTTAATTGTATGCTATGTGTATTATTTTAGGGGTTGTATATAAAAAGGTTTCGGGTTCTTATTTATCCTCTTGTGTTCACTGCCCTTTTGTCCTTTGTTTATATGTCTTTTGTATTTTATTTGTCATACAATATGATTACTAAGGGTAATATGTCCATAGTTAGTCTTATCTACATCCATTAGATATCATACATTAAGCATACAATTATAATCTTTGGCTATTGTTACTACTGCCACAGATATGAAAGCATTAAAT
>DUKR01000134.1 GCA_013329175.1 Candidatus Woesearchaeota archaeon
ACTTTATATACCATGAAAAAGAGTCCTTTTGTTCCAATTTCTTTCATTCTAATACCTCGCTAATAGCTTGTGTAACTTTATTTTGTGTTGTAATTGCAGCATGATTAAACTCTCTAATCGAACCGCTATACTCAAACCCATCCTTATCATCTGAACTAAATTGATTCATTTAAACAAGTTCTCTGCCCCACCTATAACCTTCTTTTTTCCGAAGTATTCTTCTCTATTTAACTCTCCTCTCGCGAATTTATTTGTTAGAATTTCTAAAGGAGTTTCTTTAATTGTATTCTCTAGTTTTTGTATTTTTCTTAAAATATCTAGTTGTACTCTTAACGAAGCCGCTCTGCTTTTCCGAGAACGGAAAACTATGGCAGCAGCTATAAGTAAAATAATACCTGACAAAAAAAGAACAAACCAATGACCCCTAAGATAACTAAAACTACAACTACTCCACTACCACTTTCCAACTTTTCAATCTCCTCTTCAATTTGTTTTTCATTCGGAGATAAGGAATCCCTTCTTTTTTCTTCCGTCTCAGATGTTATTTGCCTGGCACAAACATAACAATAGCCTTTCATGCCAGAAGATTCTTCGACACCAGAACCCCAAAAATCATGAACCATCCTGCGCCCACACTGTTTACATAATCCACTATCCTTCCTTCGCCATAAAACTTTCATCTAAGCCCTTCCTCCAACTCTTCATGCTTGCCTATCTTACCAACCTAAGAGAGTGGCAAAATAAATGCCATACCCAACGTAATTGGTTGCTGCCACAATAAATATCCAAATTAAGCTATACCTCATAAGTTTTGATTTTTCCTCTTTTAACGCCTTGCTTCTCAGGATGACTATGCCTGACACTACAGCAATAACAATGTAGGCATATATGACCACACTGTTATTTAGATTCCTGATTGAATCTAAACTTGCAAATGGAGTCCCAAGCCTAACCTTAACTTGAAGCAGCGTATAAACCTGCAAAACTAATGCAATCAGAAGACCAATAAACCCAGATATTATGAGAGATACATTGAGCGGATTGCTGGATGCCTCTTTCTTTTTTGACTTTGTTTTCATTACTACCTTATCCAACAGAAAATAGAGAATCAAACTTGAGATTATGAAGTGTATTAATAGATATATCCACGAATTTTGGGACCCTGGATTTGTAAAAGCTGGGAATACCGAAAAATAAGCAACCATGTAACCAAATATTGCAGCGATAAGAAAGTTATATGCTTTTTTCATTGTAGAACCTCCCTGATATCTCTTTCAACATCATCGGCTGACACAATTCTGGCGTGGTGATAACTCATTTGGCCTGAATAATTAAACCCTTGTTTACTACTGAGGTATATTCTATCTGTTCCATTTAATATCCTCCCCTGATCCTCAACCCCAAGTATTACATCATTAGGCTTGGCATTGAACAAGTACAATTTGTTTACCTCCACATTACTTAAATCTAACGTGCTGGAAGTGTCCTCTCCAAGCCTGCTATAGAAATCCATCAGGCTCAAGGATATCTTCGGCTCACTAAAGGCATTCATCAGGGTAACAAGAGAAATCAGAAATGACTGGTCGTGGCTGACAAGCCTGTTTCCAAAGTTAAATAGCCTTACGTGGCTCATCCCTGAGCTGTTCAAGGTTGCAATGGCATAATCCCCATTGAGCAATGCCGATTCCATGCTTTCACAAATAGCTGGGCGCACCTCAGGTATGTTTTCAGAACAGATATCTACCCTCAATGACTTGGTCAGTGGCGTTTCATCATTTAGGGTGGTAGGCACCGCCACCCCCACAAACCTATCTACAGGATGCTCAGGCAAAGAGCAGGGAACAGTATGCTCTCCAAAATCATCAAGGCACAAGCCAGCGCCAGCTTTTCCAGAGGAGGAATACTCATTGAGTGAGGATAAAGCAGCCCTCCCCCCATTGCTATGCCCGACATAATCAATCTGGTCACTCCCCGAATACCGTAGTATGCCGGCAATCGAAGCAGGCCAGTAATAGTCAACCAAATCATCATAGGAATAATTCGGGCAGTCGTCGCATTCAGTGCCAGGGCCGCCAGTCATCTCCATGAGCCAGACCTCACGGCCCGAATCAGCAAGCTGCTTGGCAAGACCATCATCCTCATACCAGGACAAAATGTAGGAAAAAATGCCGCCAGAGAACACCACGGGCTTTGCATCATCGCCGTTGGTGAAGTCAAGGAACATCTCAGAATGCAGAGGCTTCAACTGGCGCAATCGCAGCGTCACGCTCTCAGAGTTGGTGGTCGCAACCGTAAAGCTTGTGTCATCATGCATCCCATGCAGCGAATTGTTGACAATCTGCCTGAACTCGTGAGAATTATCCAGATAATGCTCATCGTTTGCAGGAGTGTGCATGTAGTCATAGACCGCAATGGCCTCAATGTTCTCGTCGCCGATGAGATAGGCATTATCAATGGAGATGAAGTCATGCTCCCGCAACACCATTTCCTTTGCTGCTGCAATGATGCCCTCAACCCTGTTGCCATAGAGATAGATATTGCGCTTGCCAAAGCGCTTAAAGCTTCCCACAAGCCCCGCATAGGGAGCAGTGGCCCTCCTCCCTCCAGCCACAAGGGAGGTGCCCTCATAGCCCCATCCCTCATAGCGGAGGCTGAGCTGGTTCGCCGCGTCATCTCTCCCTACCGTTATGATGATGTCAGCAGCAAGTATGCTCTCTGTAGGGTAGGCAGTCAGAAGCCGAGCCTTAAGATACTCCTCTATCTCCTCCCGTGCAACTCTTGGCCCAAGGCTGCTCTCAACGTAGAAATAAGGAAAGTCGCTGAACTCTTTCTCTGCATCGTTGTTGCCTGTGTCAGGCTCGCCATCAGTAGGCTCAACTATGACCTTCACCACGTCGCCATCCTTCAGCGCAAAGATTGCTGTCGCATTAGCCTCGCCAATGAAGGGAGGAATGGCAACTGCATGAGTATCAATAAGCTCTGTGCCGCCCCTAAGATGATAAAAAGTGACAGCAGCTTCGTCACCGATTAATCCTGCCCTGTGAATGAGCGCCCTCACCTCAATGTCCCTGCCTTCAGTCTTAGCAAAGAAAAGGCCATTGCCTGAGACAAAAGTGTCGGTAGCGTTGACGATAAAGGGGTCGAAATCCACTCTTCCCAGGGTAGAGAGATTAGCGAAGTCATAGATAGTCCCTCTGATTACATCGGGGTGGATAGTCCCCCAATAGTTTTTCTCAGCATTAAAGTCATGCGCAGTCTTGAGGTAGATACTGTAGTTGTTATCGTAGAGGCTCGAGTGGGTGATGGCATTCCCTCCTGCGCGGTCCCCATGGATGATAATGCCGTAGGTATTGTTGAAAAGGGTGAGTTCAGAAAGGAGAGTATCATTGATGGAATAGGTCAGTGAACTTGGCTTGTTGGTTAAAAAAGTTATTCCGCTTGCAAAGCCTGAAACCGCACAGTTGCGAACCAGTATGTCCGGAAGGGTGTGCCATTCAGGAAACAGCTGAATGCCATTGCCCTTGCCTGAGCCAAAGAGATGGGCTCCATGGCAATCCAGTGTCCTTGGCGAGGAGCCAGAGCCCACTACCATGCGTATGCCGCTTGGAACCGCATAGCTTCCTGGAGCAAATACTGCGTTTGTATTGACAATAAGGCCATCATAAGGATACAGCCCTTCACAGGTAGGGCCTGTTGCACCATTAAGATAGGTATTGCCTGTGCCGTTGACGCAGTAGGTGTTATTGTTGGTATAGCCATAGAATATTCCGCCGCCGTAAAAGGTATTGGAGAATACGGTATTGAGGCTCTGGTCTCTCCCAGAGAGTTCAACTCCTTTAGTGGTGTTGGAGAAGGTGTTATTGACTACTGTTGCCAAACGGACAGTTCTTGAACCAACTATGGAGAGCCTGATGCCAGCTGAATAATTGAGGAGATTACAGTTCCTGATAGTGAATCCATACCTCTCAGCCCTCTCTGGAGAGGTGATGGTTATGCCATTTTTCGTGCCATTGCCTATCAGCGTTGCTCCGTTGCAGTCCAGCTTTTTTTTAAACACTCCATGGCCCTCCTGCACTACTATGCCTGAGGGAAGCGAATAATTTCCAGGCGCAAATTTCGCATCGAGATTCACAATAAGGTTATTGTAGGGATACAAGCCATTGCAGGTAGGGCCTGTTGCGCCATCAAGATAGGTGTTGCCTACGCCGCCAGTGCAGTAGTAGTTGTCGTTGGCATACACGTAATAGATGCCGCTGCCTGAAAAGACATTACCTGCGATGGTATTGTTTATTTGATCTATGCTCTGATGGTATATCCCCTGGGTATTGTTGGAGAAGTAATTGTTTGTAATGAGATTGTTTGCCACCTTGCCGCTAAGGTATATGCCGCGGGTATTGCCAGACAGGAAGTTGTCTGTGATGATGGCATCCCTGACAGGCTTCATCCCATTGGGAGTGCTGAAAAGAATGCCAGTGGTATAATTCATGATATTGCAATTCTTCACCATCAGCCCAAAGGTAGTGAACCATTCTGATGGCCTGATTTTTATTCCTATGCCGCTCTCTACGCCAACCAAGGTTGCCCCATTGCAGTCAAGAACGTGCCCTGGTGAAGAGGTTCCTGCATTGAAGGTGATGCCATGAGGCAGATGATATATCCCGGCTGCAAGCGTCAAATCGCCATTGATAGTGCAGCCATCGCTGGGAATAGTACCGCACTCCACAGCCACTGCTGCAGCTGAGAGCGCCAGCAGGAAAATAACCGACGCTATCACCCCGAATGCTTTCACGGTGGAGGTCCGTCGTGCTTCCCTGTTTTTATTTCTTCTCATGAAAAGCACTGCTTCACCATCCTAAATCCTATTGAAGGGAAAAAGGCTATAGCTATTGATCTATCTTATGAGTTTGGGGGAATGCCCCTTTTCCACGAGCCTATCCACTGTTATCACTCAAAGCCTGCCGCTCAGGGCTATCCTGATTGCTTTTCAGGCTGGTGAAGGGTTACACCCAATCCAAAACTTTATAAAAAAAGCGCAGTATCCGTGAAGGGCATGCTGACATTGCTTAAGCCATTCCTGAACATATATGATAAGCACTACAAAAGGCTTCTGCTCATACCCTTTGCCCTGCTGGTTGCAGCGTTCATCCTGCTTGGCATTCAGTATGCCACTACAGGGTCGCTCATCAATAAGGATGTCTCGCTTTCAGGCGGCGTCACCATAACAGCGCTGTCCTCCGAGGAGGTGGACCTCGCTTCCCTTGAGAATGGGCTTTCTTCAGCATTCGCCCAGACGCAGTTCACTGCAAGATCCCTTCGCAGAGCAGGCGATCAGATTGGATTTGTTGTCACCTCGACAATAGATGCCACCTCAAGCGAGACCGTTGATGCAATCATCGGGAAGATGTCTGACATCACAGGCATAGCGCTCAGCGAGGATGATTATGCCGTCGAGTTCATCGGGCCATCATTAGGCGAGAGTTTCTTTAAGGAGACAGCCCTTGCGCTCTTCATAGCGTTTGCCTTCATGGGCATCGTGGTGTTCCTGTATTTCAGGGTGTTTGTGCCAAGCATTGCGGTCATTTTGGCAGCGTTTTCTGACATGGTGGTTACCCTTGCCATCACCAACCTCCTAGGTATCCAGATAGGGACAGCGGGGATTGCGGCGTTCCTCATGCTTATCGGCTATTCGGTTGACACCGACATCCTGCTCTCAACCCGCGTCCTGAAGCGAAAAGAGGGAACCGTCCTTGAGCGCATACTTGGCGCGTGCAGGACAGGCCTTATCATGACCATCACCTCCATCGCTGCGGTAAGCATAGCCCTCATCTTTGCCGAGTCGCTGGTCGTCAAGCAGATTATGAGCATCCTGCTCATTGGCCTTACTGTTGACATCATCTATACCTGGATTCAGAACGCAGGCATCATCAGGTGGTATGTTGAGAAGAAGGAGGGCAACCGATGAAGCGCACAACTCTTGCCATCCTCAGGCAGCCGCGCATGATTGTGTTTCTGATTGTGCTTATCCTTGCGGTTGCCGCCATTTCATGGAATCCAGCCAATGCTGGCGCTGCCATAAGAGGGGTGGTTGAGAACAGCTCAGCAAGCCTTGCAGGGATTGAGAGGCCAAGCGCTCAGGCTCCTCCCATGACAAGAGAGGTCATTACTGCTATCAACAACCAGCCTGTGGATTCCGTAGAGGAATATTATGCCATCATCACTGCGGCTGCCCCTAACCAGACCCTGCTCATCAAGACCACCAAAGGCATCTACCGAGTCATCACCAGGGCAGAGGGGAATGCGTATCCTCCAGAGGACATCGGCCTGCAGGTCTATGAGGCTCCAACAACCAACATCAGGCAGGGGCTTGACCTTTCAGGGGGGACTCGGGTGCTTCTTGAGCCTGAAGAGGAAGTAACAAGCGAGCAGATTGAGCGCATCATCTCAAACCTTGACCAGCGGCTCAACGTCTATGGGCTTTCTGACATGAGCATCAAGAGCGCAGGAGATCTCTCGGGAAACCAATATATCCTTGTCGAGATTGCAGGAGCAAACGAAGAGGAGGTGAAAGACCTTCTTGCCAGCCAGGGAAAGTTTGAGGCAAAGGTAGGAAACACAACGGTCTTTACCGGCGGAGAGGACATTCCCAACATATGCAGGTCTCCTGAGTGCTCAGGGCTTGACCCAAGCGCTCCCTGTGGTGAGGGTGAAGGCGGATGGTTCTGCCGCTTCCAGTTCTCCATAACCCTGTCACAAAATGCAGCAAAGAAGCAGGCTGAGGCTACAAGGGGCCTTGAGGTCGTGACCGAGAACGACCTGCCGTATCTTTCTGAGAAGCTGGGGCTGTATCTTGATGACAAGCTTGTTGACGAGCTTTCCATTGCTGCTGACCTTCAGGGAAGGGAGGTGCAGGAGATAGCAATATCGGGGTCAAACGACGCCCCTGGCATTTCGGAGCAGGATGCCATCCTTAATTCCCTGGCGGAGATGAAGAAGCTGCAGACTATCCTTGATACGGGGTCGCTTCCCGTGAAGCTTTTCATCAAGAAGACCGATACCATCTCGCCAGCTCTGGGAGAGCAATTCCTGCACAATGCCGTCTTTGTCGGGCTGCTTGCCATCCTCTCTGTTGTCATCGTGGTCTTTATCGCCTATCGCAGGCTTGTTATTGTCATCCCCATGCTCCTGACCATGCTCTCTGAGACTATCATCCTGCTCGGGGTTGCTGCCCTCATTGGGTGGAACCTTGACTTAGCGGCAATAGCTGGCATCATCGTATCCATTGGTACGGGGGTAGACGACCAGATAGTTATAACCGACGAGATGCTCAATGGCGAGAGCAGGGGAGCGCGAAGCATCAAGGAAAAATTTAAGCGGGCATTCTTTATCATCATGGCAGCCTACACGACAACGCTTGTCGCCATGGCTCCGCTGCTGTTTGCCGGAGCAGGCCTTCTCAAGGGATTTGCCCTGACCACCATCATCGGCGTCTCAGTAGGAGTACTCATCACACGGCCGGCATACGCAGCCGTGCTTCGCGTCCTCCTGAATGAATAGGGGCAACAACATGAAAGAGAAGAAGACAGCATGGGTTGCCATCATTATTGTCATCATCTGCACGGTATTCACATCAGCAGGCCAGATATTCCTCAAGCTTGGGACAAGGGAGATTACAGGAATCTGGTCTTATGTTAATTCCATGGTCATCATCGGATTTGCGCTGTATTTCTTTGGCGCGCTGCTTCTCATCGTTGCGCTTAAGTATGGGGAGCTTTCTGTGCTATATCCTATCATTGCCATGACCTTCATCTGGGTCTCGCTGCTTTCGGTGTCTATTTTAGGCGAGAGCATGAATGCCATGAAGTGGATAGGCGTCATGGTGATTGTGATTGGGGTATCGTTCATCGGGGTGGGGGGGAGATGAGCACGGCTTTGTGGGCTATCGGGCTCGTGATTGTGGGCACGCTGGTAGGCTCATGGGGCTCGCTGTTTTTCAAGATAGGCTCAAAGCACCTCCATAGGGATTTCAAGGATATTTGGAAGGCGTATCATCTCCTGCTTGGCTTTATGTTCTATGGGTTTGGCAGCCTGCTTTTTATGATTGCGCTTCCGTACGGAGAGCTTTCAGTATTGTATCCCTTCGTGTCGCTGTCCTATGTCTGGATATCGTTCATGTCGCTGATAATCCTCAAGGAAGAGATGACCTCTATCAAATGGATAGGGATTGCCATCATTATATTAGGGATTGTGTTCATCGGGGCGGGGATGTAGAATTATTACTTCAAAGTCGCGGATATAAATCCCCGCTTCTTAAGACTGCGTCTTAACCCTTCATGCGGAGCCTGAAACTTCAGAGCGACTTTGGCTGGATTGCTTTTGGCATTCCCAAAAAGCTCATTAGAAAAAAAGGCAATAGCTGCCGTTTTTTTGCCTCGACGGACATTGGGCAACTTTATCCCTTTCGTTTCAGGTGAACATCTCATTGCAAATTCCGAGGGGGAAAAGAACAGTGAAGAAAAAAAGGGCGAAAACAAAAAAGGCTCGGGCAACGCTGGCGGTAGGGCATGTGTTGCAGCCATTGCCTCAGTGTAGCGCTCTGCACTTTGCTATACTAGCAGAAAACACAAATGTTCGATAATTAATGTTTTCTGCTAGTATATCTTCAATCAAAGAAGATGATGGAGGGGTGGAGTGAACCCCTGCGAATACCCAAAGTCTAGCCACTGTATAATTCCGAAATTAGTT
>DUKR01000072.1:0-5756 GCA_013329175.1 Candidatus Woesearchaeota archaeon
CTCAGTTATTTGGTTGACACGTTTTGAGGTAATAAATAGTTCACTCTCCTAAAAAGCCCATCGGGATAGGCAGGGGCATTGGCGTTACAGCTTCCGGCGGGCAGCGCCATAAAGGCGAATCAGTGCCATTTTCCACAAGCTTAATAAATCCTCTCGCTTAAAAATCCCCTTACAAGAGGGTGGTCGGCATAAAAAAGGGGAAAGCTGCAGCTCTTCTGCTGCAGGCGAGTGATGGAAAGGGCATTGGCTCAATCTACGAGCTGGCGGACAGCATCCGCATGCTTGATTTCTCCATGGTGACTGAGCACCTTAAGGATGAGGTAGCCGCATGGATAAGAGAAAACTACGCCGACAGCCGCCTTGCAGGTGAAATCCTGGCAGCAGAGACAAAGGACGGCCTGCTTCTTGTAATAGACGAGAAGATTGCGGAAATAACCTATGAGCGCATCAGGAAGCTCTACAAAAGGCTTCCGAAAGGCTGGAAGGAAAGGGTCTATCGCATCCTCAGCGGCCAAAAGGAAGCTGAAAAGTACAAAAAAGGATTCTTCACAAAGAAAGATGCCGACGAGCAGAGGATAGAGGCTACCCAGCTCCTTGAGCAGGAGACTAAGTTTTCATCAGACATCAGGAAGCAGATTCATGACCTGCGCTACCAGAAGAAGCTTGTCGAGAAGGAGATTGAGTTCTACGACAGCCGCCTAGAGAGGCTCAAGGTGAAACTCAGGGAAAAGGAGCAGGGCATAAAGGAAGGGGAAGCCAGAAACAATGCAATAGAGATTGAACTGAAAAAAGCAAGGCTTGACCTTGACGTTGCCATGCGCCACCTTGAGGAGAAAGAGAAGGACCTTAACTACACCCAGTCCTTCCTTGAGCGAAGGGAGCGCGAGCTGATAGAGAAGGAGCGCGACATCAACGAGAAGGCTGAGGCCGTCCATGACATGGAAGAGGAGCACAAAAAGCTTGCAGTAAAATATGACGCTGCTGTCAGGAAGGCCGAGAAGAAAAGCAGCGCAATTACCCTCCATGTTCTCGAGAAGAAAAAAGAGCTTGCTGAGCTCCAGAACAAGGCAGAAAAAGCTGATTATCTGCTTGAGGCAAGAAGGAAGGAGCTTGACGAGCACCAGGCCCAGCTGAAGCGCCGGGAAGAGGAGCTCACAGAGAAAGAAGAGCGTTTTGACCTCAGGCTGCAAAAGGCTGAGGAGGAGAAGAACGACCTTGAGAAGGTCAGGGTGCTTAACAAAAAGCGCCTTGAGCTTGCAGTAAAGAAGGAGCTGGCTTGCGAGAAGGCAGAAAAAGACATTAAGGAAAAGCAGGAATCCCTTAACGAGCGCAAGGCTGAGTTCAGGAAGCAGGAGGCGCAGCTCAAAGAGCAGGAGCAGCAGAGCAGGCGTGAACTGAAGATTCTTGAGACAGAAAGGCAGGCACAGGAGTCCTTAAAGGAAAAGGTAAACAAAGAATCCGCTATCCTTGATAGGCACCTTAGGGAGAAGCAGGATATCATCAGGGACATTGAGAAGAGGGAGGAGCGGTTCAGCAAAACGGTTGCTGCAGCAGAGGCAAGAGAGTGTGAGATAACGGGGGGCGCACAGGCAGCAGACAAGCGTGATGCTGAATATGCCAAACGGTTCGACGGACTCATCAGCCTCCAGAAGAAGCTTGAGCAGCAGGCGCTAAGGTTCAAGTCCCGCGAGCAGGCAATAGTAAAGCACGAGGCAGAGGCGGCAAGGCTCCTTGATTCCGCAAAGGCAAAGTATGCCGCGGCAGCAAAAGAAAAGAAAGCCCTTTGTGAGCAGCAGGCGCAGCAGGACAGAAAGGAAAAGCGTTTCAGTATAGAGATAAGCAAGGCAAAAGCGGGGCTTGAGGCTGCGCTGAAGAAGCTTCAGGAGAAAGAGGAGGCAATAGCGGGCCGTGAGGCAAACATCTGGCAGGGCGTTGACTATGCCAATAAGACAAAGCAGCAGAACGAGAAGAAGGAAAGAGAGCTGAGCAAAAGAGAGCAGCGGGTTGGGATGGCTGAAATCAGGCTACAGAAGCAGCAGGAGAAGCTTATCCATAAGTCAGCAGTTGCAAAGCTCAAAGGCTCATCGCCTGAAGGGTGAATCCGGCGGGAAATACAATGCTCCTCGGCGGATTTTGGTGGTTTATCCTACCCGTCCATGAATGAATCACAAACCATTTATACCATTTCCCTGGCACTCCTTTGCATGAATCCCGCCATAAAATCAATACTGCTCATCCTATGCCTCTTCCTTTCAGCAGCACCTGCCCTTGCAGTTACAGAGACCTCTCACATGAAGCTTCTTGCTGTCAAAGAAAACGGAGATGAGCAGCTTGGCGGCATCGCTGACCTCACTCTGGAACTCAGGGACGGTTCAGGGAAGGTTTTCCTTGAGACTATCCCGGTCCTCAGGCAGGACACCCAGATATCAGCCCGATTGGCTAAAGACATCGCCTGCGACTATGTCAGGCTTGACTGCGACACTTACGATTTCTTCTATGCCATCAAGGCTGAGTCAAGCCTCCTTGGAGGTCCTTCAGCCGGAGCTGCAATTGCAGCACTCACCGTGGCAGCACTTGAGGAATTGCCTATCAATGAAAAGGTGGCAGTGACAGGCACTATCAACTCAGGCGGCACTGTCGGCCCAGTCGGAGGAGTCAAGGCAAAAATTGATGCTGCCGCAAGAGACGGCATCGCAACAGTCCTCATTCCAAGGGGTGAACTGATTGTTGACGATAAAAGCGATAATGAGACAAACCAGACGCTCAACCTCTCAGCGCGGGCAAAAGGGCTTGGCATCATAGTCAAGGAGGTAGACAACCTTGAGCAGGTCCTTGAGGAGTTCACCGGAATCTCACAGCCAAAGCCACCAGCGCTGGCCATAGACGAAAGCTACACAAAAACGATGAAAGAGCTTGCTGCAGAGCTTTGCAACAGGTCAGATAAGCTAAAGGAGAAGGTCAATGGCCTCAATGACCGCACCAACTCAACAAGGCGGGGCATCGAAAATGCCCAAAACCTTACCGCCTCGGCACAGCAGGCAATGGAAAGGGATGATTATTACTCCGCTGCATCATTCTGCTATGGGGCGAACGTCCGCTATTCAGAGCTTATTCTTAACCTCGAGGGCAATCAGGCCAGAGGCCTGAGGCTGAAGCGCAATGCAATCATCAAGAGCCTTGGCGACCTTGATGATGCAATAACAAAGAAAGAAAAAATGACCATAACCGACCTTGAGGCCTACATGATTGTGAAGGACCGCCTGGTTGAGGCCGCAACCATCCTTAGGGACATCAACGAGTCAAACATCAACGGATCCTTAGGAAGCCTTGCTTATGCCGGAGAGCGTGTCTATTCAGGTTATGCATGGTCAAAATACCTAGACGGCCGCGGTGCAAAAATGGCATTCAACCATGACCTGCTGAAAAGCGCCTGCCAGAAAAAATTCTCAGAGGCACAGGAGCACATCCAGTATGCCCATATCACAACCGTCCTCCCCCTAAGCGGAGCAGAAGAGGAGCTAGAGCTCGCAAGAGGGTTCATGGATGAAGGCAACTACGAGCTCTGTATCTTCAAGGCAGGAAAGGCTAAGGCTGAAGCCAATCTCATCCTTACCGCAGTGACAGCAGGCATGGATGACCTTCCTGGCCTTGTCACGCGAAAGCTTGCGATAGCGTCCTCAGTCATCGCTAAGCAGGCAGCCAAAGGCTCATTCCCCGTTCTTGGCTACTCCTACTATGAATACTCCGATTCATTGAGGGAGTCTGACCCTGCCTCAGCCTTGCTCTATGCCGAATACGCCCTTGAGCTATCCAACCTTGACATCTATCTTCATGAGAAGGCACAACAGAAGAAGCCACTGCTAGACGAGCGTGCAATCCCGCTTATCATTGCAACCATTGCAGCCTTCCTTGCTGGTTTCGCCATAGGCTGGGTAGGAAGGGCAAAAATGGCGGGCAAACCAAAAAGCAGGGGAAAAAAACAGGAAAAGAGCCATAGCTGAAAGGAGAGTAAAACCCCGCAGAACATTCCTATTACAGAATGCCCTGCCGGGAAAAAAGAGGTGATGGAATTGTTTGGATACCTACTCCTAATATTTAAATATTCTCCCTGAAACCATTCTATAATAGTAACTAATCGGTGAATACCCTTACCACCATCCTAAGAGGCAATGGCACAAACCAAGCATCCAACTGCCCTGCAGATTGAGGACGACAGGACGTTCTGCAGGGTCATCGAGAAGCGCGTCAGAAAGGACGCTTCACGGGAGGAATGGTTCAGAAAAGGCGATACTCTGCTCATCAAAGACGGCCTCTGCAGGGCAATTGTCAGGGGCATCATCGGCGACCTCCCTGTACGCCTTACCTCAAGAAAGCCATCAAAAGCTGCCTATAAAGAGGTTATGCTGACAACACTTGACGACGAGTCGAATCAGTTTCTTGCTGCTATCCTTACAGGTGAAAAGAAAGGAAGAAAGCAGGCATCATCATCCTATCCCATGATACCTCTCCTCATCTCAGTCACTGATGGCGAGGCTGCCCGCTACGCAAGGGTCAATGGCCTGCCATTCACTCCACGCAGGAAACAGCCGCAGGTGCAGGCATTCATTGAGAGCCTTGCAGGGCGCTACCCTGAGACAAAGCACAGCCTTGCAAAAAGCATCCGGGCAATGCAGCAGATCCTAAGATGAAAAAGGCAATCATCCTCCTGTCGTTGGCGTCTCTGCTTATCCTCTCCTCATGTGCGCAGGTCAATACGTCTCCAGAACCTCAGCGCATTTATGAGTCAGGGCCTGATATAGAGGTATATTTCTGCCCCCTCGACGACTGCGAAGGCATCCTTGGCAGGAATCTGCAGCAAGCAGAAGAGTCTCTGCACTGCGCCCTCTTTGACCTTGACCTCAACAGCGCTATTGACATTATCATCAAGAAAAAAAAGGAGATTGATGTAAAGATTGTCCTTGACAACGACAACAAGGGAGGGCATCTCAGCAACATCAATGGCGTCATCAGATTCGATAATGGCAACCGGCTGAGCCACAACAAGTTCTGCATCATAGACAATAAGCGGCTTATAACGGGCTCCATGAACCCCACAGAATTAGGCACTAAAAAGAACAACAACAACCTCCTTATCCTGAGGTCGCCAACGCTCATCGCCAACTACAATGCTGAATTTGAGGAATTGTGGGATGGGAGGTTTGGAAAGGGGGAAGCCGTGCAGCATCCAGTCGCCTACTATAATGGCATAGGGATTGAGAATTACTTCTGCCCTGAAGATGACTGTAAAGGCAGGATAATCAAAGCGCTAAGGAAAGCAGAGCAGTCAGTCCACTTCATGGCCTTTGTCTTCACCGACGACGACATGGCAGACACTATCCTCATCAAAGACATTGGCATCAAGGGAGTGTTTGACACCCGCCAGGCAACCACGCAATACAGCGAGTATCCGCGCATGAAAGACTTTGGCATCGAGGTGCGAAGGGACGGCAATCCAGCGACCATGCACCACAAGGTATTCATCATTGACAATAAGACAGTCATTACAGGCTCGATGAACCCGACGGCTTCTGCTAATGAGAAGAACGATGAAAACATCCTCATCATCCACGATGAGGGGATAGCCAAACTCTTTGCGCTTGAGTTTGAGCGGGTGTGGGAGGAGGGAAGAGAGTGATTTTTCTGAAATGGCAACCCTTCACCAGTATGAAGCCTGCCTTGCCTTCAATGCAAATGTACGAAGGGCATCGCTCCCGAAA
>DUKR01000072.1:5896-10191 GCA_013329175.1 Candidatus Woesearchaeota archaeon
CCTAAAAGCTCATTGCCGATGGCTTCTTTCTCATCCGAGCACTTTATTTTTCCTCTCTCCTTTGTTTGTGCTGCAAATCCTAAGGCAGATAATTCCGTCGTGCACTGCTGCCCGCGCCCATCCTTCAACCACGCATGCAGCAGCGCTCAATGCTAATGTGATGGCTGCAACAAATGCACTGCTGCAAGCGCAGCCCGAGCCTTTTTTGTTTTCACTTCTTTTCCTTCCCTTTTTTTCTTCTTTTCTTTCTTCACTTTTCTTTTCTCCCGTCGGAAAGTGCAATGAGATGATTACCAGAATCCAAAAGAAGGAAGTTACGCATTGGCTGTGGAAGTGATGAGGCGGTAGCTATTGCCTTTTTTTGATTGTTTTTTTCGGGAATGCCAGCTTCCCACGAACCTGCCTGCTTTATACCCCTCAAGGCTTCAACTCATGGCTATCCCACGAGCCTGCCTCCTTCCTCAACGACAGAGCATTTCAGGAGAGTGAAGTGTTCCATTTTTTCCCTCAATCAAAACACCATGATAATCCATCCTCATCATCAAATCCTTTTGCTTTGGTACCCTCAGCAAAAACGGCTATTTGCGCCTTTTCACTCCTGTAATAATGTATAACCCTGCTGATTTTGGATCATTGCTCTCAAATACCTTTTTACCATCAATTCCCAGATAATACTCGCCATCAGCAATGAAGTGCCTGCTAAGAACGCCTTCAATTGGGCCTACAACCTTATGTTTAATCTTATGCACATAAGAATCAGGATTTTCTGCATGCTGCCTGAAAAACTCCGATTCCGGATTGAGAAGCATTACAACAAGCTTTCCATCCTGCCTTAAGACTCTGGCTGTTTCTAAAGCCGCTTTCCTGTAATCTTCAATAAACTGCATAGACGCGATATAAATAGCTGCATCAAAGCATGAATCCGGAAAATCCATATCTTCCGCTATTCCAACAACTGCCCGTATGCTGTCCGAAACCCCCTGTAGCGCCTCCTTGGATACATCAAGCCCGGTAACATCAAAACCGTTTTCCTGCAATCCTCTCTCGATAATGGCTGGACCACATCCAATGCTCAGGACTTTATGACATCCCCTTAATGCCCTTAAAAGATATTCCAGCTCTTTTTCAAATACTGCACTCCAAAAGCCGGATTGGCAATTTTTCAGGTAATTTTTCATTGCTTAGACCTTTGCTTTTTTTTTGCTGCTGATGTTTTACGATAATCTATTGCACTTGCACTGTTTTTCCGATTACGTTTTTCGCCAAATCCTCCTCCGCATAGCCAATCATTTTTACATTGCTTAAACCACAGCCGGCTATATTCATGCAATGCATCCGCCGCGTTAAACTCATGTTTCATAATAAGCTCATACGCATGGTTAATCTCTCTTATCTTCTTATGCGCTTCCTGCGTAGTATTTATGTCCGGATGCCACTTCCTGACCAATTCCTTATACTTTTTTCTTGCGTTAGCAGGGGTTGCGGATATGGAAATACCCAGCACTTTTCTTGCAGCATGCAATTCTTCTGGTGTACACCCTGATTTGTCCAAGCTGATTTTTCATGCACCTGACTACTGCTTCTTTTACGGCATCTACACCAAGCCTGCTGACTTGTTCTGCAGCTTTTTTGCCTGCCCATCAGGCTTTTTTGCCCTTTGTCATTGGGCTTCCGCATGTAGGGCATTTTCTTTGATTGCAGGGCTGCCCTCTAACATGGGCAGTCTCATAATTACAGGCAGTGCAAATACATACTCCCCCTGGCCCTGCTGCAAATTGACTGCCTGCTCTTCCTCTTCTACTGCCTTGCTCCATTGGTCCCGTTCCATCTCCCTTTGGCATTATATAGTCACCTCCATGAATTTTTATTGCTTTTCCGTTAACTAAGGCATCTGTGACTTTATCTCTTGCTCTTGCCAATGTCCTCTGAAATGTTGACTGATGAATGTGCATTTTATCTGCTGCATCCGACTGGCTCAATTTTTCAAGATTTGACAACCTCAAAGTTTCAAGCTCATCAATAGTAAGGTCCACTTCCTCCAGCTTATGGAGGGAAACTGCCCGAGGCTTGAAGTAGGTCACACCAGGCTCGAAATGCACTGCCTTTAATTTTCTCGGTCTTGCCATATTACGCATTATAATGCATAATCCTATTTAAGCTTTACGTTTTTTGGCAATGCTTCGCCATCCTGCAAGCTCAGCAGCGGCAAACAACTGCGGGCATTCCGAGGAAGAGAATAAAGGCTTCAACAACGCTGTGTTGGGCATTGAAGTAGAAAAACATTAAAACAGTCTCCCAGTGAGAAAGCCTATGCCAGACCCTGTCATCCTGGGAACCATAGGACTTGACACCATAGAGACTCCCTTTGGGAAAAGGGAGAGGATTCTTGGAGGAAGCGCAGTCTACGCTTCATTTGCTGCTAGTTTCTTTGCAAAGCCTGGCATGGTATCAATTGCAGGGAATGACTTGCCAAATAAATACGAGGAACTGCTCAAAAACAAGGGAATAGACCTTGCCGGGGTGGAGCGCAGAGGTAAGACCTTCGCCTGGGAAGGCTACTATGAGTATGACATGAGCGAAGCTAAGACCAGGAAGACTGAATTGAACAGCCTCATGGATTTTTCAGGAAATGTCCCTGAAGCGTATAAAGATGCGCAATACCTCTTCCTGGCAAATGTTGACCCCGAAATCCAGCTCACGGTTCATAGCCAGCTCAGGCCAAAACTCACCATCCTTGACACCATGAACTTCTGGATAGAGAGCAAGAAAGACATCCTCATCAAGGCAATAGGAAAAGCCGACATCCTCATCATCAATGATGGCGAGGCAAGAATGCTCTTTGGCACTCCCCATCTTGTCAAGGCAGCAAAAGAGGCGCTTACCCTTGGGCCAGCATACATCATCATCAAGAAAGGCGAGCACGGGGCATTGCTCTTCTCAAAAGGCAGGATTTTCAGCGCCCCTGGCTATCCACTGGAGGACCTTATTGACCCGACAGGCTGCGGCGATACCTTCGGCGGAGCTATTGTTGGGTGGCTTGCAAAGACCAAAGACCACAGTGAGCAAAACCTCAGAAAAGCAATTGTCTATGCCTCGGCACTTGCCTCATTCAATGCCCAGGACTTTTCCCTGAACAGGATGAAAGCGCTTTCTATGGGTGATATTGATGAGCGGGTGCAGAGCATAAGGAAGATGAGGGAATTCTAAGGGCCAGCCACAGGGAAGCAGAACGCATTCAGGCATATGCCTTCAAGGGACTAGTCCTGAGAAAAATCAATTTTCAGCTCGTTATAATTAGGGTCTAGGAAATATATCTTATTATTAAGGCTTTTTTTGTCTTTGCTGATAAGAGCACCATCTTCAAGATAGGCGTACACTGGCTGATTATATGCATCGGTTATTTGCTTCCCCTCACTATCCAATGATTTGACCTTTTTCAATTTGATTGCCTGATAGTCAATCTCAATCGAGATCTGCCTCTGCTCTTCGGGTATCTGCATGGAATAGGTCAATGGAACCTGAACCTGCAAATAACTGTTGATGCTGGTGAACCCCCTCTTGCTAGATTGTATATTCCGTAATCTTCCAAGGACAAGGTTTTTATCCATGAACCGTATCTCATTGATAGCGGCCGGAAGCTTTATTTTCTCTTTATCATAATCTTTCAGTTGGATTTCAACCTGAATCATGCGCTGATTTATCACCAGAGGCAGGTCGTACTCTATGGTGATTCCCATGACAAGGCCATCTTTTGTGATCTCATGATATTCAGTCCTTGGGTCAATCTCTATCGGATTGTATCTGATGATGCAGCCTTTTGAGGTTTTGGAGGCGTTTGAGGCGCATCCCCACTGAAAATATTTTGCAGTCTGCAGCTTTTCACCAGGCAGCTTAAATTCAACTGAGCCTTCGCACTTTTCATTGCAGTCTGCACTGCAACTGCAGAGGTCTTCACCTTCCTCACACTTCCTGTTGCCGCAGCAGTTTGGAATATCCTGAGTCCTGCAATTGCCGCTGACGCACTTTGTGATCTTGCATTGGCCTTGCCCACGGCAGTCAGCATCAACGGTGCACATCGGCTTTGATGGCAGCAGATTATTTGAGCACCCTGAAAGAAGGATGAGTGAAAGAAGGATGAGTAGAACTAAAGCAAACAACGGCAAAACTCTTTTTAATGTCATCTTTTCCAATGGGGTATCCCCTAAAATCATTTAAATAGTTTCGCTTTTTATTTCGCGTTTGGGGAGTTCAGCTTGTTGAAGCCTGCGGCCATGTCGCATGGCCAGAAACTCACG
>DUKR01000041.1 GCA_013329175.1 Candidatus Woesearchaeota archaeon
GTTTCTGGCCATGCGACAGGGTCGCAGGCAGCGAGACTAGTGTCTCTGGCCATGCAACAGAGTTGCAGGCTTCATGATGGTGAAGTATTACAAAATAAGCAAATCTTTATAAAAATAGATTATATTAAGGAAATGCAATAGCGCGTTTAGGCTGGAACATGGGTTGTATCATCAAAAGAGGGATTCTGCCGGTATTCTTTCTTGTAGTATTCAGTGTTTTTGCATCTGGCAATGTAGTATGGCAATGCACTAAAACTTCTTGCTCTGGCTCGCCTTCGTCATGTGCCTGCAATACTGAAGACCGTTTAACCCTTCTTCAAGCTACGGGCGCGGCCACCTATTACTTTACAATGAAAGGGTATTTTTTATCCTGCTCTCATGAAAACGATGAAAACGATTTTGGTCTTAGGTTTCACGCAACCACAGGCGGAGACTCTTCAGCGATTAAGGTGAAGAGCCTATCAGACGGAGCTCTATTGACATCGCAGGTTGCAAGCCGCGCTATCGGACCCAAATGGGCAGATGTCCACCTTCCCACGGGGTGGTATTCTATTGAGATAGAAGCCTATGATGACCGGGCGCGAGGAAACCTTAATCTCGACTATTATCTCAGCCCAATCAGCAGAGATATCCCGAGAAATACCTTTACTGAACTTGTCGCCGACACAAACAGCCCCATCGTGATGTTTGTTCCAACGCAAGGCGACATACCAGCGGAATCAGTTGATGACCTCTGCAGGGAATACACCTGTTCCAAAAATCCAACCGCCTCTATATGCTTTGACGACCATGACGATAGCGAAACTAAATGCATCACCGACGGGTTTGGCTGGAGATGGGTCGAGGGCGATAATCGGTGCTGCGGCGATGATGCTACTGATATCGGCCTTGTTGCTGATGACAAGCTTTGTAAGCTTGTTGCTGATGGTCCTGCCTGGTACGATGGCGTAGAAGGAGAGGTGGTCACTTTAGGAGAAGGAAGCGATGCCAGCCACTATCTTAAGTCAGGAAGCCAGTGGCATATCTGCACTGACACTACTACAGCAACAGGAGCTGAGCCCATGGACTCGGTGATTAGCGCAGGAGATAACGATTACCTCTGTTATTCTTCAGGTGATGTCAGGCAAATAGCCAAATGTTGTGGCTCAGAAAACTGCGAGGAACCTTACTCGAAGGGGACCGGGGAATTTATTTCTTACAGTCCTGTAGGCAGCTCCCCGCAAGCCATAACTTACTGCACTCAGGATAAAAAATGGGCAACCGAAGGGGGGTTTTGCAGTAGCGGGCAGCACATGTCAGCTGCGCCAATACGTCTTAATGATGGGAGCAGCCCTATTGCTTCTGAGGGCGGGAAGTATTACAGATTGCTGGCTACTACCGTTGATTCCCCAGAAGAGGGAACCACTGATCCCGTGCTGTACATACATCAAAAAGATGATAGTTCAGGGATAGGCGAAGGGCTTCCTTTTTTCGACTCATCCGTTGACTCTGTCTTCCTTACCTATCAAGCTACAGATGGAATCGAGCTTGCCTGCGAAGGCTGCACGATTGAACATGCTGCTGTCTACCCGGCATCCTGCTGCCTAAGCAACCAATGTTGGGATGGGGCTGAATGCCAATCAACTGGAGAATTTACCGAGGGAGGCATGTTCCAGTGTTCATCAGGAGAATGGAATGCGCGAAGCGAAAGGCACCACTACCTTGGGAAAAGCGCGCAAGACATTCTTAGCTCTGGCTACTGCGCAGCAAACCAATGCTGGCTCGGTGACAGTAATAATGATGGCGATGCTGCTGATAGCGGCGAGGGATGCGTAGCAGCAGGCACGCGCGTGTACGCAGGGGGAGCGCAATATAGTAGTCAACTCATCACTCTCTATTATTGCTCAGGAAATCCAGAAGCGGACAATTGGGTAGCTGTGGGCGACACCCAAACGGGAAATATATGCAGAGACTATGCCCTGAGCAGCGGGGCTACTTCTGCCAGCTTTTTCCTTGCTGACGGCAGCGATGGCGACGAAAGGGGGTTTGTTGAGCATATTTGCACCGAGCCGAACAAGGATGAAGAGGGACAACCAGCAGGGAATGGTGGATATGGCACATGGATAACTGAATCGGATACTATCTATGGGTATGATGGCAATTATTTTGTGTGCGGGGAAGGGAGCGTACAATCACTAAGCACTCATGGATTTCACGGAGCACTTCAGCTATCGGCGTGCGAACTGCCAAGCAACCTGATTATGAACGGAGGATTTGAAGGAGCAGGCGGAGCCACTGGCGCCATCATCGTTTCTGCAGCAGGCGAAGCTGCTCTGAAAGGCTTTGTGCCGCAGGGAGAGCGGGCAGCAAGAGTGGCGAATCAGCTACAGACGACGGCTTCCGTTCCTGCCTGTTCAGACAATGGTTGCAGCAATACCGCCAAGTACTTTTTGCAATTCTGGTACAAGGGGCAATTATCAGAGGACGATGTCAGTGTGAAGTATGGCGGTAATGATAAGATCTCCAGCAACGGAAACTACCCGCAAGACCTTGAAGCAGCACAAGGGCCGAATGGCTGGAAGCTTTATACTACAGGAGTTAAGGGGATTGCAGGCTCAGGGCGTCAGGCATATGACATCACTCTACAGAAGCCAGACGGCAGCAGCCTCTATGTTGACCAGCTGATGTTTACTGAATTTGATGGAACTGAGCCATCACTTCCTCTCAGCAATCAGGAGTATTGCAATGGCGATAGCTTCAATGCTGAAGCCGCAGGCAGCGCTGATTCTCCTGTTACTCTTTATACCTCTCAAAAGCGGCTGGTTGATGCTGAAGGCGTAACAATTGACGCAGGCATCGGCTCATCTCCCTCCTCATGCTGCCCCGCAACACACTGCTGGGATGGCCAGGATTGCGTAGATGGCACCGCAGGCGACCTTGATAATTATGTGTGCGACAACGGGGCGTGGGTTACGACGCAGCGCACCAAGGCGCTTGCATTGCAGATGCTTGCATCAGCAGGCGATGGGGATTTTGTGCTGCACTGCGGCACGGCAGCAGATGTGCTGAACTCCCCACAACCCAGAATTGAAGATATAACTGGCAATTTCTGCGTGTTGAGGAAAGGCGGCGATAGCTCTCCGCCTGAGAGTGATGTGCTTGTAGGGACATCTATTCCTGGCTCTGCTGAACTTGACAATGTCGCGTCTGCTTTTGTTGATGGCGCTTCCTGCGCTCAGCCAGCAATTGAGGAGGGCAAGAAATTCGGGAAGTGTTACGACTCTGAAGGCAGCCAAGTTGACAATTTATGGTATGCCCCGCAGGAGCGGCTGCTTATCTATGGCGATATTGACGATACTTCAATTCTCAGGGGGTTCACTTCCTTTATTGAGGGCGTATTCGGAAGATGGTTTGGCAGCAGGGCCAATGGGAATGCGCCAATCATAACCTCGGTCGCAACTGAAGACTTTGAGGAGTTGTATATTGCCATCCAGAATGGAAGGAGGATTGCCGGATTCAAGGACAGCACTTCGATGTCTATATCCTATTGCGGGTTCAGTGCTGTGTGCGGGGCAATTGCAGCGAGCGGTGGCGGCATTCCCTGCACCGCCTCAGACGATGCACCAGAGGTGGATACGGTGAGTGTTATGAAGAGCGCGGTGAGTGGCAGCGCATGGAATGAATACGTCTGGCTGTGGGATGACCTTACATCAAAATTGAGGGTATCAGGGGAGACTAGCGCTGACTGCACCTATGCCTTTGGCGTTGGCGTTACTCCTGCAATCCAAGTGCTGTCTGGCAACACAGCGTATGAGGATAATCCCTATGCGCTGCGCTTTCAGTTCACTAATTTTTATACTGGCGAGGCATGGTATCAGGTGATGCTGGGTGAAGAGGAAATAGGCAGCGGCAGTATCACTCAAGATGAGGGGGGGGTGATAGCGGCAGGCGCGCAGGAATTTTCTTTAGATGAGCCAAGCACCTTCACCATCACAGCATCGTATCTTGGCGATGTTGATGCTCAGGGCATTCCACCAGAGGCTATTGTAACTCATGAGCATATCGTGACTGTTTTGCCAATCCCGGCATTTTCCGTCTCCCTCGGAGAGGGGCGGAGCATCCATGCTGGCAACCCAGTGACGTTTATTGCAGGAATTGATGGCGGGCTTCCTGAAGATAGCCAGCTTTCGTTTGCGTGGGAGCTGGATGCAATCCCCCTTGATTGCACTGGCGAGAGTTGCACCATTACGGCTGAGGATTATGGGGGGGAGCCTGGCACCTATGAAGTCATGGCCACAGCAACTATGTCTTCTGGGTCGCTGAATAGCCAAATCATAGAAGAGGGAAGCGCTTCATTTGAAGCCACCAACAACGCGCCGAGTATTACTGGTGTAGCGCCAGTCCCTCCCATAGGGGCGCATATTGGCGGCCAAGTCCAGCTGTCCGTCATGACAAGTGATGCTGATTCCGATACGGTTTCCTGTAAGTGGGAGACTGGCCCAGACACAGGGGTATATGGCTCTCCAGGAGCATGCACCATGAGCTATACCTTCACTTCCATAGGCACAAAGGTGATAAGGGTAAAAGCAACAGACGGCTATAGCGAGAGCGCCTCATACCCTATTGCCATTGAGGTCATTGAGAATATCATTGTCGAAGTCATTGATGAGGAGGATATTGAGGATACTGATGAGGCTATTCCTGCTGTCTCGTTTAGCTGGGCAGCAAGAATTAAAAACAGCAACCAGAGATGGCTCAAAACCCACTCGCTTAACGTAAATGACCGAAGTCTACATGATATGCTCTATAGGGCTCCATCTACAGTGACCCCAACAAATAATTCCCTTTCTGCCAATCAGGCGATTAATCATTATGTTTTCCGCGGCCCCTATACGAATGGGATCACCGCATGCGGCGATAAAGGCTCCTGCTATGGGCAAGCAGGCTCATGCAGCACCCAGCCAGGAGCCAGCTATTGCATTGATGCGGGCATCCTTGCAACGTTTGTGTACGCTCCTGTTGCCGGCTCCTCATTAATGTTGCGTGGAGCGGTGACTGCTACTCCAACACGTGGGTATGTGGTTTCTCTTAATGGGGTAAACAAGGGATGCCTGGACAATACCCCCTGCACCATCCCGCTAGAAGAAGGATGGAACTGGCTTAGAGTGGATTATACCAGTTACCATGCACAAACAGGAACTGCAGGAATTCAGCTTAGCTTCGGGATTCCTGACGGCGCACTCACGTATTTTGATGCGGCATGCAGCATTGACGACCTTGCAACGGCTACCGAATCTGAAAGCATATCGCAGGAGGATTTTGATGAGCAATGGGAAACCATGGGGCAAGTGAATGATTGCCTGAAAAATGCAGGGCATAATAATCTTGAATGGTTCATTACGCCGGCCAGCAGCGGCGTGCTTTTGCAGATTACCATTGATGGAGAGGTGCAGGCCTGCCTTGATACTAATGGGGATGGGGATTGCGGCGTGTCATCATAACGTCGTTATCGCCCTGCTCTGCACGATAAACAGATTTCCTTTCTTGCCAATCACGAACTCGACATCCTGCGGATACTTGTAATGGCGCTCAATCTTTTCGCCCATCATGGAAATCTTCTCAATCAGCCTGGGGTTGATATTGAAATGCTCGCTCTTCTCCTCTATCTTGTGGCTTTTCTTATTGAGGAAATAGCTATTAGGAGTCACTTGGCCTGAGACAAGCTGCTCACCAATGCCCTCAACGACCTCCACAAGGATGTGCTTCTTATTGACAGGGTCAACAGTAAACATCACTCCAGCGTATTTATGTTCGGCCATCTCCTGGACAACAACAGAGATTAGGGCGTCTCTATGGCGGAAATTCTTTTTCTCCCTGTAGTAAATTGCCCTGGAAGTAAACAAGGATGCCCAGCACTTCTGCACAGCCTCAACAACATTCTCTGCTCCATGAACATTAAGGTAGGTGTCCAGCTGGCCCGCAAAGCTTGCCGTGGGAAGGTCTTCAGCAGTCGCAGAACTCCGCACAGCAACCTTCTTGTTCTTGAGATTCTTATAATTCCCGATTATCTCCTTGCGCAAATCAGCAGGAAACCCCTGCTTCAAAATAAGCTTCCGTATCTCTTCAGACGCTCGTTCCAGTTGCTCAGGGCCTTCAATATCAATCTTGTCAAGCAACCCATGGATATGCTCACCTATCCAGGTCTCCTTCAGGAAGCGGGCATAGCAGTTTACGGTAATGCAGAATCCATTCGGAACAGGAAAATGATGGAACAACTCCCCAAGATTTGCCCCCTTTCCTCCTACAACAGGGGCATCTTCCTTCTTGATGTCCTTAAGCCAGAGGATCTTTTCTTCATGAAATATTGGCTTTTTGGTCATCTAGGAAGGATTATCCTCCTTCTATTAAACATTTACTCATGGAGTAACCCCCACGGCATGAAGCCCGCTTCAATGATAGCGCGCTCGGTATCATTCCCTAAAAAGGGCATTTCAAAAAGCTCATTGCCAACGGCTTATTTTGCCTTCTGGCGCTTTGTCATTGCCCATCCTTTATTTTGCGGTGAAGTTGGCCATTGAAATTCCGTCGTGCACTGCATTGCCGCCCATCCCTCAACCACGCTGGCGCAGCACTCAATACTGAGGTGATGGCCTACCTGCGCTTAATGCCGATGCGATGGCTGCAACACATGCCCTGCTACCTGCGCCCAATACTGAGGCGATTGCTGTAGCAAATGTCCCGCTACTTATGTCCTGCTACTTGCAACGGCTTTTTTGTTTTCGCTTTTTTCTTCACTCTTTTTTCTTCTTTTCTTTCTTCGTTTTTCTTTTCTCCCGTCGGAAAGTGCAATTGAGATGATGGCATGATACGAAAAGGATGAGGTTGCGCATTGCCTTTGGAGGTAAAGCGGCGAATCGCTATTGCCTTTTTTTTCTAATGAGCTTCTGGGGGAATGCCCATGACCATGTATGCTTTAATATCCCTCAAAGCTTGCCTGCCCCTTTGTAATTACGATGGGCATCGCTCCTGAAAAGGCAATCCCTAAAAGCCCATTGCCGCCAGTTTCTTTACCAAAAGCAACGCTACTGCTCTCTCTCCTTCTGCCTGTGGTGAAATTGAGGATGATATTTCCGTCGTGCTCTGCATTGCCGCCCATCCTTCACACCCGATGGCACAGCACTCAACCTCGTGGCAATGGCCCGTGCAGCGCTCAATATTGAGGGGGATGGCTTACCTGCGCTTAATGCCAATGCGATGGCTGCAACACATGCCCTGCAGCAAGCGGCAGCCCCGAGCCTTTTTTGTTTTCGCCCTTTTTTTCTTCACTCTTTTTCTTCTTTTCTTTCTTCGTTTTTCTTTTCCCCTCGGAATTTCAAAGTGCGCTATGCCCCGCAATACAAAGGAGGAAGTTGCGCATTGAATGTGGAAGCGATGGGAGGTATGGCTAATGCCTTTTTTCTATTGATTTTCTGGGGGAATGCCAAACCTTCACGAGCCTGCCTGCTTTATATCCCTCAAAGCTTGCCTGCCCCGACTGTAGCGTGCTCTCGGTTTCAATCCCCCCCCAATGCATTCCCTAAAAAAGGCATTGCCGACAGCAACTTTACCAAAAGCAATGCTACTGCTCTCTCTCCTTCTGCCTGTGGTGAAATTGCTCATGGAAATTCTGTCGTGCATTGCCCCTCACACTCCTCCTTAAATCCCGCAGGTGCAGCGCTCAGGCCTAAGGCAATAGCCTGCTCAACTCTTAATACTGTGGCGAAAGGCTGCAACAAATGCCCTACCGCCAGCGCAGCCCGAGCCTTTTTTGTTATCACTTCTTTTCCTTCACTTTTTTTTTCTTTTCTTTCTTCATTTTTTTCTCACGTCGGAAAGTGCAATAAGATGATGGCATGATACGAAA
>DUKR01000017.1:0-2281 GCA_013329175.1 Candidatus Woesearchaeota archaeon
GAACAAATTAAAAATTCTGACTATTATCTTGATAAGGATGATAGCTACTATTGGTTTTCAGGATGTCCTTCATCTTATTATGCCCATTATTATTCAATACCTTCCTTAAAAGGAACAAGTCCCTTTTGTATTTTTAAGACATATGCAAGCATTTTCCTAAAGTCTTGCGGTTGTGATCTGAAATACTTTGATAGCATCCCGCAAGAAGAATTGCAAATTGTAAGAACAGATAATGACAAATTTAAAAAATTTGCTCGCTATAATGGCCATATTTATTTTAAAGGAGAGCTTATTGAAGGGGCAGACCCCCAAACATTTAATGGGATATTTCAGGATAGTGGCATATGGGAAATAAATGACCTATCCAAAGATAGAAACAACCTCTATATTGGAAATCGCGTCTTAAAGAATATTGATCCAAAAACAATTGAGTTAATCCCACGATTTTTCTTGAAAGATACGAATAATGTTTACCTTATAGTATATGGAATGGTGAACATTAAGAGGTATAATAAATCTAATTTGATAAATAGCTATTTGATAAATAATTCTGAGTTTATAACGATATCAACTATTAATGATCTTGAATATCCTGCAGAACCTAGATTTATGCCTATTTCAATTGCTGAACCGACCACATTCAACGCCTCACACAGTCCCGTATATTTTTATGACCTGAATTATATCTATTACATAATGTACAATTCTACAGTTACCACTATCACTGCCTCACCTATAGATTATGAATCTATTGAAGTGCTTGATAATGTGTATGCAAAAGACAAAAGCAAATTTTTCTTTTTGGGGGTTGAATTTGAAAACGTAGATAGCGAAAACTACCTTATCAAAGATGATTTTCTCTTTTTGGGAGATAAAGTTTATTATAATGATGCACGTTCTTATTTTCCCTCTGAAATAGTATTATTACAAAATGCCCATCCAGACACATTTGAGATTCTAAATGCTTATTATGCAAAAGATAACTCTGTTGTATACTTTAGGAGTGCTGGAAAAATTGAAAAGTTAGAAAATGCAGATACCATTACTTTCAAAGTGTTAGATGATATATCTCAAAGAATGGTTAATTATGATAGAATGGGCAATAATGATGCTTCTGACAAAAACAATTATTATTATAGGGGGAAAAAATTGGATCCAAGGTGAATATCTGGAGTTCTGAAGCACCTCTGACCCAAGGAGGGTGCATTAATTTTTAGTAGGAACTTAGATAAGCAGACTGAAAATGTTGCCCACAAAAAGGGTGACGACGTAGGCAAGAAAGAACGTAGGGACAAAGGGTATGCCTTCTTTTATCCAGACCGTATTGAGCCTTCTCTTTTTGTAAAGCTTATTTAGCTCTCCTATCTGCTTCTTATCAATGCCCAAATCCTTAGGGCATGCTAAGACCTTATTTCCTACCCTCACTTCCTTTGCTATCCAGTCGCCTTCGGTGAGCCTGTCAGGAGTGATCTCCTTTATCATGCAGGCTTTCTCCACAGCGCGTATATACACCCAGAGGTAGAAGAAGGTGAGCATAAAGACGCAAAGGATAAGCGCTGCCAGGCCAAGCGTCATGTTCCTTGTGGCAAGGAATGCCAAGAGCAGGGCAAGGATGCCAAGCCACATGGTGCCGTGCATCTTACCAAGCTGAGCATTCCTGAAATCGATACGCAGGGCATCAATGAGTTTTGCCCAGTTCCTCAGGGAGAGATAGATGGTGAACAGCAGGCCGTAGAGAGCGCCAACAAGCAGGATGTTGATGAGAAAGGAAAGGATAAAGGGAAATGCTGTGAAGCTGAGGTCAAGCCCGATGAGCGCTCCTAATCCCATGACCATCTTAGCATCACCGCCTCCCCATTGCCCAGTATAGAACATAACGGCGCCTAAGAGAAAGAATAGGGCGAATCCTGCTGCTGATTGGAGTATGAAGAGCCAGCTTGTGTATACTATTGAGAAGAGTGCATGCGCAGCAAAGCCAATGACGATAAGGCTGTAGTTGAGCCAGTCAGGAACCTCTCTTGTTCTTAAATCCGTTGCTGACCCTATGGCCATCCAGATAAGAGCAATTGCTGATGAGATGAGGAAGGGGAGCTCAATTGCCATGGGCTTTTCTGCTTCTAGAGAATTTATAAGGATTGTGATTGTGTGTACTACTTCACCATCATGAATCTGTTCGATGAACATGCCTGCCCCTCAGTAATTACGAAGGGCATCAATCCAGGGAAAAAAGCATCCCCTAAAAGCTCATTGCCTAAGGCTACTTTGCCAAAAGCGGCGCTAC
>DUKR01000017.1:2425-11462 GCA_013329175.1 Candidatus Woesearchaeota archaeon
CGTCGTGCTCTGCATTGCCACCCATCCTTCAACCCCACAGGTGCAGCGCTCTAATACTGAGGCGAAGGCTGCAACACATGCACTGCTGCAAACGTAGCCCGAGCCGTTTTTGTTATCACTTTTTTTTCTTCACTCTTTTTCTTCGTTTTTGTTCTCCCGTCGGAAAGTGCAATTGCTGAAACTTTCAGGTGAGTGAAGGAGTACAGGTGTGCATAACATATATAAACCGCAAGCAAGCCTGCATTTTGATGCGCAGCGTGATTGAAGTCTCAAATCTCGTCAAGCGTTTTGGGAATTTCCCTGCAGTTGATGGCATCTCATTCTCAGTCCCCGAAGGGGAGACGTTTGCATTCCTTGGCCCAAATGGCGCAGGCAAGACCACGACCATCAAGATGCTCACAACCCTGCTGCATCCGACCTCCGGCAGCATGAAAGTGAACGGCTATGACCCTGTTATCCAGAAGAACAGGGTGAGAAGCTCCTTTGGCATCGTGTTCCAGGATAATTCCATTGATGATGAGCTTACTGCCTATGAGAACCTGATGTTCCATGCCGTGCTGTATGGAGTGCCAAAAGAGGTAAGGGAAGGGCGGATCCATGAGCTCCTGCGGGTAGTTGACCTGTGGGACAGGAAAGGGCAGTTTGTCAAGGCTTATTCAGGGGGCATGCGAAGAAGGCTTGAGATAGCCAGGGCCTTAATCCACCACCCCAAAATCCTGTTCATGGATGAGCCGACTCTTGGGCTTGACCCACAGACCAGAAAGCACATCTGGGAGCATATCAAGCGGCTTACTGAGCAGGAGAAGATGACTGTCTTTTTGACTACGCACTATATGGAAGAGGCAGACAGGATGGCAAAGACCATCGCAGTCATTGACCATGGGAAAATCATTGCCATGGGGACGTCCAAGGAACTCAAAGAGAATACAAAGACGGCAACGCTTGAAGATGCCTTCCTTGCATTGACCGGAAAGGACATCAGGGAAGAGAATGCTACAGGAAAGGATACGCTGCGACGGCAGGCAAGGGTTTGGAGGCATTAGCAATGGGTGCAATCTACATCATGTGGCTTCGCCAGCTCAAGCGGTACTGGCGCTCAAAGCCAAGGCTTATAGGCTCATTAGGCCAGCCTCTTCTCTTTCTGGTAGCGCTTGGCTTTGGCTTCAACCACATCTTTGAGCAGGCAATGGGGCAGAGCTATGTGGATTTTCTCGTGCCAGGCGTTGTTGCCATGAGCATTCTCTTCACAGCCATGTTTTCCGGAATTGAGCTCATCTGGGACCGCCAGTTTGGCTTTCTCAAGGAAACCCTGGTTGCTCCTGTAACAAGGACGCAAATCATGATAGGAAGGACGCTTGGCGGAGCAACAGTTGCAGCCTTCCAGGGCATCCTCGTGCTGCTGATTGCGATGGCGATAGGCTACAGGCCATTCTTTGCAACCATTCCTCTTGCCCTTGTCTTCATGTTTGTTGTCGCCTTTATCTTCACTGCCTTTGGCACAGCAATTGCTTCCAAGATGCAGGACATGCAGGCATTCCCTCTTATCATTAATTTCATCATCATGCCGCTGTTTTTCCTGTCAGGTGCATTATTCCCCCTGGAAGGCATTCCAGCAACGCTTGATGCAGTGACGCGCTATAACCCCCTCACGTATGGCGTTGATGCTTTGCGCTTTTCTTTCAGCGGCGTTTCACATTTTCCGCTCCTCCTGAGCACAGGAGTGCTGGTTGGGGCAGCGCTGATAGTGTTTGGCCTGGGCACTTACCTTTTTACCAGGATTGAGATATAGTGCAGGAAGTACAAATCCTCTTTGGCCTGCTCAGCCACTCTCGGCGTTTTTTTTTGACCTGAGAGGCTTTGCATCAGGAATAAGGAGGTAAGGAAAGAAGTGGAAAACTAAGCCGGAGCTAGCGCCTCAACCCTTCTATAAGGCTGCGCAGGAAGATAGTTTCTTGCTATGCGCTTTACCCTGTCAAGAACACGCCTGGGCATCGGCTCTTTTGCTTTGTACAATCCCTGCTCCTTGAGGAACTCGGTAACTCCTTCTGAAATAGCCTTTTTGCTGGTAATTCTGGTCATGACATTATAGTCAAGGCTTGGGCCGATAACAGGAATCAGCCATGCTATTGCTTTTGAGCAAAGCCAGTCTGCAGCTCCATACACATCCCATGTCTCACTCAGATAGCACGTTATATTCTGGAACAGACACAACAGCTAAAGAAGGACTGGAGGCTCTTTGACATCAAGCCTTTTGAGTATGACATCAACGAGGCAAGAGAGCCAGATAAGCATCAGGTAACTCTGGATGCCTTTGGCATCGGCAGGCTTAACTTTGCTCTGCGCTCCGCTTGAGGCGGAGTCTACGCCTGCGATTTAATCATGCAGCAAGCTTCCTCTCCTCTGCCGGAGTAAAAACCGGAGTTACTGGCTCTGTATATACAGAATTCCTGAAGCGCTCAAGCGGGATAATCTTGGGCATTTTCTGCGCCTGATATCCCTGCATCTTCTTGAGGAACTCATCTTTTGCATCATAGAATCCTCTTGCAATGACTTTAGTGTCATATTTTGCAGTCCCTCGTATCAGGTCAGCCAGGGAAGCAATGCCTCCAATAATTCCTGGATCATAAGAAGCTGCCCTTTCAAGGAGCCCCTCTGATGCGATAAGCATGCCGTCTTTTGTGATATAGCTGTCTTTAGCATCCTGGCTCTTGTATTTCTCATAGTGCCTGTTGTCAAGATAATCAGCAAGACTCTTTGAGCCAACGCCAGCAGTTTTTGCTACAAAACCTGCGCCGCCCATCGCCCAGAAAAGATACGTACCTATAGCGTCTTCTGCTGCACCTGTCCATCGGAGAAAGGTGGACACATACGAGCTAAGTCCTTTATTCTCAAAATAGCCCTTTACCGTAGTATCATAAGTATCTGCAAGGATGTTGCTAAGATAGCTTACCGTCCTCTCTTTTTCTTCTTTCGTTAGGTCAGGGGAGAAATACTTCTGGACATCGCTATCATTCATAAGCCTCTCAAGGCTGCTCTGGACAAATTTTTTTCGGTTCATGCTCTCACCTGAATGTTTTTCATGACCTGATGGATAGTTAAAATCCCAATCATCTTCCCATCCTTTGCCACAGCATTCATGACACGCTGCTTTGTTGCCATTCTGGTATACACCTCTTCAAGCTCAGTATCAAGCTCATCTATATCAATAGGCTTTGACATGATATCTCTTGCCTTCAGCAGCTTAGGGTTTTTCTCTGCTGCAACAACCCTATGGTTTATGTCGATAACTGAAATGATGCCCACAGGATAATAATGCTTATTGACAACATAAATGTGCCTAAGGGTAGTCTCCCGCAATTTCTTTGCTACCTCTACAACAGTAGCGTCTTCGTTGCAGGTAAATGGTTCAATAAGCACACAGTCTTTGACTTTCATTGTCGTTGGCCTCCTATTTGGCATTCGTCTTGGCTGATTGGTCTGATGCTCTATCTATCAAACTATTATAATTTACTACAAGCCCATTAAACTGATCGACTGTATCGTTCAATGCATCACGTAAGGCTATTGTTTTTCTTTGCTTGAAAAGTAGCAATCCGGTATAGCCCATAGCTACTACCCCTATAACAGCAGACGCGATAGTAAGCACATAGCCACTAATTGGCTTCATAAATTCAGTAATGTCTCTTCGGCTTATCTTTTCCTCTTTTGTATCGATGGAATATCCCTTGTTTTCAAGAGAAGAGATGACGGTGTCCACAGTAGCTCGCAACTCCCCAATCATTGCGTCAATCTTCTCCTTTCTGGCTGAAACCTGCTCTTTTGCCATTGCCCTGACCTGCTCCTTGTAGGTGATGCCCTCCTGAAGGGTTTTCTGGAGCGTCTGAAGGTAAGCTTTATCTTCCTGAATCTTTTTATAGGTATCCTCTAGGGTATTCAGCGTTGATTCCACCATACTTAAGGCATAATTTTCTCCTGATTGCCTGTCAATGGAGAACACCATCTCCTTAAACTGGTCGGGGGAATAACGATTGCCTGCTACCTTTTTCAGCTCGGTATAAAATTCCCTCTCTACACCGGAAAGGTCAGTGCTGTTTAGATAGTCATTGATCTTCTCAAGAACTTTAGCCTGGGCAATTAGGTTGTCCTCATTAGCATCATAGATGCTTGTAAGCGCAGAAAGCTTGTCCCTCAGTGATGCCCTGTACTGTGCTCCATCAGCTCCTGTTGGCTTGCCATACAGACTTCTTATCCCATCATTGACGGTGTCAAAAAGATTCCCAATAAGAGGTATCTCAGATATCTTTTTTTCACCTGCTGCTTCCATTTCAGTTATTTGGTGTTTCACTCTGTCCTTGAAGATGGTGATTCTTTCAGCAAGCTTGTAGTGCTCTTCAAACTGCTCAACATTGTTGAGGATCTGTTCAAATTCTGATAATTCTTCTGGAGTAGCTATTCCAAGGCCTTCAAATATCTTCAATTGGCCATGCTCGTAATGCTGCTCAAGCTCTTTTTTCTCTGCATGAAGCTTTGCTTCAAGTGAGCCGGAAAGCGCATGGATATTTGCCGCAAGCTCCCTTACTTCCCCTTCGACATAGGAGACTACATCAAGAAACTTTTCGTTGACATAAGTTCCTACAAGGTATGTTGCTCCTCCGGTCATAACCCCGGCTGATGCAGAAAACAGTGGAATCTTTAGGAATGCCCGCCTCCCGAACTTACCTTTTAGGACTCTTGTGTCCAGTTGCTCATAATGCGGTGGTTGATTTTGCTCCATAAGTACATCTCCCATATCCTCAGCTATTTAAATCTTTCCATTTTTAACTACTACGAAGTAGTCTCAATCTGCCAGCCCATCCGTATCTCAGCTAGTCGGTAATACCTCTAAGCTCATAAACATTCCCATCGTGTTTTAAAACAAAGCGAAAAATAATATATATAAGCTACAACATTGTTAAAGAATAATGACAAAATCACAGCAATTCAGGATAGATGAATCCCAAACCAGAAGGGCAAGGCCTGACCTTCGGGACGAGAAGATTCTCTCGCTTCTCTCGGCAAACGCAAGAATGCCCATAACTGCCATAGCAAAAAAGGTGCGGCTCTCAAAAGAGGGCACGTTCTATCGCATGAAGCGCCTTTTGGAGCAGGGAGTGATTCTTTCCTACTATGCCGCCTTTGACTTAAGGGATTTTGGCTTCTACACCTTCCACGTTTTTTTTGTCATTGATGAATCAGATGCAGCCCGCACTGATGAGTTCATCCGCCACCTCATAGCCCATAGGAGCACAAGGATAGTCATGGAATACAGCGACAGGTGGGACCTGGAATGGGTGCTTGTTGCAAGAGATGTTCAGGATTTTGATGCTATTGTCACTGCTGTCACCAAAGAGTTCAGCGATATCGTCATAGAAAAGCAAAAATTTGAGATTATTTTTGGCTATAAGTCACGAAGCTTTCCCGATTCCTATGCCCAGGGGCCGACTATCCTTGGCCCAAAGTCTCCAGGCCTTCATGAGGTAGATAAGATAAACCTGCATATCATGAAGGAGCTTGCAGAAGACGCAAGAAAGACACCTGTGCAGATGGCAAAGAGCGTGAGCCTGAGCCCAGATGCCGTCCGCTACAGGCTCAGGAACCTTGAGAAGGCGAAAGTCATCAGGCAGTTCTCCATTCTGCCGAATCTCACCCTGCTTGGCTACCATTGGGAAACCATGTGCATAACCGTCAAGACCTTTGACCTCAGCCATGAGATGAAGTTCAGGGAATACATCTCTGACAAGCCCTCAGTTATCAGGGCAGTGAAGGTGCTCGGGAACTGGGATCTTATGCTCCACATCGCAACCAAGGACGCTTCAGAACTCCACAAGGCAGTCAAGGGCATTCACAAGGCCTTTGTTGACATTATCGTAGGCTACCAGACATGGGGAGCATACCGAGAGCACTACTTCACCAGCCTGCCAAAAATAATCGTTGAGAACAAAGACGAAGCGAAAAGAAGAGGGCTATGAAGCCAATTCCCTGACTCTGGAAGCGACAGCATCCCCCATCTGCGAGCAGGAATTTCTCCCACCCATGTCTTTTGTCCTCACCTTGCCCTCCTTGATGATGGTCTCAATTGCAGAAACAATGGCGCCATGCGTCTTTTCCTGGCCAATCTCTTTCATCATCATCGCCCCTGCCCAAATTGTTGCAAGGGGATTAGCGACGTTCTGCCCCTTGTATTTTGGCGCTGAGCCGTGGATAGGCTCAAACATCGAGACGCCGTCAGGATTGATGTTGCCTCCTGGCGCTAAGCCCAGTCCACCCTGAATCATTGCGCCAAGGTCGGTGATGATGTCGCCAAACATATTAGGCGTTATAACGACTTTGAACCATTCCGGATTCTTCACAAACCACATGGTGATGGCATCAACAAACATATACTCTGGAGTTATCTGGGGATACTCCTTTGAGACTTCATCAACAGTCTCGCGCCAGAAGCCGTAGATGTCCGAGAGTACGTTTGCCTTATCCACAAAATGGGCCTTGTCAACCCCTTCCTTTTTGGCAAGCTCAAACCCATATCGTATGACACGCTGCGCTCCCTTCCTGCTCATGACCCCTATCTGATAGGCAATCTCAGAGCCATCAGTCTCAATATCAAGCCCGAACTTCACCTTGTACATTGACCTGACAACCTCAAGCTCCTGTTTTGAATTGCCGATGCCCGCACGATTGCCGATGCCAACATAGAAGTCCTCGGTATTCTCACGGATCACGGTGAAATCAATGTCCTTTGGGCCCTTGCCTTTCAAGGGACAGGAGGCGCCCTCAAGCAATTTTATGGGCCGCAAATTCACGAACTGGTCAAAGTAGAACCGTGTCTTGAGTAAAATCCCCTTCTCCAGAATCCCAGGCCTGCACCGTGGGTCTCCCAAGGCTCCAAGATAGATAGCCTTGCATGAATCCTTAATCTCTTTCAGCGTGTCCTCAGTAATAAGTTCACCGGTTGCAAGATACTTCTCAGCGCCATTATCGTAGGGCACCCAATCAACGCCAAACCCGAAACATTCAGATGCGGCGTCAATCACTTTCCTGCCTTCGGCAATGATCTCAGGGCCGATGCCGTCGCCTGGCAGGAGTGCTATTTTGTAGGATGTCATTGCTAACGCTGAATCAGAAGTTTGTTTATATAGTTTGTTGTCTGGCGGTGCTTTCCTAAATCTCCTCAGGCGCATCCTTTCCACAGCCTTTCTTCCCCGCTAGCGCACGGTTGATTCCCTTCACAAGTGCGTAAGCAGAAGCCATAATCACGTCACCATCAACTGCCTCAGCACGATATTTAACCCCTGCTGAATCCTTGACAGTAATCCCAACATTAGCAAGAGCATCAGTCCCGCCAGTAATGGCCTTCAGGTTATACTCTTCCAGTGTTATCCCCTTGCCTATAACCGACTGTATCGCCTTATTGACGGCATCAACTGGCCCTAATCCCTTGCCGCTTCCAGTCTTCTTCTTCCCGCCAACGATGAGGGTGACTGTCGCCTCAGGCTCTCTCCTGTTTCCTGTAGCGACAGCTATCTCGTCAAGCACCACGAGCTGCTCAGCCGAATCAAGAGCGCCAATGACATCTGTTGCGATAGCCATGATATCCTCGCGATGCAGTGTCTTTTGCTTGTCAGCTAAGTCTTTCACCTTCTGCACGATGTCGGCAAGCTGCTCGGCAGTGAAATCATACCCTTCCTCTTTCAATGTCTCCTCAACCGCGTGCTTTCCTGAGTGCTTCCCAATCACCAGGTTATCCCCTGCCCAGCCCACGTCCCCAGGATTCATGATCTCATAGGTCTGCTTGTTTGTAATGACGCCGTGCTGGTGGATGCCTGCCTCGTGCGCAAACGCATTCAGGCCAACGATTGCCTTGTTGCGCTGCACCGAAAGTCCTGTCAGATTGGACACCAATCTAGAGGTCTTGTAGATTTCCCTGGTGTTGATGCTGGTTGTACATTCTTTGAAATAGTCGCTCCTTGTCCTGATGTTCATCACCACCTCCTCGAGCGAGCAGTTTCCTGCACGCTCGCCGATGCCGTTGATGGTGCACTCTACCTGCGTCGCTCCGCTCATCACCCCGGCAAGCGAGTTAGCGACAGCAAGGCCTAAGTCATCATGGCAATGCACTGAAATGACAACAGCCTTAGCCTCAGGAAGCCTCTCAAATATATACGCAATGCGCCTGCCAAACTCCGCTGGCTCTGCATACCCTACCGTATCAGGGATGTTGATGGTGGTAGCGCCGGCTGCAATTGCCGTTCTTACGATTTCAACCATATAATCAATGTCTGTGCGGGCAGCATCCTCAGGCGAGAACTCAACGTCCTTGCACAGGGATTTCGCATAGGCAACAGCCTCAGCCACCATCTGCTTGACTTCCTCCTTGCTCTTGCGAAGCTTTGCTGAAAGATGCACATCAGACGTTGCTATGAAGGTATGGATTCTTGGCTTTTTCGCATGCTTCACAGCATCCCACGCCCTGTCAATATCTTTTTTGAGCGTTCGCGCTAAGCCACAGATGACAGGTCCTTTCACTTCCTTTGCAATTCGTGTGACTGCCTCAAAGTCTCCGTCAGATGCTATCGGGAAACCCGCTTCAATCACGTCTACCCCTAATTTAGCAAGCTGCTTAGCGATGATGACCTTCTCCTGTATCGTAAGCGATGCGCCTGGCGACTGCTCGCCGTCCCGCAATGTCGTATCAAATATGATGATATTTTTCTTCTGGCTCATGGTAATCCTCCGCATCAGTTTGTTGTTTTTGTAATGTATCTGAACGATGGATGATGATAACCTAAAAAATGATAGGTAAGGAAATGATGGAAAAGCCGATGCTCCTTCAGGCCATGATAATAGTAGGGCCCAGGCTCACTGGCCCAGCAGCAATAGGCTAAGAAGTTGGAGTGACAGTGGCATATTCCTGTTTCCGATTATGTGTGCTGCTCTCATGATAGCAAGGTAGCAAAATGACCTATATAAGCCTTTCCGATAACTAGGCTTCATCCATTTA
>DUKR01000018.1:0-197 GCA_013329175.1 Candidatus Woesearchaeota archaeon
TATTTTGGGAGTATGTTATTTTTGCTGCAAATCCAGATGGTGGTAATTCCGCCGTGCACAGCAAAGTCATCCATCCTTCATACCCGATGGCGCAGCGCTCAACGTTATAGGCAATGGCCATCTCAACCCTTAATACTGTGGCGAAAGGCTGCAACATACGCCCTGCCGCAAGCACAGCCCGAGCCTTTTTTGTTTTC
>DUKR01000018.1:474-660 GCA_013329175.1 Candidatus Woesearchaeota archaeon
TTACACATTGGCTGTGGAAGCGAGGAGAGAGGCGCTATTGCCTTTTTTCTGATGAGCTTTCTGGGAATGCCCCTTTCCCACGAGCTTGCCTGCCTCTTTGTAGCGTGCGAAAGGAATCAATCCCGGAAAAAGGCATTCCCTAAAAGCTCATTGCCGACGGCTGCTTTGCCAAAATCAGCGTTGCCG
>DUKR01000018.1:826-2666 GCA_013329175.1 Candidatus Woesearchaeota archaeon
TGCGGTGAAATTGCTCATGGAAACTCCGTCGTGCACTGCTGCCAGCGCTCATCCTTCAACCACGCAGGTAACAGCGTTCAGGCCTAAGGTAATGGCCTGCACAGCACTCATAATAATGGGGCGATGGCTGCCTGCTATGTTTTCTGCTGGAGTGAAAAACGATAGATTTGATAGCATGAAGAGAGAAATACTAAAACCATCGCTTCAGGAACCAAAGGTTTAAAAACCAATTCCAAATCCTTTCCCTGTTATGTTCTATAAGATTACCGTCCATGACCATATCAGGGTGCCTCCGAACATGTTTGGAGACAAGGTGGAGGATGCAGTCCTGCAGGCAATCCGCAGAAAGTATGAGGGCTTTATCTCCCAAGAGCTTGGCATTGTCATTGACGTCCTTGACATCGGCTCAGTTGGCGATGGCAAGATCATCCCTGGCGATGGCGCTGCCTACTACCAGGCTGATTTTTCAGTCATTACCTTCAAGCCCGAGATGCAGGAGGTTGTTATGGGAAAGATACGGGACATCGCTGACTTTGGCGCATTTATCAGTTTAGGCCCTATCGAAGGCATGATACACATCTCTCAGACCATGGATGACTTCGTTTCCTTTTCCAAAGACAAGGTACTCACGGGAAAGGAATCCAAGAGGACACTAAAGCCTGGGGATATCTGCCGGGCAAGAATCATAGCAATATCATTCAAGGATCCAACAAACCCAAAACTTGGCCTCACCATGCGCCAGCAGGGCCTTGGCAGGCTGGACTGGGTCGAGGACGAGCAGAAAGAAGAAGTTACTGAGCCTAAGAAGGCAAAGAAGTGAACCATGGGAAGAAAACTAGCAAACAAGGTGACCAAGGAGCTCATTGATGAGAGCAGCATCAGGGATACCGGCCTATCAAAAACAGACTTCACTACCTCCTGGCAGGGGAGGATTGCCATTATTGACCTTGACAAGTCAACCATAGCAAAGAAGATAGGTATTGATAAGCGTGGAGAGTACGCTATCAAGGTGAGATGACCATGACGACCATCAGCATAACCAGCCAGACAGAGGAGCCCCTCCTGCATAGAGTTAAGATAGAAGCAGCGATTGCGGATTCCCACGCGACGCCCTCAAAGGCAGAGATACACGCAGCAATAGCAAAGGAAGTGAAGGCAGACCCCTCGCTAGTCGTGGTCAGGCACGTCGCCACCTCCTTTGGCACACGTGATGCCAAAGCCTTCTGCTATTATTACAAGGACAGAAAGTACAGAGAGAAGCTGGAAGGAAAGATTGCTGAGAAGAAGGCAGAGGCAAAGCCTGCTGCTGCAAAGGATAGGAAATCAATTGACGCGAAGAAGGAGTGAATGAGCAGCCATGGCAGACAAAAAAGGCGGCAAACCTGATGCGAAATCAAAAGGCCCGGCAAAGAGCGGAGCGAAGAAAGGGGTATGGTCACTCTATGAGGTCAGGGACGGCAGGCTGACTAGAAAGAACAAGTTCTCGCCTAAATCTCCAGGAGACTTCCTTGCCAACCACAAGGACAGGGTTACCTGCGGAAAGACAGGGTACATGGAGAAAAAGAAGCAGTTGTAGTCTTCAGGTATCTCTTTGTTGCAAATGGTGTTTCTGCATACTCTTCATCTCTTTGATTTTGCGTGTAGCTGAAGTGTATCCTGCCACCTTTCTTTGTGCGGCAACAGGCAAAATTAGCAGTGCTTAACCTTTATGGGGTTGCCTGCCTCTTTGCAGTTGTGAAGGGCATCATTCCCGAAAAAAATGCATACCCTAAAGAATCATTGCCTACGGCTGTTTTGCCAAAAGCGGCGCTACTGTTCTCTCTTTTCTTGCCTGCGGTGA
>DUKR01000019.1 GCA_013329175.1 Candidatus Woesearchaeota archaeon
AAAAGCGATGCTGCTGTTCTCTCCCATCCTGCCCGTGGTGAGATTGATTATGGAAATTCCGTCGTGCACTGCATTGCCGCCCATCCTTAATACACGTAAGTAGCAGCGCTCAAGCCTAAGGCAATAGTTGCTCAGTTCTTAATACTGAGGTGATGGCTGCAACAAATGCACTGCTGCCTGCGCAGCCCGAGCCGTTTTTGTTTTCACTTTTCTTTCTTCACTTTTTTTCTTCTTTTCTTTCTTCATTTCTCCCGTCAGAAAGTGCAATGAGAGGATGACCTGAATAGAAAAGAAGGAAGTTACACCCTGGCTGTGGAAGTGATGTGAGGCATGGCTAATTCCTTTTTTTGAATGAGCTTTGGGGGAATGCCAAATGGGAAATGTTCCATACCTTACTTGCTGAAACTTTCAGGTGAGTGAAGGAGTACCAATAATGCAAAAGTTGAGGTTCCAGAAAATTTATATAGGGCTCAGGAATCCTCATCCCCTGTCGGATAAGACGGTTGCGGCTTTCTTATGCCAGAGAGAGGGTTTGCTCTTCTTCTGCGTGGGTAACGCTGCTTTCTTCTGCTGGCAGGAGCGATAATGGCACGAATGCATTCCAGAAAGAAAGGAAAGTCAGGCTCGACAAAGCCGACTTCGCCAGTTAAGCCAAGCTGGCTGAGGCACAGCGAGCAGGAGATAGAGCTGATTATAACAAAGCTTTCAAAGGAAGGCAAATCCCCTTCCCAGATAGGTGTGATTTTAAGGGACATCTATGGCATCCCGTATGTAGGGCTCGTCCTGAAGAAGTCCATCACTGAAGTCCTTGCAAGCAAGAAAATATCTGCAGAGATCCCGGAGGACCTGCTGGCCCTCGTCCGCAAAGCGGTGCTTGTGCGAAAACACATGGACAAGAACAGCCACGACATGACCGCAAAGCGCGGCCTGCAACTGACTGAGTCAAAGATCCAGCGCCTCACTAAGTACTACCGGAGGATAAGCCGCCTTGCACAGGAATGGAAGTACGATCCTGCAACGGCAACAATGTACCTGGAGTGAGATATAGATAAATGCGTTGATGATGCAAAAGAATCTCCTGATGATAACCAAGTCAACGCCTAAGGATGAGATTCTGAAGCTTGCCCCTGACTGCACCTGCCACCACTGCTCGCATGGCTGCACTATTGGCTCAGGCTTCCTTGCTGAGGATGATTACGGTGCCCTTGCAGAATTGCTTGGCATTTCTGTTGAGGAGCTCAAGGAGAAGCACCTGGAGGAAGCAAACCTCTTCAATAAGGCGCTTCACCGGCCGAAACTCAACAGAAAAAAAGGGATGCCTTTTGGCTCCTGCACGTTTTTTAACAGGAAGGAAGAGAGGTGCAGCGTGCATGCAGCAAAGCCTCTGCAGTGCAGGGTCTCGATGGGGTGCAAAGAGTATGGAGAGCAATTGCAGCAGTGGTTTATGCTTAACCACCTGATTGATTTTTCGAACCCCGAGTCTATCAGGCAGTATGCGCAATACCTTAAGGCTGGTGGGAAAACCATTCATGGCGGCGGGCTTTCAGAGCTTGTGCCTGACATGGAATTCCTGAAGAAGGTGCTGGACTACGAGATAGTGTGATGAGGGTGAGGGGATGCCATCTCTGGCTCTCTGCTCAGAATTCGTCTGCTTCTTCAAGCTTCTTGAGATGCCCTCTGCTCTGGAGATAATTGCGCTGTGTTGGGGTGTACTTGAAGAGGACATCGCCCTTTTCTTCACCACCAAACTCCCATGGCTCGACAATCACGATGTCATTTGGCCTGACCCATAATTTTCGCTTGAGCCTTCCTGGAATCCTTGCAACCCTGGTCTTGCCATCGGCGCAGCGGACTCTCATACGGGATGCTCCTAATCTCGTCTCGACAAACCCCAATACTTCCTGGCCCCTTGGCAATTTGATACGGGAAATCTCCTGGGCCTCCCTCTCTTCAGGAGAGAGGTCATCCTTTTGCCTGCGGAATGGTCTTCGTTGTGGCGGCGGCATATGCATTAAAGGATGCTGGTAGGCTGTTTATAAAACTTTCTGGGCATAGTAATACTTCACCATCATGGAACCTGTCCGCCCCTTTTCCACAAGCCTGCCTCCTTCCTCCCGATGGGGCTTTTCAGGTTGTGAAGTATTTCCATTAATAGATATATTTTAAAAGAGCAATACGAAAGATGGCCTAACCATGTCCCCTGAAGAGCAGCTCATTGAGCAGAAGGCAAAGCTTCGCATGCTTGAGTTGAAGATGGGGGTATTGATTGGGCAGCTGGAAAAAGAAGGGGTCATCACAAAGGATTTGATTGAGGAACAATTGAATGAGGCGCTGATGGATGAGAAGAGCAACAACGGCTAGCTTTCTGGTTCTTATGGCCTTCCTTCTGCTGCTTGCAGGCTGCGACAAGCCGCAGGTCGGGAGGGAAGAGGCTCTTGTTGTAGCTAAGGATTTCGTCAACAACAACGTCAAGTTTTACAGTGCCGATGATGGCAAGGACGACAATATCAGCACCGTGGATAAGGCACGGATATCAGTGACTGGGATGTACAAGATAGGGGATGAGTGGCACTTCACCCTGGAGATATTTGGCAACACCACCGAAGGTGAGAAGTCCTCTGGCCTGATTGTTGTTGTTGATGCCAATAATGGAGAGGTGAAAAGAGAGCAACTCCAGGCTTTTGAGATAATGGAGGATGATGGCCCTAATGCAGAATAAATTCCATTCATGAGTGATTCTAATCTTCCGCTGAGCGTTCCATGACCTACATCCTGTACAGCCTTCGCTCTCTCCTTTTCCTGTAATACGATGCCATCCACCATATCACCATCGAGACAGCGATCATCTCAGCGATGAAGATATACATATCAAGGCTGCCCCTTCCAGAAAGCGGAGAGCGCTGCTCCTTATTGGAGAGTGCAATCATCTCCTTACAGGCAGCGATGGCAGCCTCAAGCAGCGCCTGCGACTTCTGCAAGTCTCCTGAATAAAGCGCCCGCTCAGCCTCGTTGATGACCTCCTGGAATTCCAGGCACTCGGGATGCTCCTTGAAGAGGTCCTGGGCAAACTGCAATTGCGTCACGATGAGCGTCCTGTTCCTGAACGCCTTTTCAACGATATCAATGAAGATGTTGCTTGATGAAGAGAATCTCGGAATGTCTGTATCTGCTGTCACCTTCAGCGCATATCTTCCCAGCTCTTCACTTGCCAGAACCATGATGTCAACAATCTGATTCTCCCCAACTCCAAGCTTCTCAATGTAGGCTGGAAATATGCTGGTGATGATGCTGCTGTCATTGGCAGAGACATACAATGATATCCCGTTCAGCAGCGCCTCGCCGTTGTTGGTTATGGCAAGCCTGATGACAGAGGTCTCATTAGGATAGAAGTTCAGCGGGCCTTCAGGAGCCATTTCTATTGAAGTCACCCTCTCAACAACGGTTGCAGAGCCTCCGCCGCCTCCGCCACCCCCCCCGCCGCCTGTGGTGGTAGTGACGGTGGTTGTTGTCGTTGCAGCCTCAGAAATAAGGAACACCGAGAGTCCAGTTGTCGTTGCCGTGATGACATTATTGGCCGTGTCAAGGCCAGCAGAAAGCTCACTCCATGAGCAGCTTGACTGCGACGCACACTTGTACATCTTCATCCCTGATTCTGCATCAAGCGCGGACTCAATAGCTGAGTAATTGTAGGAAATGGTTGCTGACTCAAACGAGAGGTTGCTCGTAAGCACAAACTCAAGTATTGCACGCTGCCCGCCGGGAGCAGCGATACCCTTATTTATATCAGTGTAGTTCAGTGCAAGCGTTGTATTCTCCAAAAGCTCAACATATGAGAGGGTGATGCCTGGCTTTGCTGTGGTGAAGGCAATATCAACCCTGCTTCCATTCCTGATAGCAGCCTCTGCTGACGTCGTCCCTGACCCATACACCGTATTGCTGCATACATCCTTGATAGCAACACTGGAAACTCCGGTAGCATTGATAAGGTATGGAATCTCTGAGGCAGAGGCATTCAGCCCCACAACCGTCGTCATGTTCGTGAGAGAATTCCCCTCGATATCAGTGATAATGCTCGTGATGGTGTGCGTGCCTGTCTCGGTGATTGGAAGGGTGTAATTCTTTGAATAGGTGAGATTGCTCTGGTAGCTTTCTATCTCTGCAAGGGTGCTGTTTTGGCCTGAGGGTGTTGTCACGTTCATGAGGATCCCTGAGAGCAGGGTGTCAAGGGTGTAATCCGCAGTCAGCACAATTGTTGTGCCATTGAGCACATAGGAGACATTGCCGCACAGGTAGTTAAGGCTAGGGGAGGCAGCATCGTGCTTAGACAGGAAGAGGTCAACCGTTTTAGTCAGATTGATGTCGCTTGTTATGTTGAAGCCTGATGCAATGATGCTGATGACCTTCGGTGTGGTGTTAGGGACAGTATAGGCATACGTCCAGTTCACCACAGTGCTGTCAGGGACGGTCATATTCACGCTTGTCCCATCAACAATAAGGCTCATGTTAGAAAGCCATGCAGGGTCTCTTAACGCAGTGATGTTCACGTCAGCAGTATCGCCTGGATACACGATGGTTCCATTCAGGGGATTGGTTATGTTAAATTTAGCCTCCACGACAAACAGGGTATATACGATGCTGTAGTTTGAACTGTTTGCAATATCAGATGCATTCACTTTCCAGTACCTTGTCCCCCTGGTGAGGTTCACCACGCCTGCCGTCGTATAGCTGTTGGTGGGGATTCTGGTGGCATTGACCGCTATCTGGGTGAATTCTGAATCGTTTGCGACAAGCAGCTGGTAGGTCAGTGCGTCATTATCGGGATCGCTTGGAACGCTCCATGAGAACAGGATGTCGTCAAACGTGACGCCTGAACTGTTCAATGGGCTGCTGGGTGAAGGAATTCCAGGAGGACCAAGATTATTCACAAAAAATGACTCAATGCTTCCATTTCCCACATTCCCTGCAGAATCATTGGCATAGGCCTGCCACCCAACGCTCTCCTGATTGTCAAGGTATGCAACAGAGACATTATAGAGGTAGTACTGGCCGATTGAGTCACTCACCGTATAATTGGCCCATGAGCCGGTCCAGTTACCTGCTATCCATACCGTACCAACTGGGGAGTCATCAGCAACAGTCACGTTTAGCTGCGCAGTCGAATTCGTGTACACTATCTCTGGCAGGAGTGTCGCATTAGTCACGTTGGGCGCAAGAGTATCAACTTTGACCGTGTAATTTGATGATGAAAACGCGCTGTTGCCAAGCGTATCATTGCAGTATGCATTCCACACATACGTCCCGTCACTGACATTCACAGGAGCAAGTGAACTCACATTGTTGGTGATGGAATCGTAGCTCCTGTTCTGCGCAAAGTTTCCTGAAAAATTCCCAAAAAGCCAGCAGGACTCAACGTCGCGGGCGTCATAAGCTGTGATGTTGAAGCTGGTTTCCATTGCTGCTGACCATGAGTTGTTTGCGGGGGCATTGAGCGTGACGTTTGGCCCGCTCTGGTCAACCGTGAAGCCCTGTGCCGTCCCTGAGCCTGTGTTGCCAAAGGTATCATTGCAGAACACGTTCCACGAATAGCTTCCTTGCGGAAAGTCTGCTACTGTCACATTGGTCACTGAAGCATTTTCAGAAAAGACGTCTGAAACATTCACCACTCCATTGACGGTCAGGTTGCAGGTCGCGTTCTCATGATAGTTCTCAATAATGGACCAGTTGAATTCTATTGCAGCTCCTGTTGTGTTGTAGGAATTGGCCGGGACCTCCAGCGTCACAAAAGGCCCATCATCGTCTACAATAAAGGTGCCTGAATCCCCTCCAGAAAGGCCGTCAGCTGTGATGTTCACAACAACGGCCTTCACCCCTGAGCCTGATGGGGCGGAAAGGTTGTAGGAAAACGTCCCGTTGCCGTCAGTCACTGGCGCGCCTGAGCCTGCGGTTGTCAGGACTCCGCTTGATGCATCCACAAAATACTGGCTTGCGCCTATATATACCCTAAAGGCAGCGTTGGTGACGTTTGTCCCGTCGCTACGGTTGATATGCCCTGAGATTGACACATTATGTGATGCCCCGACAAGGCTGTCTCCGACGCTCAGCGATACGTTCACCCAGCCAACGGAGAACGAATCAACTGCTGAGAGGTTGGTAAAATTTCCAGTATAGTCAGTGCAGGACACATTGTAGTAGGAGGTATTTGCTAATGATGGAGTGATGTTATGCTGATAGTATGCAGTCGTTGCATTGTAGGTCATGTTTGCAAAGCCTGTCCATGCCCCTGTTGCATTGGTGAAGGATATGTTGCAGAAGATATCGCTACCGTTGATTGATACGCCATCTGAACTGTTGGAGTAGTTTGCGTAGAAGTGCACAGGAGCGCCGGCATCAATAAGCTCAGAATCAGCATCATCCCATATCCGAAGCAGCGTTCCTGCAGAAGAGACGCTGGCATTATTGAATGCGTAGGCAAGCACCCCTGAGAAATTAAAAGCAATGGCATGCTTTCCCTGAGTGAGCACTTTGCTTGTTTCAGCCCCTATTTTGCTGCATGAGTAATTGGCAAATACGGCGGTTCCTGCTTCCCACTCGTATCCTAACGGTGTGCCGCCGCAGGAAAGGGAAAGAAACTGCAGGTCTTCTGTTGTTGCTGCATTGCTCCATGCCGTTCTATTGCCAGCACTGATGCGCATATCGCCAGTTCCTGTAGTATTGATAAAGACTATCCATTTCCCGCCGACGCTTGGGTAGCTCTGCAGATTCATGACAACGACAGACAGCAAAGGGCCATTGCCATCTAAAAGAGAATCTGCAATTGGCTTAGCTTCACCTGCAGCAGACGAGCCTTGCGCCTGCCCGCTGAGGATTAGCGCTGCCTGAAAGACTGCCAGACAGCAAAGAAGCAGGATTGCAGCAACAAGCGATAGCCTGGCAATCTTTGAGCTGAGCAGCCGTGCATCGCCATTTTGGGGGGACAGGTCGCTTATGTTCACGGTATGTATTTTGTTATCTCCTAGACCTCTTCTTCATAATCGGATGTGCACTTTTATTTAATATTTCATTTAAATAGTTACTCATGTTGGCTGATTCGGGCGATAGGGAGCAAGCCATGAAGATCACAGAAAATGAGTCACAAAGCAAAAGTAATTAGAGATTTGTGCATGCATGATCCTAGGGAGAAATGATGAGGCAGGCAGTCTCAAAAAGCGGAATAAGCGGGTGGCATCCGAAACCTTTAAATATCAACATTCTTAGGAATAACATGGAGTTATTCAATACCAATCAACTAAGCAGGTGAGATTCATGAACAAAAAAGGATTTATCATGCACCCATGGACATGGATTATTGCAGCATTCATCTTTGGAGCAGCGCTTATGTACATGATTGCCATAGGCATCATCCCATTGAATCTGCCTGGATTAGGGTAATGCTTTTTTTCTCTTCCCTTTTCACGCACTACTTTACTTACCAGAAGGCTTCATCTGGGAAGAACGGGGCAGTCTCATGGGGGGGTTGGCATTCCCCCAAAGCTCATTAGAAAAAAAGGCAATAGCTACCGTCCCATCACTTCCACAGCCAATGCGTAGCCTCATTCTTTTCGTTTCGGACCATCATCTCATTGCACTTTCCGACGGGAGAAATGAAGAAAGAAAAGAAGAAAGAAAAGTGAAAACAAAAAAGGCTCGGGCTGCGCTTGCTGCAGGGCGTATGTTGCAGCCTTTCGCCACGAGGTTGAGTGTTGCACCATCGGGTATGAAGGATGAATGACTCTGCAGAGCATGACGGAATTTTCATGAGCAATTTCACCTCAGGCAGGATGGGAGAGAACGGGAACGCCGCTTTTGGCAAAGCAGCCATAGGTAATGATTTTTGGGAATGCATTTTTTCATGGATTGATGCCAGTCAAAGCTGCAAAGAGGCTGACAAGCTCCATAATGGTGAAGTGTTACCTTCTCACCAAACACATTTAAATAGAGTCCAGCCTCTTTATTTTCCTTAAGCGGGGGTAGCAAAGCCTGGTCAAATGCGCAGGACTTAAGTCTAGTAAGGAATACCGGCAAAGCAGTTGCCGTAAGGTAAGGCATCCTGTTCCTTAGTGGATACGCGGGTTCGAATCCCGTCCCCCGCACTCTTTTTTCCTTTAGTTGGCTTGAGCGAAGCAAAACCCACTACACGATTAAATGGAGTCACGCCCGAGCGCTTTATCTTCCAGAAGGCTTTTTTTAACAGGCTTATACTCCCCTTCCTCTAGGTTTAAGCAAGTTAGGTGCAGGTTTCCGATGGCTATCCTTTTCAGTGCGACAACCTTGTTTCCTGTTGCCTCAAAGGCTTTTCGTATCTGGCGCTTTTTTCCTTCAGTTATGGTGATGTGAACCCTGTGCTTATCCACGCGCCTGATTTTTGCGGGAAGCGTTGAATAAGGGGTGACCTTGCCGTTCTCCTCAAGCTGTATCGTGATGCCAGCTTCAATTGCCTTTTTCGCATGTTCAGCAAGGGGGCTTTTGAGAAGAGCTTCGTAGGTTTTTGGCATCTTTGCAGTTGGGTTAAGGATGCTGTTTGCCAGTTTGCCATCGTTTGTGAGGATGAGAAGCCCAATGGTAGGCTCGTCAAGGCGGCCGACGCAGAAAAGGCTTTGCTTTGTGCTTTGGCTCATGCTTTTGTCCCTCTCGATGATGCCAAATACGCTCCTTCTGCCTTTCTTTTTTTCGGTTTCTGTAAGGCGTGAGCAAAGAAAGCCATGTGGCTTGTTCATGACTATGTAGGTGTGCTCTTTTAGCTTCAGAAGATTCCCTTTCCACCTGACTTCTGCTTTGTGCGCCTTGAGCTGGAATCCAGGGTCATCAATGGTCTTGCTGTCAACAGTCACCTGCCCGTCTTTTATGGCACTGATAAGCTCGGCTTTGCTTCTGAATGTGCCTGTCTGGGAGATGTACTGGTGGAGGCGGAGTTTCATTTTGGGGGGCAGTCTGCCTTCGCAAGCCATGCCATCATTGTATGCTCACTGGTGCTGGCAAGAGGATTAGGCTGGGAATTATAGAATCTCAAACCTTTGGCACCTGCTGGCTGACGCAATGCAGCGTTCCAAGCCCAAACACCAGAGATGAGCAATCTATCCCCACAACCTTCCTGTGAGGGAACAATCCTGAAAGAACAGCAATGGCTTTCTCATCATTCGTATCATTGAACTGCGGCACGAGCACAACAGTATTTCCTATATAAAAATTGGCATAGCTTGCAGGAAGAGGCTTTCCCTCATCATCAACAACCTTTCTTGCAGGAACAGGCAGCTTCAGTACAGCAAGAGGACTGCCATCATTATCCTTAGCCTCAGAAAGGATGCTGAAATTCTCGCCAAGAGCGGGGAAGTCAGGGTCATTCCTGCTATCAGCATAGGCACACAGCACTGCATGTGGACTGACAAAGCGGGCAACATCATCAACATGGCCGTCAGTATCATCTCCAGCTATGCCTTCCTTTAGCCAGACAATGCAAGAGACGCCAAGGTACGCCTTCAGGTGTTCCTCAATCTGTTTCCGTGACAATGACGGGTTCCTGTTCCTGTTGAGCAGGCATTGTTCGGTTGTCAGCAGCATCCCCCTGCCATTGACATCAATTGAACCGCCCTCCATGACAATCCCAGGCTCAAAGCGCTTCACCCTGAAGAACCCATTGAGAAAGGATGGGATTGCCGAATCCTTCTTTAGTTCCTCATATTTATCGCCCCATGCACTGAATATCCAGTCAACCATCGCCCGCTTCCTTGCATTCCTGTCCACTACAAATGTAGGGCCGTAGTCGCGGAACCACACGTCAGCATAGGGCACAGCAAAAAAGCGGACAACTGAGAGGTCAACCCCTGCATCCAGAAGCATTGCTGATACCCTCTGCTGCATCCTCTCGTCAAGCACGAGAAGATAGACTTTCTCAGAGAGAGCGATGGCTTTGATGATGGAGACATACGCCTCTTCTGCCTTTCCTATCCTATCAGGAAAGGTGAGCGGGTCATGCGGCCAGGCAAGAAGGGTTGCTTCATGCTCCTCCCACTCAGCAGGCATGTGAAATCCTAAAGAGGCAGGTGTTGCGAGTTTCATCACTATCACCTACCCTGCTGACCTGCGAGGATGCCATAGCAGTCAGGCCTCCTATTCCTCAGAAAGCCCCAGCCATCCCGCACTGCCTTGTTTTTGGAGAGCTCAAGGGTTGCGACAAGGATGCCTTCCTTATCGCCTGCTTCTGCAAGCACCCTCCCAAAGGAATCACATATGAAACTGCCTCCCCAGAAATGGAGGCTGCCTTCTTTTCCGACGCGGTTGACTGCCGCAACGTGCGTGCCATTCGCTATGGCATGGGAGCGCTGGATGGTCTTCCATGAATCATGCCAGTCATCCTCATCTGGAGCGCCGTCAATGATATTCCCTATGGCAGTTGGGTAGAATATCAGCTCTGCCCCTTTCAGTGTCACGGCTCTGGCAGCCTCAGGAAACCATTGGTCATAGCAGATAAGCACGGAAAATTTCACACCACCCATCTCAAAAATTTGAAAGCCTGCGTCTCCTTCAGCAAAGTAATCCTTCTCATAATAGCAAGGGTCGTAAGGGATGTGCACCTTGCGGTAGCTTCCCATAATTTTACCCTCTGAATCAATGACCGCAGCAGTGTTGAAGAGCTTTATTTTTGCCTTCTCATAGAGAGGCACGATGATTCCTACGCCAAGCCCTTTTGCCAAAGCAGCGAAGGCAGTGACTGTCCTGCCATCAAGTCCCTCTGCCAGAGATGATGCATCCTTTTTCCGATGCTGGGCAGGATACCTCATGCAGCAGAGTTCCTGCAGGCAGATAAGGGTTGCGCCTTTGCCTGCTGCTTCTCTCACTAGTTCAGCAGTCCGCCTGATGTTTCCCTCAATGCTATCGGATGCAGAAGCCTGCACCAACCCTATGGTTACCCGTGTCATGCCTTGACCCCTATGCCTGTGGAACAGAAGAAAGAAATGCCTATTGTTCAAATATCTTTGCCCATTCCCTTTGCCTGCGGCCTTTCCAGCTTCCCTTGTGGTAGACATAGCTTGCTATCAGCGGGAGCACGCTCGAGGCCTCAGCATAGACCATCTGCTCATGGACCGTGTCAACCTTGCCCCATGACGATGCCTCTTTTAGTGTGGAGCTTGAGCAGGCGCCGTCGCGCACGTCTGCGACAGTTATCTGGACAGCATACTTGTGCATGGGCACTTCCTTTCCAAGGACTTCTGCGCATACCACGGTGTCCTGGGCAAAGTTCTTCGGAACGCCTCCCCCTATCATGAACAGCCCTGAAGTAGGTGCACACATCTTGATTTCAGTCAACTCCCGAAAGTCCTTGACGGAATCAATGGATACGTATTCTTTTCTGGCTTTCAGGCACTCATGCTGGTGCAGGACAAGGCCAAACCCGGCGCTTGAGTCAGAGAATGCAGGGCAGAAAACAGGAACATGATGCTCATAGGCTAACTGCACAAGCGAGCCTCTTTTCCTGGCTCGGGCAGTGAGGTACCGTCCCATCTCGCGGATGAACTCCCTGGAAGAGTACGATCCTGGCCTGAGGCTGTCAGCAATTTCCTTGATGGTCCTGTCGCACACCTGCAGCTCCTTTTCATCAATGAAGGTGTCATATATGCGGTCAATGTAAAGCTCCCTTAAGTGACTGTCATCGGCGCTTGCGCTTCCCCGATAATGCTTAAAGCCAAGGGCTTCAAAAAAATCCATGTCAACAATGGATGCGCCAGTAGCGACAATAGCATCAACCATGCTTAACCTCACCATGTCGGAATAGAGCTGCATACATCCTGCGGCGCTGGTGCTTCCTGCTATGGTCAGGATGACCGTCCCTTCCTTCTCCTCCATCATCGCTGCGAGAATGTCAGCAGCTCGCGCCGTGTCCCTGCTTGTGAAGGACATCTTCCTCATGGCATTGATGATTGGCGTAGCATCAAATGAGGTAAAGTCAATATGCTCTATCACCTCTTTTAACAGGTTGCTCTTCTTCATCCCGTCTGCTCCGAAGAATGCTAGATGCCTAAAGGCTGGGTGCCAATCACCGGAAAGAGGTAGTCCGTGAAACACAGGGCTACAAGGGCAGTGCCAAACCGTTTCCTTGGTATAAAGCTCTCGGTGATAACCTTGATGTCCATCAGGTCATAATTGCCGTCATAGCCGTTGGCGTAGAGCTCTTCCAGGCTCTGCCGAAGCTGCTTTCTGACTTCTTCTTCAGACATGCTGCCGTTGTACTCGCACACCAGGCCCCCATACTTCCTGCCTGTTATCCGGTCATACAGCATGCCAAAGATGATGCCTGCTGTTGCCCTGACTCCCTGCTCTGACGTTGCGCATGCCATGATGGTTTCCATCACCGAGCCATGGGTGAGGCACTCAGGCTTCTCTATCTCCTGTGCGATGCCTGGAAGGATAGAGGAGTATGTCATGATGTTGCACATCTCAATGCCTGCATCCCGCAGGGCAAGATGATAGGAGCCTGCATGGATAGTGATGTTGCTCTCGCCTTTTCCTTTGGTGATGAAGTAGTCCTTTGGTATCCTGCATGCAGTCAGGATGCCTGAAATGGCGTTGTTGGCATGGTTCAATCGAGGCTTTGCCTGTTGTAGCACTTCATGTCTGATCATTTCTCACCTCAAGTTGATATTGCTTGGAAAAAGATGGAGGAGAACGAATAACTCTGGTATCGGTGCCTATTGTCCGGCGACGCAGCTTGAATGTTGTGGTATATCGGTACATTCTCGGCTATACTTTACTATGCATCAACCCTTGTAAGGTTTCCTTTGTTGGAATAAAGTAGTATTTAAAATTATTGGAATGGTGTCAAAAAAATCCGCCGAGAGCGGCTGACCATGCCCGCTTAGGAGTGCCCTCCTAACCCCTCAAGCAGAGCTTAAGATAAAGGGCATGGCTTGACCAGTTGCCCTCTTTGACAGACGGATTTTTATGCCTTCAAAGTCGCTCTGAAACTTCAGGCTCCGCATGAAGGGTTAAGACGCAGTCTTAAGAAGCGGGGCTTTATACCCCGCGACTTTGAAGTAATACTTCACCAGCCTGAACTGCCCTGCGGGAGGAAGGAGGCAAGCTCGCGGGGGCTTGGCATTCCCCCAAAGCTCATTCTCTGAAAAGGCAGTAGCCATGCCTCCCATCGCTTCCACAGCCAATGCGTAGCCTGATTCTTTTCTATCATGGCAATCCTCTCATTGCACTTTCCGACGGGGGAAAAGAAAAGTGGGAAAAAGTGGAGAGAGAAAAGAAGGCAAAAAAGTGAAGGAAAAGAAGTGA
>DUKR01000121.1 GCA_013329175.1 Candidatus Woesearchaeota archaeon
TTCTTGACATTTGTGTTTTCTGCTAGTATAGCAAAGTGCCTATGTAAAAGTTTCATTATTACTGCACTTTGCTATAACTTTGACACACCACCAAAAAGCAACCCTGCTTAACTCCAGCTATGTACACAGCCACGCACCAGCCGCACAAGATGTCTGAGATTATCGGGCAGGAAAAGGGAGTCTCTGCGCTTGTCTCGTTTGTGAAAGGCTACAAGGCAGGGAAAAAGAAGGCTGCTCTTCTGTATGGCCCTCCGGGAACAGGCAAAACCGCAAGCGTGTATGCCCTTGCTCATGACCTTAATCTTGAAATCGTCGAGGTGAATGCTTCTGACGTAAGGAACCATGAGCAGGTGCAGGCAACAATCGGCGCCGCAGCTGGCCAGATGAGCCTGTTTTTCAGGGGAAAAGTCATCCTTGTTGACGAGATTGACGGGCTTTCAGGGGCAAAGGACAGAGGGGGCCTTTCTGCGGTACTTTCAGTGATGGAATCATCAGCCTTTCCCATTGTCCTTACCTGCGCAAACCCTTGGGATACCAAGTTCTCATCCCTTCGCAACAAGTCTGAGATGATAGCGTTTGAGCCGCTTTCTACCAAAAGCATTGTCTCCATCCTCTCCTCAATCACCGCAAAGGAGAGCATCGCAATTGATGAGAAGAGCGTGAAAGCAATAGCCCGCTCTGCAGGGGGGGATGCGCGTGCCGCAATCGTTGATCTGCAGCTGGCTGCAGCGCTTTCCGGCGCTGATTTCGAATTGGGCGAGAGAGAGAAGGAAGAAACCATCATCAGTGCCCTCATCAAGATATTCAAGACGACTGACCCTTCTGTTGCCATCACCGCGTTTGACCACGTTCGCGAGAATGTTGATGAGCAGTTCCTGTGGCTTGATGAGAACATCCCAAAGGAATATGAGAAGCCTGCTGACCTGGCTCGTGCATATAACAAGCTTTCCAGGGCTGACGTGTTCAGCAGGCGCATCAGAAGATGGCAGCACTGGCGCTTTTTAGTGTACATCAATGCTCTTTTGACTGCGGGAGTTGCTGTTGCAAAGGATGAGAAGTACAGGAAGATGACAGAATACAAGCCTACAGGCCGCATCCTGAAGATGTGGTGGGCAAAACAGAAGGCGATGAAGAAGAAGACTATTGCTGAGAAGATCGCCTTAGCTACGCACTCATCTACACGGCAAGCATTGCAGAACATTGAGTTCTATAAGGTGATGTATGCCAAGAACAAGAGCATGGCTGCTGCATTGACTTTTGAACTGCAATTGACGAAGGAAGAGTGTGAGTGGCTGGCAAAATAGGCTATTGCCCATTCTCCTGCTGGTTCTGTTTTTTCCTGAAGGGTACTTTCTGCGTTATCCTGCGTAAAAACTCATCCATGTCAAAGACTGCCGAGGGATCATCCTTCACTGCAGTTTTCTTCCTAAGGTTAGTGATATCTTCTATTTTCTTCACCAGAATTTCATTGATGTCATTCGTGTAGTCTTCAAGAAGGATAGAAACTTTCTGTTCATTAAGATATGATGGGTAGATAACATAGTCAGCCCCAAGCTCGTATAGCTCAAGAGATTGGTGGACGCCCTTTGCAGTGACAATAAGGATGCAGGAGGGATTCCGCTTCTTAATCTCTTTGATGAGAAGCCTGTTGTCTTCCATGTCTATAAGCGATGAAACAACAATCTCGGTCTTGGAAAGGTCAAGGTGCTCAAAGAAATAGGGGCTTGAAAGGGAGCTGTAGAGGAAGGGCATGTTCGCTTTTTTAAGTGAATGGATGACAGAAGGGTCCTGCTCAATCACCAGCATCTTCTTCCCACCGCTTGCTATCTTTTCCCTGATTTCCAGGCTTACCTCATAGTAGCCGAAGAAGATGATTTCATAGCTGTTGCGCACTTCTCCCGCATCCGCCAATTTCACAGGAAAATACCTGTCAACCAGGCGAAGGACAGGCTGAACCCTTCTGAAAAGCAGAGCATCATTCTTTATAGTATATGATGATATCACCATGGTCACGATAACCATGATGACTGCAACGGAGCCAACACCGCCGCCAATAGCTCCCCCCGCTATGCCGCTTGTAATGATGATGATGCCAAATTCGCTGAACTGAGCAAGGCTTATTGCTGCCTTACATGAAGTCTTGAGGTCATATCCCCTCATCTTGAAAGTCAGATAAAACACAACTGGCTTGAGTACCATGCAGAGAAAAAGGTATGCTGCCAGAAGCAGCAGCGTATCTCTTCCAAGATTTAATGAAACCTGAAAGCCAAGCCCTACAAAAAACAGGACATTGAAAAAAAGAATGAGCGGCTTAAGCCTGCTGTAGATGTCCTGGCGGTAGTCGGTGTTCGCAAGGGTAACACCCGCAATAAATGCCCCAATTGCCGCAGAATAGCCAAAAAAGATTGCAACTTCCACAAAGAAAAAGCAGATGCCAAGGCTAAAGACAAACAGGAGTTCAGGGTATTTCAGGGCAATTTTAAGGACGGCATTGAGGAGGTAGCGTGCAAAGATTAATGCAGCAATCGCCAGAGCAATTCCCTTGACTGGAACAAGGAGTATCTGGCCTAAGCTGGTTTCGCTCATAAGATTCATCGTGGTGAGGATAATGATAGCTATGACGTCCTGGACCACAAGGGTTCCCAGGATTATCTTGCCGTGCAGCGTTGAAGTCTCCTTCTTGTCCTCAACCCACTTGGCGACAAGCAGTGTACTGCTGAACATAAAGAGCACGGCAAAGTATATGCTCTCCAATGTCCCAAACCCAAGAAGCAGGGGAGGGAGCATTGCCACCATGAAAAAGATTACAGACTGAAGGGTTGTTGCGATGATGATATCCCTGCCCATGTACTTCAGCTGGTGAAAATTGAACTCAATGCCCATGAGAAAGAGCAGGAAGGTAATGCCAAGCTCTGCCATTATAAGTATCTGTTCGCCTGTCCCTGTATTCCCTGTGATAAAGAATGAAAACAGAAATCCTGCTATGACATAGGCAATAATGATAGGCTGCTTTACAACCTTGATAAGTAGAGCTATGAGAGCTATGATGATAAAGAGGATGCTAAAGCCATGGATAAAAGTAAGCATTATGCTGCTCCCTGATGGCATTGCACTTCTCACTAGCCTATTTAAACATATCTTTGCATATTTTTGTGTGTTCAATTCCGAAATTGGTTC
>DUKR01000116.1 GCA_013329175.1 Candidatus Woesearchaeota archaeon
AGCGCTCTAATACTGAGGCGATGCCAGCAACAAATGCCCTGCTGCCTGCGCAGCCCGAGCCTTTTTTGTTTACCTCGGGATTTCAAAGTGCACGACGCTCTGCAATACAAAGGATGATTACACAGGAAGTCTGATGTTATGAAGGTGGTTTCAGGGCGCAATGCCTCAGCAACATTTATATTGCCACTGTTTTTGACGGGAAGAATGGGAACTATTCCTCACTTAGGCAATGAGCAGCCAAAGCCTCTTCTTTCCTTGGGAACCCTTTCTGGCAAAAGCTGGACGCTTCTCATTCTCATACCCCTCATCATAACCTTCATGGTGAGGACTGAGCCTATGAGGCTTGCCCCTCTTGAGCGGGCCGCAGAGAGCAGCGTGATGAGCCAGTACCGCTCTGCAATTGCGCAGCAGGTTGCACAGCAGTACCCTGGCTTATTGCAGGAGCAACTGGATGCTCAGGCAGCAATAAAGCTTGAGGAATTCCTCAAAGCAAATAAGGCGCAAGCTAATGCTCAGATTCAGTCTGCTGCGCAGGCCATAAAGGAACACTTCCAGTATCCCTCAGGAGAGCATGCGTATGCTTATCTGGGAGATATTGACTCCTACTACTGGCTGAGGCAGGCGAGGAACATCGTCGAAAAAGGAAGCCAGTGCGATGCTATAGAGAATGGCATCTGCTATGATACCTATACCCTAGCACCCCTTCGTGAGCCTAAGCAGATTGATTATTACCCTTTTGTCATTGTAGCAGTGTATGGGATGCTGAGGCCATTCAATCCTGACATCAGCCTGATGCAGGCATCGTTTCTGACCCCTCTTGTGTTCTCTCTGCTGTTTACAGTCCCTCTGTTTCTTCTCCTGCGAAGGATAGGAGGCAACATCGTTGCAGTCATTGGCTCTGTCCTTGTGAGCGTGAATCCCTATGTGCTGAACAGGAGCCTTGGCTCAGACAACGACATTGTCAACATTTTCTTTCAGGTCGTGTTTCTCTGGCTTGCCGTGGAATGCTTCGCTTCAGCAACACCAAGGAGACGAATTGCATTTGGCAGCATGGCAGGCATAACGCTTGCCGTGTACTCACGCTTCTGGGGAGGGTGGTGGTATCTAGCTGACCTCTTCCTCGCATCGCTTGCAGTGCGCGCATTGTTCCTTTTAGGAAGAGAATTCCTTGAAAAGAAACGTCTGGAGAAAGCAACGCTGATCACCCTGCGAAATGAGGCAGTGATCCCTTGCCTTGCCTGCATCATCCCTCTTATCGTTCTGTATGGATTCGTGTTTGCGACGCCTGCTGATCTTGGCGGGATGTTCATGAGCCAGTTGTCAGTGCTGCGCTTCGACGCTGCTGCAAACATAAACCTATGGCCCAATGTGCTGACAACGGTTGCTGAATTCAATAACATCGGCGTAGGGGGGGTCATATCAGCATTCGGAAGCTTTTGGAAGCTTTCTTTTTACCTCATCGCATTGGCCGGCATCGCTTTCCTCCTCTTCCCTACCATTGGCTCAGTCAAGCGGCACCCGGCTTCATTCTTGCTCATCATTGCTGCAAATGTGCTTATCTACACCCTCCTGATGAGCTACCAAAAAGGCCATCTCTTCTTTCTGCTCATGCTCCCTGTGCTTTTTGGGATGGTTATTCATGCAAGGGAAAGCAAAGAAAGAGGCTTTCATCCCGATGCGGTGTTTTTGCTGACCAGTATCATCTGCCTTGTCTCCTATTTCAGCCTCTCTGGCATCAGGTTCCTGTTCCTGATGGCAGTTCCCGTAAGCCTTTTTGCTGCACTTGGCATTGAGCGTGCAGCAAGGCTTCTGTTTTCCTTCCTGAGAGGCATTGCCAGGTTCCCTAAGCCTGCGTCCACTGCCATGGTTGCGCTTGTGGCAATCATATTCCTTATCGGGCCAGTGAAAGAAGGCTATGCCACGGCACAGTCCTACATGCCCTCAGTTTCTGACGAATGGGTTGATACACTCTCTCACATTAATGCCTCTTCAAAGCCGGATGCCATCATCAACTCATGGTGGGACTTTGGCCACTGGTTCAAGTATTTTGCCGACAGGAGGGTGACGCTTGACGGAAGCTCTCAGAACAATCCCCAGCTGCACTGGCTTGGAAAGCTCCTCCTTACTGACGATGAGCGCATGGCAGTCGGAATACTTCGCATGCTTGACTGCGGAGGCAATTCTGCATTTGACAGAATCAACGGGAAACTGAACGACACCCCCAAGGCGATAGAGGTGCTGAACCTAATCCTGGTTACTGATAGGGCACCAGCAGAAAGCCTCCTTATTTCGTACGGCTTCTCACGCGATGAGCTGGAGGGTGTCCTTTCCTTCACGCACTGCAGCCCTCCTGAAAACTTCCTGATTACCTCAGACGACATGATTGGAAAAGCAGGGGTGTGGGCGCATTTTGGCAGTTGGGACTTCAAAAAAGCCTATCTTGCCGCAACGGCAGGAATACAGAGCGAAAATGAGATTATCCAGATGTTTGCCCAGAACTATAACACCTCCCATGAGACTACAAGGGCATGGATACAGGAGCTGAGCTCCCTTGAGGGAGAGGAGCAGATAAACACATGGATTGGCCCATGGCCAAGCTACTATAGCGGGATATCCCCCTGCGAGAAAAAGGAAAATGGCATTGTCTGCGTCTTCTCCCAGAACAATCAGGCCATCCCTTTTGCAGTTGATGTTCAGCAGGAGGAGGTAAGAGTTGGAGACCCGCAGTCCTCAACCTATGCAGCATCAGCTGCGTTTATCAAGGGCAATGCATTCAGGCTAGTTAAGAGAGAAGGCAACGTCATACCTGTTGGCATCATAGTCATACAGAGGGGAGAAGATGTTTTTGCGATGTTCACACATCCAGCGCTAGTTGGCAGCATGTTCACCAGGCTCTTCTTCTTTGAGGGGATAGGGCTCTCATCGTTTGAGAAATTCCATGATGCAACAACGGTGTTTGGCAGCAGAATCATCACATGGAAGGTCAGGTGGGAGTGAGCAAGGACCACGAGGCTCGTAAGGGCTTTGCATTGGCTCGCCAGCAGCAGCGCTCAACACGGATACTTTCTTGCTAAAATCTGCTCCAGCATAAGGTCTTTTGAACTCCATATGCTGACTATCACATCACGGCTTGGGTTATGGATGTCCATATCATTTCCAATGAGGTATTTGATTCCTAATGCGAGAAGCGGTTCTAGATATCTGGTGAATTCAACTTGTGTTATCGTGGAGGCTTGTGATGCGAGTGCTGAATTTCCCTCTTCGCATTCAACATAAGCAGTATAGATGCAATCAGCAGGCAGATGGAGTTTCGTCGGCAGGCTTTTCCCGTATCTTGTCCGTATTAATGACTCGCTTGCTTTAAGATGGCAATAGCCCAAGCCCCCGCCAACAACGATAAATTCATTACCATATATGGCTTCTGATGGGTATGCACCAGGGCACTCTTCATTGTCAATGATTGTTCCTGAATGGGATATGTAGGAATGATGATAGGCCTGATGCTCATAGACCCGTTCGCACAGGTTCCTGTCAACCAGCTCCTGAATAGGGCCCCTGCACGCCTCGCAGACATCACCATTCGTGTCATTCTTCTTTCCTGCATGGACTATAAGCAGTGAAAGACCAGGTATTGGAAGAGAGCTACCGCTAGCTTGTGATGGTGCCATGTGCTTTTATCTCCTCAGGGGATTTGGCCGTGCTTGGTCTATGTAGTAATCAAGCAAGCAGAGTTTGCGGTTTTGGTTAATCTCCTTTCGCAGGTTCACAGCATAGGTATGAATCCCCTCGTGGCTTATCCTATAGGTTGCGAAGAGGTTAGCCAGCTCAAGGATATAATGGAGTGGCAGGCCAAGAAGGGTTCCCACAAGAGCGATGCCCATTGCTGTGTCTCCTGCTCCTGTGAATTCAGGCTCTGTGCCCTGTTTTGAGAGGTTAGGATGATAAGGGGTAGCGTACCATTCCTTAACTGGCCTATTGCCCCAGCATGTGCTTCCCATAATGCCTGTGCGATCCATGCTTGTGTAAACCGTCAGTTCTTTTCCCTGGTGTGATGCAGCAATATCGTCAATCGCACCATAGATGCTCTGACCAGTAAGCTCCTGAAGCTCTTCCCTGTTCTCGAGGATGATGTCGCATACAGGGAGTACTCTATTGATTATAGTGTCTTTGTTTTTCGCAAGAGAGGAAGTGCTGAATGCTCCTGCCCTTGCCACCTTTGGGTCCAAAAAGAGCTTATAGCCTTCATGGAGAAGATAGCTGTGCTTTGGGCAGATAAGCGCAACCATGCCAATGTTGCTGAAATTGGCCATTGAAAGGTGCTCAGGAAACTGTCCGTCATTTGGGTTGAAATCGGTGAGCGGTGACTGAAGCACGGTTTTGACCCCCGTCTCGAAGATGAAGTTATCTGGTACAGAATATCCCTCAGGTGTGACCATGAGGCTGGTCTTCTTTCCTTCAATGATTAAACCCTGCTCTGCATAATAGGGCGCAGATGGCTCCTTTTCAGAGTCAATGCCGGCATAGAGCACTTTGACCCGCTGGAGGTCATCAGCAACAAGGCCACTGTCAGGGTGACTGCTTCTCTTTACTGCATAGATGAGAAAGTCAAGGAATGCACGCTCTGCAATAGCGCTGTTTCCTGCTGAGCCGCCATGCTCTATAACTGTGACAGTGGCATTGACTATCTTGCCTTCCTTTTCTTTCTGCAGATATTGCTGCGGCTGCCCAGAGGTGCAGTAGGCAAGCGCTATTTTTCCTCCTTCAGTGAACCATCCTTCCTCCAGACCTGAGCTGTTGTCGCCCAGCCAGGCATAGTGTGTGGCATTGCCCTTCCTGATGGCAAATATGGCATCGGCAGGTATGGATGCAGGATTCTTTTTGTAGCTCTCTGAATCAATCTGGCATTTGTTGTCCAAGACATGCTCTCCTATGTTGAGAATAGAGCCTATGCTGCTGATGCGCTCGCATACAGCTTCTATTACTGCCCGCCCATAGAGATTAATCCTCTGTTCAAGTGTTTCAATTGCCATTTTTTTGGAGTGCTATCGCTACCTTTTGTCTTTCCTGTAAGCATTGCTCAGACGCTTATTTTTGGGCTTCAATTCGTGAGCCCAATACTGATACATACCTTCTCAGCGCGGAAGGATTACCTAATAAGTGATTCATGATGCCCTTATAGTGTTGGACACCTGGCTGGTTGAAGTAACCGATTCCATCTGTCTTTTCTTCACGATGCAAACCGAGCACCTCGCCAAGATAGACAGTGGCAATCATGTCCCGCATCATGAGCTGGCCCATGCAGTAGGCATCAATTGCAGGTGTAACTGTGGTAAAGCTTGGCCTGTCCTTAAGGGCAAGGGACTGGGCAATCCCAAAATAAGCAGCTTTTTCAATATCATTAACTGTTTCAGCAGGATTTTCTGGATTTGACCCTGACAGGATATCCGCATACTCTGATTCTAGAGGAACAACAAACTGGTGCAGATACCTGTTTGCTCCGCCAATCCAGTTCTGAAAATCCGAGTGGGCTTTGTTTGAAAACTCAGCTGTCTTTGTTGTGAGAAAAATATCCTCCCTGTGTCCTAGGCTTTCTTCTGTGAGCTGGTCAAGCCATTCGCCGTACTTGTAGAGCTTTGGTGAGAAGACGCTTGTAACCCAGATATTTTTAGCATACTGCTCCTCCCTTTGTCTTGTGAGGATGTATTTGACTGCCGCTATCTCGAGTGCAGGATTGCTCCTTGTTGCCGTTACGGAGAAGCAGCGCTGATACATGGCTCTTGCCCCTTCGGTGAGCCCGTCAATATCGACTCCCGCAAGCTCCATGGTCAATAGGTTCGCAGCATGCAGTGCAGTGTATCTTCCTGACATGGAGCCAACGATAGGCAGGGTGTGATATCCTTTCTTTTTGGCTGCATGGATTCCGTCTTCGCCAAGGATCTGGATGATGTGGCTGGGAAGCTCAGTTTTGGGAAGGTGCTCTGCAAAGTAGCTGTGCATGACCTCAAATGCGGTAGTGCTCTCTTTTGTTGTTCCTGACCTGCTGACCATGAGCAGGACAGACTCTCTTGGGTTGACAGCCTGTTTTATCCCTACTATGGCGTCATTATTGAGGCTTGTGACTGGATAATAATTGACACTCTGCTTTCCTGCTGCTGAAATTGCCGCAGTTGCCCCAAGCTCTGAGCCGCCAATGCCCGCAAGGATTATGTGTCTTGGCTCTATGCCTTTCTCCCTAATTGCCCTGCTGATATTTTTTGCTTCAATGCCAAGCTCATAATCAAAGGGAGCATTGAGCACCCCATAGGTTGTGGCAAGGCCATGGCCTCTTTCGCCTCGCTTCTCTATAGCTTCCTTTAGGCCAGCATGGAGGGCATGGTTGGACCGGATAGTATTGACGACATCACTGATTTCCTGAGGCATTACTGCATGGAGCCTGCCGAGCCTGTGTTCTTCTCCATTTATCGGGTTGGCAATAACGGTTCCTTCAAGGCTGTAACTGATGTCAACGACGATTTCTTTGCTCATGTTTATCTCTCCCTAGGGCTCTCACTAGCTTACCGATTGTTTTCATAGTCTCATGCTATTCATTCAAAGCATGGATATGGTCCTTCTCGGTGAGTATGCCTTCTCTCTTCAGCTCTTTTGTGACGTTAAATGGGGTTGCTTTCGTGATGTTGAAGACGGCCTCAAGGGCAGTTATCACATCATGCGCCTTTGCCTGGTCAGGGGTGATGAGTTCCAGCAGGTAGTCTCCGCCAAAGCCTATCTGGGCAGCGGTATTGATATGCGGATGCTTTGCGATGCACGCTTCAAATTGCTCCCGTGACTTTCTGGCGACCCTGCAGGCGACATACATGTGGCTGTTTAATCCAAGCCTGCCGAAGTTGAGAAGGCTGGTGTTTCTCTCAACATACTTTTCCAGCACTCCCTGCATTCTGTCAAAGACGGTTGTTATCGGAGCGTCCATCTTTTTGGATATGTCCGTGATTGTCGCCCTTGCGTCGTTTCTCAGGTGGTGCAGGAGGTGCAGGTCTTTTTCCGAAACCATTTTTTTGGCTTTTCTCAACAGATATTCAGGCTCAATAAAAACAACTGCATATTCAGTTGAAGATTTTGCTATATATTCTTTTCCCGTATGGAATATATTTTGCACAATATCACTATATCCCTATTATTTTCACTATTTTTCGGAATATTTTTATATTCCATCGTAGGTATTATGGGTCATGAAGCGCAAGGTTATTCGGCAGGGGCACGGAACGCTGACGATAACGCTGCCTGCGAAGTGGGTGGAGCAGAACGGGGTGAAAGCAGGGGATGAGTTGAAGATGGAAGAAAGGGAGAGAACTCTTTTCCTGAATAGTAATGGTAGGGATAACGATAAAATAACTATTGATATAACCGACTGTTCACTTATACTCGAAAGGCTTCTGTATTCAATCTATAAGAAAGGCTATGATGAGGTTGAGATTTTTTCATCTAATCCTAGGCATTTCTTAAAGGTACAGGAAGCAGCCCACTCTATTTTAGTGGGGTTTGAAATTGTTTCTCAGACTAAGTCTTCATGCATAATAAAGCGAATTGCCGCAGTCCAGACGGAGGAGTTCGACAATATCTTGAGCAGAACATTCTTTCAACTCAACATTATGCTTTCGGATATGGCGGCTGCACTTGAAAAAAGCGACATAACCTTGCTTGAATCCATACGCCTAATGGAAATAACAAACAACAGATATACTGGCTTCTGCAGAAGAGCATTAAATAAAGGGGATTTCGGTAATATCAGGAATCAAAAATTCCTTTACTGCATGATAGAGTATCTTGAAAAAGTTGCTGATGAAGTAAAATATCTCTGCCTCTATCTCCAAGAGTTCCCTAAGAAGATTGAAAATATCCCTAAGCATGTAACTCTTTTATTTCATGAATTGCAGCAATTATTTGAAAAAACAATGCGCCTTTATTCTAAATTTTCTATGGATAGCCTTCTTGCATTATATTCCCAAAGAAAAAAATTAATAAAATCTGCAAACAGTTTGTTTACAGGAAATAATTGCAGAACCGGCATTTACGGCCATTACCTGTTATCAATGACACAGGAAATTGCTGATGTGATGGCTTTCATTCTGTCTATGCAGCACCAGGCAGATGAGAAATAATTGATGGGTAGAATGATTGCATTCGCATGAACTCTTTTGCTCGATCAGACATCTTGTCATACATGAATTTTGCCTTTAATTCAATCCTCTCTTTGTTTTTTGGTTCCTGAGAATATAGATTCAGATTATTCTGAAAGAAGGAAAGCGAATCCGCATCGACTATGCTCTGTATTGATGCTGCATTAGGAAGAGTTGAATTAACTTTGGGGTCATCATGATGATGGATAAGAGATTCCACAGCTGAAGCAAGAGCTGCATCAGCCCCAATCTCCTCAAGTTTTTTCTTTACTAGTTGAGCGCTTTTGTGTGCATGCTCCTCTTTATATTTTATATAGTTCTCAAGGTCATTAGGTTGCCCATTATACCTTATTCTGCCTTCGGTTAGTCTTTCATAATCATGAGCCACTGCCGCAATGCGCTCAGCAAAGGAAGCCAGGGGATTTAGTTCCAGCAGCCAATGTTCAGTTAACTCTAAGTGAGGGGAAAGATAAAGGTTCGGATCCGCTTTTTCTGCCCTTTCCAAAGTATCCCCCCGGATGCGAAGATAGGTATCATATACGCTGACAACTTTACTCCAGCCCTCAAGCATTTCACAAGCATTCATATATCTGTTCATCGGATTTTTTTGCAATCCTTTAATGATGATATCACTCATCTCTTTTGGTAGCTTGATTCTTGAATAGATGTGTGAATAATCGGGCTTATTCAGCTCTTTTTTCGTCATTGATTCATATTCATCCCTTACTGTTCCTGTGGTTGAGGGCTTTTCTGTTTTTGGAGAAAATGGATGATAACCAGTGGCCCACTTTGTTAAGACAGTTGCAATCGCAAAAACGTCACTTTGTGTGGATGGTTGTGTCCCTTCCTCATATAATTCAGGAGCCATTGCGTGGATGGAACCAATATTTCTTTCTCGCTTATCTTTTCCATTCAAAATCATTGAAATCCCATAGTCTGTAAGAATTCCATCGCCATCGCTGGTGATACCAAAGTTTTCATCCTTAATGTCTCCATGAATAATCTTCTCCTCCAAACTATGGCCTGCAGCAACAGCATCAATAAGATGGTTGCCTAACTTCACTATATCCCCTAAGGGGGCTATTTGTCCCAACTTGAATTTTTCAGCGGTGGTCTGTTCAAACGGGTGTTCTATCATATAATGGACAGAATTTCTGCTGGGTGACCACCCATCAGACTTAATAGAATATAAAAATCCAACGTGGAGGCTTCTTCCTCTGACCTTTGCCATGAGGGCCTCATTTTCCTCCATACGTTCTTGAGACATTGCGGCCTTCTCAAGATATCCCTCTCCTCTCTTTTTCGATGGCTCAAAAATCTTGACAACTACCTCTTTTCCCATCTCCACTTGAGGAGTAGCTCCCCATACTGATTTATATGCTCCACTACCTGATATAAGTTTAGTGAGTTGATAGCCAGGAATTTTATATCCTGTCCCTTTGTGTTCTTCAATAAAACTGGACACCAATTTCTCAATGGGTTGAATAGCTCTCCTAACGGGGATCATAACTTGATAGGGATGTTTCCCATTGAATAATTCACTAGGGGCAAGAATGAGGCTGATATCTGGGTTTTTGTCTGGGTCACTTAAATCAAAATCATTAAATTCCTGAGCATGCAAATTACCCCTAACGGTTCTTGCTTCATACCCCCTAGATAGAGCAACAGGAAGTACAGCAAGGACATTTGTGGCCTTTAGGCTTGCAAATTTTCTGTTTTGAAGTCCTCCCTTAATTGCAGAATCGTTAAATGCGTGGGCTGGCCTATAATCAAAATAACCCAAGGCTTCATTTTCAATAATTACTTTCAGAATATTTGGTACTGAGCCTACAGTTCCTCTAATTCTATCAACTTGAATCCCTTTTTCTCCGCCGTATTCCAGAAGAGATCGCTCCAGTGTTGTTGGAACTTCAATCAAATCATACTTATAGTCTGCAATAAAAAAACGAATGTCAACTGACTTTGGATTTAATCCTATCACCTTATGGTGCAGTTGTATTGCTGGCTCCAGCCCGAAGGTCCCAATGTAGGTACTGCCATGGCCCCTGTACGCCCCATAAATCATGTGATTGCGAAAACTATAAACTGCCACAGCAATTGGATTAAATGGGTCTTTTTTTTCGGAGAAAGTTAGCGTCACGCAAGAGTCTGAATTCAGCGGAAGTTTCAAGTTTGATTTCTGGACCGTTGCCCAACTGTTTAAAGCAGCAGAATAATTGTCACTTCCATCTACAGGATTTGCATGCACGATATAGCGTTTTTCTGGTGAAACCACAGTTACTTTTTTTGTTACAGAATCTCGCACTTCCGTAATATCATGCTCAATCCTGATGCCAGCTTGGATGTCATGTTCTTCATGTTCTTCATTAAGCTCAGTTAACATACCCTCAATTACTCTCATAGAAATAGTGGCAAGATATTTATCAATAGGATAAGTCTGGTGGTGGTCAGCAAATGAGGATTTCTGGGTTTTTTCTATAATCTCATTTAACGTTAAACGGGGAACTCCATCAGGGTGTGATCTAGAATCTATTGGATCTGAAAATATCGTTCCCAATCTATGAGCTGCCTTTCTTAGCTGAGATTCTATATCCCTTATAGGGATGCCTTCGTCTATGGAGGGGTGGAGAGAGTTCATCTTTTTCCTAAAGTAAGTTTGTTGATTTTAAAAATCTTCCGACAATTGCTACTATAGGAGAGTAACCCATTTTTTATGGCCGCCCGTTTAAATGAGGGAATACTGTCCTGCAGCACTGATATCGCCCCACTACGTAAAAATATTCGGAAACTATAATGCCAGGAGGTATAATTATTTTTTCACAAGTGAGAATATCGCTCACTAGTAGTACACGGTGAAAACAATGCTTCAGGAGCACTTCACCTAAGAGCATCTGCTGCCCATCTGCAAAACAATTACGGTTAACTGCTCCGAGTGAAAACAACATTTATTAACAGGCGAAGAGCGCCGATGCTGCATGCAGGAACCCCGCCATATCGCGATCATCATGGATGGGAACCGGCGCTATGCCAAAAGCAAGTTTCTGGCGCCGTGGAAGGGGCATGAGGCTGGAGCGCAAAAGATCCTGGATGTTATGAAGTGGTGCAGGGAGGCAGGGGCCAGGATTCTTACCCTCTACGCCTTCTCCATCGAGAATTTCGAAAGGCCTGCTGAAGAGAAAGGGCGTCTGATGGCATTGTTCCTGAAGGGCATGGCGGATAAGCGCATCCTTAAGAGCTGCACAACGCACAGGATAAGGGTTGAGTTCATAGGAAGGATGCGCCTGTTCCCTGAGGAGATAAAGGAAGGGATGAGAAGGCTGATGGAGGCTACAAAAGAGTATGCTGAGCACACCCTGCGCTTCTGCGTCGGCTACAGCGGAAGGGCAGAGATTGTTGATGCCGTGCAGAGAATTATCCAAGAGGGCATAACTGAAGTGACGGAGGAGGCAATTGCGGCACACCTGTATGCTGCCGATGAGCCTGACCTCATCATCAGGACCGGCGGCGAGCAGCGCATCAGCAATTTCCTTTTGTGGCAGGGGGCGTATTCGGAGCTGTGCTTTGTTGACTCCCTATGGCCTGAGTTCTCGCGGGAGGATTTCTTCAGATGCATCGAGCAGTTCAGGCAGAGGGAGCGCAGATTCGGAAAATGATGCTGTTTGCTGAGTTGCACTACCTTCATCGGCGCCCATTTTTGGTGAGCACTGACAAAGAAGTGGATATGGTCAGGCATGGCCCCCAGCGCAAGCGTATGCCATCCGTATGAGGCTCAATGGCCACAAAGCTTAACAGTATGTACTTTTTTAAGGGTTCACTTCAAACCTTAAGTAATGGGTTATCATTAACAATACTGGATAAGCGTAATTCCTTCATGATATCTTGGTATCTTTGATCTTCATCTATAATGGTTTCTCTACCCATTTTACTAGCGTTTCCTGCGTTTTTAATTAATCCTGACTTATAATGCTCAACGGCTTTTTTTAGGTGTTCTATTCTATTCACATGGTCTATCTTAGCCATATATTCAGCAGCATGGGCAATCTGAAACCTTAATATAGCACCAGTCCTATTATCATAATTACTTCTACTTTCTTCAAAAATAGGACTAAATTTTTCTCCGTAACTAATTAGTTCTTTTCCAAGTCTAATTGCTTCTGCTGATTCACTAGAATTATGTTGGATTTTCATGACCCCATACATAATTTTAATCCTAGATCCGACTTCACGATCTAAGAATATGGCTTCGTTATCCTGATATCTATATTCTAGAAGATGTAAGCCATACCCTGTATTTTGAGTAAGTCTCATTAGAGTTTCAGCATAATTTGTGAAGTCTTGATAGTCAACGGTTCTGTTTTGGGTATTTAATCCATACATCATTAGGACAGGTGCAAGATGATATCCAAGCATTGACAGCTTTTTTATTTGATTAGCTTTATTTGGTAGTGTTTCCCATCCCTCGGAATTGAATATATCCAAATATGCATGAAAAACATCGAGTCTTTTTTTTGCAAGATATTTCAAATAAGTATCCTTTTTATTTAATTGAAGGGCACGTGATGCTGCATTTGTAAACTTAATGGCAGCTTCTTCCATTCCATTAATTTCAAACAGGCTGTCTGCAAATTGTGCTGCAATTTGTAAGTACCAGCCAGCATTAATAGTACAATTATTGCGCATTGTCTCATCTGCGATGCGAATGCTTTCATTGTAAAAGAATCTTAGGTCATTTTCTTTAAATGACCCATTACCTTTAATTATTGAACTCCACGCATTTTTAATTTCATGCTTAACAACGGATTGAACGAACTTGTCAGGTAGATATGACTGTGGCAATTCAAACGGTTCTATCACTACTTGTTCATTTGGATTACCAGTGTTCTCACTGGCATAATGATTTTTGGGAAGCCCTCCTCTTTTAAGCCTTTGATGCCTTTGATTAATGTCAAATTGGCAATTTATCAATCTTGCTTCAACCTCATCCTCTAATTCAGATTCAGATTCACCATACGTTTTATCTAGAAGTCCACGAGCTCTGACTATATCATCATTTAAATACTTTCTATCCAGGCGTCTACCGTCTTTTTCAAATTTAATGTTCAGAATACTGTCAAGTGCAATCTTTCGAAACTCAACAGCTTCTTCTTTAAGATTCTGAATCTCAAGGATTTCTGAGATAGAAAACGCTGCGGTGTACATTATTTTAAATCTTCGATTAGATGGAATTACACTAAACCTTGAATTTTCATCGAACCCCTCCTTAAAGTGTTCGAGGGCTCTTTTAGTGGAACCACCTCCAATGATCTTGTAAACCTGAAGAAGGTTCATTGATTGAAATATGCCTCTTAATTTTTGCGGGTCTTTAGTTTTGTTAGCAACTGCCTCACAAATCAGATATCCAGTTGATGAATCATACCATACTTCGTCCTGTTTTTTTTCTTTTAATTCTTGATATTCATTGATACTAACACACTTAGATAATCTATTTTCTATTTCTCGTACTTCATCTAAAAACCCAGGTGAAAATCTTTCTGAATCTATTTCAATGAGCTCATCTAGAGGCTTTCTCATTTTTTCAAGATTTATGTAATCTAGAGTTTTTAAGAACAATTCTCTTGAGAAATCAAACGCCATCATGTAAAATTTTGCCGCCGAATTATATTTTTTGTCACGTTTTTTGACATTGCCATATTCAATGCAGTTTAACAACATCGCATCAAGCCTTGATGGATTAATCTGATCCTCTTCAACCAGATTCCGGTGCATAGTATGCACGTTTTCAACTGAAACTTTCATTTGTAATGACATATCCCTTAGCTCTACTTGATTTATTTATAAATGTTTTTATTATTTAATTACTTATAAGGGGCAACACAATGGTATCGCATGAGTGTAGTATCAGAAAGGGGGCCAATAGAAACTTTCTCATTAACATCATCAAGCCTGATTAAATCGCAGGTGTAGACTCCGCCTCAAGCAAAGCGCAGAGCTAAAGAAGGACAGGAACCTACAGGCAAAGAGCGTAGTCCGTATGAGGTTCAATCCGTCGTGCACTGCTGCCAGCGCTCATCCTTCACACCCGATGGTGCAGCACCCTACACTGCGGCAATGCCCTGCACAGCCCGTTTCTTTTTCGTTTTCACTTTTTCCCCCCTCAGAATTTCAAAGTGCACTATGCCCATTAATACAAAGGATGAAGTTACGCATTGGCTGTGGAAGTGATGGGAGGGGTACTAATGCCTTTTTTGATTGATTTTTCAGGGAATGCCTAACTCCCCTGAGCCTATCCACCCTTATCCCTCAAAGCTTGCCACTCATGCCTATCCTGACGGGGCTTTTCAGGAGAGTGAAGGAATAAGCTTAAAGTAATGTGCGGGTAGAGATGAAAACACATAAAAAGGGGTGACATTGCTAGGTGTGTTGTGTGATTCTAGAGGTATTCTGATGGACAGGTATGGTACGTTCAAAGAGATGGTCGGGTCAGCCGCAGAGAGATTCAAGGAGATAGGCAAAAAAGAGACGGTAAGAGTCATCAGCCATCTTGACGCTGACGGCATCACCTCCTGCTCAATCCTTGTGCGGATGCTCTCAAGCAACTCGATGCGGTATTCTGTCTCGACGGTGCAGCAGCTTACCGAAGAGGGCATCGGACAGCTTGCTAAAGAGCCATACAAAGTCATCGTGTTCTCAGACCTTGGCTCAGGGATGATTCCTGCAATCAGGCAGAGCATTCCTGACAGGACGGTGTTCATCATTGACCATCACGAGCTATCAGAAGAAACCGCAGCGCCAAACATTGTACACCTCAACCCCCATTTGTGCGGCATTGACGGGGGGAGCGAGATATCCGGAGCAGGGGTTGCGTACCTCTTTTCCCGTGAGCTTTCTGCTGCAGCAGGCAGGATGGCGCACATTGCACTCATCGGAGCTATAGGTGACATCCAGGAGGGAGCTGAAGGATTCCAACTGCTGAACAGGGAGATTCTTGAGGAAGCCATCAGGCAGGGAAGCATCAAAAAAGAGCGGGGGTTACGGCTCTTTGGAGCGCAGACAAGGGCCATCCATAAGGCGCTTGAGTACTGCACTGACCCCTACATCCCAGGCATCAGCGGCTCAGAGTCTGGATCCATTGCATTTTTGCATCAGCTAGGCATCAATCCGCAAAAGGAGGATGGCACTTGGAAAAAAATCATTGACCTCTCAGCAGAAGAGCTCCAGAGGCTGACAACCGGCGTCATCATGCGCAGGCTTGGCGAAAAAAAACCAGAAGACGTGCTGGGGAACATCTATCTTCTGACAGGAGAAGAGCAGGGAAGCCCTCTTCGGGACGCAAAGGAGTTCTGCACGCTGCTGAACGCGTGCGGCAGGATGAACAAGGCATCTCTCGGGATTGGCGCGTGCCTTGGCGACAGGCGGACGAAACTGAAGGCTATCAGGCACCTGGAGGATTATCGCAAGGCGATTGTTTCAGCCCTGAAATGGTTTGAGACTAGCAGAGGCTCTCAGGCAGTTGTCGAGGGCGAGGGCTTTGTCATCATCAACGCCAAAGATCAGGTGTTACCGACAATGATAGGCACTTTAGCTTCGATTCTTTCTAAGTCAAGGCATGTGAAGGACGGATCCTATATCCTGTCCCTTGCCCGCAATCTGGACCATACCACCAAGGTCTCTATCCGGCTTGCGGGGGTGGAGAGCAATGGCGAAATTGATCTGCGAAATATTGTTGCATTGCTTGCTGACCCTGTAGGCGGCTCTGCTGGAGGCCATCAGTTTGCTGCTGGCGCAATCATTGCTACTGAGAAGGAGGAAGAATTCCTGGCTCTCGCTCAGGACGTCCTTTCAAAGAAGGGGATGGAAGAGGTCATCAGGAACTGACGCTCTCAGATCTTCCTCACTTTGACAATCCCCTCGAATGAGCCAAGTTCTGAGACCATCTCATCATCCACTTCCTGGTCAAGGTCAATGATAGTATAGGCTATGTCGCCACGGCTCTTGTTGACCATGTCAGTGATGTTGAGGTTTGCTTCCCCAAGCGCCGTAGTGATTTTCTCTATCATCTTGGGCACGTTGAGATTGACAAGGGTCAGCCTCGTTTTGCCTCCCCTTGGCAGGGAGCAGTCGGGGAAGTTGACGGAATTGGTTATGGTGCCTTCCTTGAGGAACGCTGCTATCTGCTTTGCAGCCATGACCGCACAGTTCTCCTCAGCTTCCTCAGTTGATGCTCCTAAGTGAGGTATTGCAATCACTCCCTTCACCCCAAGGAGGTCATGTGTGGGGAAATCGGTGACGTATCGGGCTACAATGCCGCTGCCAAGGGCTGCAATAAGATCAGCGCCGCTGATGATCTCATAGCGGGAGAAGTTCATGATGCGAATACCTCTCTTCATCTTTGCAAAGAGCTTTGCATTGAACATTCGGTTGGTGGAATCCAGAAGCGGCACGTGGATGGTAAGATAATCAGACTGAGAGAGGAGCGAATCAAGGCTTTCAGCCTTCTTGACTTCTTTTGAGAGGTGCCATGCATTGTCCACAGAGAGGTAGGGGTCATGGCCTATCACCCTCATGCCTAAAGCGACAGCATCGTTTGCGACAAGCATGCCTACAGCTCCAAGGCCGACCACGCCGAGCGTCTTTCCTGCTATTTCGCTGCCCCTGAACTGGCCTTTGTTCTTCTCAACTTCCCTAAGCAGGTTTTCACCATGCTCCTTCTGGCCCGATGTCCAGTTCACGCCGTCAATTATCTGGCGCGATGAGAGCAAAAGCCCACAGAGGACAAGCTCCTTTACTGCGTTGGCATTAGCGCCTGGAGTGTTGAAAACGACAACGCCTTTTTTTGTGCATCCTTCAACCGGGATGTTATTGACGCCTGCGCCTGCTCTTCCTATTGCCTTTAGTGATAGGTGAAAGGAAAGCTCATGCAGACTGTAGCTTCGCACGATGAGGGCATCTGCTCCTTTTGCAAGGGTATTTGCCTCATCTATGCCAATGCCTGCTTTCTGGGTGACGACAAAACCTTGTGCTTCAAGGAGCCTCTTTGACGTTGCGCTTACCTTATCAGGGATGATGACGTTCATGGTTTCACCTGAAACTGCTTCTGTAGCTCTGCGAGATAGGACCTGATCTCGTCTGGCGTCCTTTCACCCATGTGAGCTATGCGAAAAGTAGTTGGTTTTTCTTCAGCAGCAAGCTTCTCGTTGAGCTTTCGGTAGCCGGTGTCTACAGTAATGCCCCTGCCAGCCAGAGCCTTCTTTACTGCTGCAAAATCAATGCCCTTGGTGTTGCTGATGCAGCTGACGGTAGGAGAATGGCATCCCTCCTGGGAGAACATCGGGAATCCCTGCTCCTTTGCCCATGCCCTTACCCATGATGCCATCTCCTCATGCCTTTTGTATCGGAACTCAAGGCCTTCAGCTTCCATCCTATCAAGCTGCTTTCTGAGGGCATAGAGGTGGGGGATGGATGGGGTGTAGGGCGTCTCATCCTTGTCGTATGCTTTTTTCAGCTCAAGGAGGTCAAAGTAATAGCCTCTTCCCTCGACAGCCTCTGCTTTTAGGTAGGAGCGCCGGGATATGGATGCAAGGGCTATTCCCGCCGGAAGGGCAAGGGCCTTCTGCGACGAGGCTAGGCAAATGTCAATGCCTAGGCCATCTACCTCAATCTTCACCCCTCCAAGCGAGGATACCGCATCAACGAAAAACAGCACATCAGGGTGCTTCTTCATGACTTGAGAGAGAGCACCAAGATCAGATATGACGCCTGTTGAGGTCTCGTTGTGCACCACACAGAAGGCTTCATAGTCTCTTTCTGAGAGCGCTTTATCCACAGCTTGGGGGTTGACTGGCTTTCCATCCTGAAAGGAGAGGGCTGCCATGTCCTTGGCACAATTTTTGGATAGCGATGCCCATTTCTTTGAGAATGCTCCGTTGACTGCGTGAAGGACTTTACTCTTAACGCAGCTTCGTATTGCCGCTTCCCATAATCCGCTGCCTGATGAGGTGCTGATGAGGACGTCGTTTCCCGTCGAGAACAGTTTCCGCAGTCCTGGCCTCAGGGAAGCAAACAATTCCCTGAACTCCTGTGTCCTGTGGCCGAGCTGGGGCCTAGCCAACTCTCTGAGGACTGTATCATCAACATCGCTTGGGCCTGGTATGAATAATCTGGCTGCCATCTGCATCTAACCTCCAACAAAAAATGGTCGCTAGGAAGGCAGCCATTCTTAATGTTTTCCTTTTGCCCTGCTGTGTTCATCCCCTCATTTTGGTGAAATTTTTAACCTTCAGGCGAATCCTCATCCCTGATGTTCATTGAAATTCTGCTAGCATTGCTTCTTGGCATCTGTGCAGGTATCTTCACGGGCATGGTTCCTGGGGTGCATATCAACCTTGTTGCGGTGCTTGTGGTGAGCGCGTCGCCATTTTTGTTTGCCATCACGCAGCCTCTGGCAGTGGGTGTCTTCATCATCGCTTTGGCTGTTACGCATACCTTCATTGACAGCATTCCCTCAATCTTCCTTGGAGCGCCTGACCCTGACATGGCACTGGCCGCTTTGCCAGGCCACAGGATGCTTCTTGAAGGAAAGGGGTATGAAGCGGTGAAACTGACAGTTATTGGCTCTCTTCTGAGCCTGATAGCAACGATAGCTATCATGCCGCTTGTCATCCCTTTCCTCCCTGGGGTGTATGACATTATCCAGCCGTACATTGCCCATCTTCTCATTGTGGTGACCATCTACATGATCCTGAAGGCATCTACTATAGCAAAGCAGGTGTGGGGGGCAATAGTATTTCTGCTGTCAGGGACGCTTGGCCTTATTGTCCTGAGCCTGCACACAGTCTCGCAGCCACTTTTGCCCCTGCTTTCAGGGCTTTTTGGCATCTCCACGCTGCTTCTTTCGCTAAACTCAAACTCGACAATCCCTAAGCAGTCCATCTCTGAGACGCTGAAACTTCCGAAAAAGGATACACTTAAGGCAGTAGGTGCAGCAACGCTCTGGGGCTCAATAACCGGGCTTCTGCCTGGCTTAGGCTCGGCGCAGGCGGCAATCATTGCCATCCAGTTTGCAGGGGATTTAGGGGTGTATGGCTTTCTCATCCTGATAGGTGGCATCAATACTGTGAATTTTGCCTTCAGCCTTGCTGCCTACTTTACTCTAGATAAGGCCAGAAACGGAGCGATTGTTGCCGTGATGCAGTTGCTTGACGCCATCACCCCTCAGGAGCTGATGGTATTCTGCGCTGCTGCGCTTGTTGCAGGAGGGGTTGCGGCAGTCCTTGCGCTGCAAATCAGCAAGGGTGCAGCACAGCTGATGAGCAGGCTGAACTACAGGATGCTGGTGCTCTCGGTGATAGCGTTTGTAAGCTGCCTTGTCGCGTATTTTTCAGGATGGCTGGGGATTCTCATCATGCTGACAAGCACGGCAGTGGGCGTTGTCCCTAACATAGTCGAGACGAAACGAAGCCTTTCCATGGGGTGCCTGGTGCTGCCTGTTATCCTATTTTTTCTGTTGTGAGGAAATACGGAAGAATGGAGGCCATAAAAACCAGGTATTTGGTATTTGTTTAGCTGATTAAATCGCGGGCGTAGACTCCGTCTCAAGCAAAGCGCAGAGCAAAGTTATGCCTGCTGATGCCAAAGGCATCCAGAGTTA
>DUKR01000109.1:0-7703 GCA_013329175.1 Candidatus Woesearchaeota archaeon
ACTCAAGTATTTGGATGTCACCACTCCCCGAAAGATTTATATCCTATAGTATGCCAAGATAAAAGCTATGATCCCTATCAAGGAGTTCATGGTCCATGATGTCAGGACTATAAAAGAGGATGACACCGTCGAAATGGCAGCTAAGGAGATGATTACAAAGAGCATCTCCTGCCTGGTGGTGGTCAGGGGAAAGCAGCCCTGCGGCATCATCACCGAGACGGACATTCTGAAAAAAGTCCTGCTTAGCGGAAAAAACCCAAAGAAGACGCAAGTTAAGGCAGCGCAGTCTAAGCTTGAGACCATCTCGCCCCAGAAGGATTTTTTTGATGTAGTTGCCATGATGCAAAAGACAGGGGCAAAGCGGGTTGCTGTGGTTGAATCGGAAAAGCTTTTTGGCATCGTCACCCAGACCGACATCGTGAAGGCGTCACTCAAGCTTCAGGAGCCACTTGTGGATGACCCTAAAAAGGCCACCGTGAAAGCCAAAGCGATGATAGCAAAGATGTCTGATGCAACGTTGGGAGTAAAAAAGTGCGTTGATTCGGGTTACAAGGCGCTGAATGCCGTCCTTGGCGGCGGGTTTCCATCCAATAAGAGCATCCTGCTTGAAGGCCTTCCAGGATCAGGCAAGGGAGTCGTCGCATTCACCTACATGAAGCGAGGGCTTGAGCTAGGCGAAAACGTTGTCTACATCTGCATGAATGAGCTTGTTGATGACATAAGGGAAGTGTTTGCCTCCCTTGGGATGAACGTGGCAACCTATGAAAAAGCAGGGACATTTTCGCTTATCAACATGTATGACGAGGTTATCGGCGACACCCAGCACATCTATAATGAAGCTGAACAGCTTCAGGTCAAGGAGTTCGGCATCATCAGGGAGACCGTTGACTCCCTTGCCGGCGCAAGGGCCAGGCCATTGCGGGTTGTGGTGAATTTCATAACCCAAAGCATGGTTATCCATGATCCCAGGCAGGTCTATAAATTCGTCCTGATGCTCAACAATTTCCTGAAGGCAAAAGGAGCAACTGTGCTGTATTTCATGCATATGGGTGATGGGCAGAGCAGAGATGTTGTAGCGATGGAAGAGATAATGGATGGCGCATTGGAATTCTCTGTCCATGAAGACGGAAGAAAATCCATGGTCATCAAGAAGATGAAGCCCACCATCAATGAGGTTCCCCAGTACTTCAGCTACAATCTAGACAGGAAGGCCGCACTGACGATAAAGCCTGAGAAGCATATGCAGAGAGGCTAACGGCTTATATCCTTTTCTTCGTCATTTTGGTCTTTTCTGAATTCCAGCGATGCTGAATTGATGCAATACCTAAGGCCGGTAGGTTTTGGCCCGTCGCTAAAGGCATGGCCTAAGTGCCCGCCGCATCGTGCGCAGTGGACCTCTGTTCGTTTCATGAAATGGCTTGTATCTTCCTGGGTTGCGATGCTCTCTTTGCATTTTGGTGCCCAGAAGCTTGGCCAGCCCGTGCCTGAGTCAAATTTTGCGACAGATGAAAAAAGCTCCGCCTTGCATCCTGCGCAGAGGTACGTCCCCCCTTCCTTACGGTCATGGTGTTTGCCGGTGAATGCAGGCTCAGTCCCGTGCTCTCGAAGGACCCCGAACTGCTCAGGCGTAAGCTCCTTCCTCCACTCCTCTTCTGCCTTAGTGGCGTTTTTGTTCATGAATCTGCTTCCTCCCCATGCTGGCTTCTCCTGAAAGTCTCTGGAGAGCCTAGAATTGATACCTTGCAAAATAGTCCTTGAGCGCCTGGTGCAGGTCATAGGCGTGCTTCCTGACAGCAGCATCCTCACGCTCAGTCCATACTTTGTAGATGTACTTGTCATACAACGCGCGAAGGAAATAGAACAGCGGCTTCTTCTGCCACTGGCCTTCCAGCTCTGAATGGACGATGCCGTCAACAAGGATGGTGACATCCCCATGCTGCAGCGTCCGCTGGGCATCATTTTTGGTGATGATGACGCTGGTGACGTTGGTAGCAAGAAATCGGATGCGAACAACGTGCTCAAACGTATTGCCTACCTCCCTGAACCATTCCACATTCCACTCGGCCTGCATTCCCGCTGCAAGGGTATGCTCAACCTTCTTCTTGATCTCCTTCTCGAATCCCCGCTTTCGCATGAAATCCTCAGTGAAGGCATAGAAGTCAACAAGGTCAAAGGGGCCGTTATACGCTAGGCGCAGCCCGTCCACCACGAATTTGTGTTCTCCGCTCATGGCATCACCTATGCAGGAACGCTTTCCACAAGCCTCCAGTGCCTCTTTAGGTTCAGAAGTTTCTCCAGATGGTCATTAAGCATATGGCAGTCTCTTGTCACCATCTTCTCAAAGCTCTCGGTGTAATGAACATAGAGCCACTTGTCAAAGAGGGTGCGCACTGCCTGCAAGAAAGCGTTGCCATCCCAGCGGTGCTCGTAGTCAAGCTCAAGGTAGCCGTCAAGATAGATGATGACCCTGCCATGATCAAGCCTCTCCTTCTTCCCTTCATGCACCACGTCTTTTTTGACCATGTCATAGATGAGGATGCGTATCTTCATCATCTGGCGATAGTAGTCAGTGACCTTCTTCCATGGATAGGACTCCCACTCCATGAACTTGCCGCTTGCGGTGTCGTACTCAAAATTCTTGTTCGTCCTCTTCTCAAAGCCTTTCTCAAAGAGCCATGAATCTATGGCCCGGAAGAGGTCATTGGCATTGAACATGCCCTTGAAATCCATCCTGAGATGGTCAACGATGATTTTTATCTCTGACATTGCTTCCTACCTGTGCACGCCAGTCCAGTAGCGGTGCTCAAAGCCCTCAGATTCCATCTTGAGGCGCTGCTGGACAAGGTTATAGAGCTGGTGGATCTCCCTGTACCAAAGCTGGTCCCACCATAACTGCTCCTTCTTCTTCTTTATCACGTACTTATTATAAACGTTTCTCAGTGAATAATAGAATGCCCTCTCCTCCCAGCGTTTCTCATCGTCATATTCCATCTTTCCGGTGAACTCCATCCAGATCCTGCCTTTGGTGAATGCCCTGGTGCTGCCATCTTTCATGAGAACCTCGACGTCATGGGCATCGTAGGTATGAAAATATATGCTGATATGAAAGGATAGGTAATCATCCTCATGCCTGTGTGCAGCCCAGACGTACTGGCGCTCGATGCCGAAAGGCGATGGGTGCTTGTGCTTGTAAATCTTCTCGTAGAAATGGTATTTTCTTTGCCTGAACCAGTCCACCATCTGCTGGTAGAGATCTTCCATGTCCCAGACGCCCTTGTAGCGGATATAAACTACAGGCACGTTCTCTGCGTTGTATTTTGTTTCCGGCATGCTCATGTCCTGTTATACACGCCCCCAAGGTGGGCATGCTCAAAGCCTTCGGTCTGGAGCTTGAGGCGCTCGGCGATGAGGGCGCATACGCTGTGCTGCTCAGTCCTGAATTTTGGCGAGTAGCCCTGCATGAGGCGCTTTCGGTTGACGTACTTGTTGTAGAAATCTTTCAGGTGGCGGTAAAAGGCTTTTTCGTCCCAGCGCTTCTCATCGTCAAACTGGATGTTGACTTTCACCTCTATCCAGATGCGGCCCTTGGTGAACTCCCTTGCTGTCCCGTCCTTCATCACCACCTGGACATCATGGCAATCATAGGTGTGCATGTAGAAATTATAGGCGATTTTGACGTATTCATTCTCCTTCCTTTCAGCAGCCCAGACGTACTGGCGCTCAATCCCGAAGGGCGATGGGTGCTTATGCTTGTAAATCTTTTCATGGAAGTGGTACTTTTTCTGCCTGAACCAGTCTACCAAAGACTCGTACAGGTCCTGCATGTCCCATACACCAGCGTAGCGGATATAGGCTGTCGGTGTAGGGACATATGCTTCAAAAGCCTTGACCACTCTTCTCCAAACCCTCAGGGAAAATCAGGGGAACGGTTTATATAAAGCTTTCCAACACCAGACTCTTGCATTTTTTCATAATGCTTCGGCTTTGTGAAGTTGCTTCCCTGCCGTTTTGCTGCGGCTGTACTCATCAGTTTTCTACGACGGTTCACGTAGTAGCCATGCATTCCAAAAAAGGGCATTCATCAAAAAATCATTACCCAATAGCTTTATTTCATCCTCTCACTTTGTTTTTCTTTATCAATTGAAAATGCTGCATAGGGTGATGTTGTCAATTCCGTCGTGCACTGCTAAGCCGCTCATCCTTCATGCCCGCCATTGCAGTGCGTTACGCTGTGGCGATGCCCTGTGGATTAATAATTCTCCCCTCAAAAGAACCCTCCTTGCTTTGTGTTATTGGATAGGAACTCAATGAACTCCTTTAAGGTATCAATAACCTCACCATAATTATCCTGACAGGTTTTTCTGTTCAGCTCAATCTGAATAGCGTAGATGCCCCTGTCCTGGTTTCCATAGTTCAGGGTAATGTACCCCCCTGAGTGCCTGATTGCTTCATGGTGGTAGGGCATATCACGTATATCCCTTCTGCCATAGCCTGCATAGCCTATGAGCATGTTAGACTCTGAGAAAAAAGGAAGAAGCTGGTTCTGGCAGATGCTGCTGCCTGTGCTCCTGCCCCTGCCGTCGCCTATGATGAGATCAAATGGGCCCTTGGACATTGAATGCAGGTCAATAAGGACAACAGGATTGGCTGCGCTCTCCAACAGAGATTGTAGACTTTGGTGGTAAGGTCTGTGGTATCTTTTGATTCTTGATTTTATTTCCTTTTCAGTGAGGTAGCAATGGTTTTTAGAATCATATTGCCACACAGGAGTGTGTTCATGGGTAAAAAGCTGGACAAGCCGCTCATTATCCCTGTCTTCAAGCGTGGGGGTTGCTGTTAATCCGCCATTGGCAGGATAATAATTACCTACAGGATCAAAAACCACGCCAAGATCAAGTTCGTCAATAACATGGCTTCTGTTAAGATTAATTGCATACTTTGATATATTGGCTATCTGGACAACCGCAAGGTCCGCAAACTCTAAGGCAATCTCCTCAGTGTATTCATCATACCTAGTGACCGCTTCTTCCAAAGGGATTGCGAGCCTTTGTTTGACGTCTTCTGGGATTGTCCTTCCTGCATGTGGAACAGAGATTATTATCCGCGGTTTTTTATTGCCTATTCTTCTGTCGATTATTTTAAAGATTTCTTCTCTTTGCTTTCCCATAATTCACCCCAAATATTTTTTGATATTTCTGCATTTTCTCTTACAAGCCATGCCATACAAGAAAGCAGGCTATACCAAAACCAGAGGGGATACGAATACCTCAAGGAGGCCTGCGATGAGAAGCAGAACTATCGCTACAACAGTGAGGTCAACAGAGTCAATGAGGATGTGCCTGAATTTGCCTGAGTTCCAGTCATGCCTGATGACGGCTATGGAGATGATGCCGCCTGCAAGTCCAGCGCAGAAATATGCCACTATCTCTGGGATGCCGTGGATGGAATATTTAAGCAAAGCAAGAGGAACGACGAGAGCAGACTTGTGTAGGCCTGCCCTTATGGTTGCGCCGATGACGACAGCAAAGACTGAGGCGTTCCAGGTGAGGATAAGAATTGCGCCAAAGCCGTAGAAGAAGGCAAAGAGCAGGCAGAAGGCAAGCACCTTGAGGTTGTTGAGGATGATTGTAAGGAGGACCGATCCTGTCGCAAAGGCATTGCCTGTGACCATGCTGTTGATGCCGCTGATGGTTGCAAGCTGGGGAGAGAAAAGGGTTGCTGCGGAGTCTGCAGGGAGCAGGACGTACCAGGCCGCAAAAGCCACCGTGAATCCCATGAAGAGGCAGGCAAGAAAGAGTACAACCCTGCCATGCTCCTTGATGAGCATACGCTCCTCGCTGATGGTGATGTCTTTCTTCTCCTCAAGGCGTATGGCTCCGTAGATGAGAGGGATTGAAGCCATGGCAGTAAGCCCTACTGCAATCATCCCAGCATGGCTAGGGAAGATGAAGAGCCCTAAGGTAATGCCGATTGATGCGTACAGGATACCGATAAAGAATGTCTCCCATGGCTTCTGCTCAGCAGTGATGGGGCTAATGAGGGCTTCCAGAACCATACGGCAATCAGATGCTACCGAGATTTATAAGATTGGCGGTTTGCCTGTGCGCAAAGAGGCTGGCGCCACTGGCGGGTCGCCGTCCTTAAGCTGCTGCACGCTGATGATCCCGATGGGGTCCTGCCTGACGGTGACGATGAATCTTGCGAAGAGCTCTTTCTGCTCGGTTTTCGCTTTGGCCTGATAGAGGAAAGCTATCCTGCTCACGTCAAGGCTTAAGGTTGTCCGCTGGAGGGATAATATCTTAAGGCGTATGGGGCCATGGTAGAATATGCCGTGCCTTGCAACAAACTCATCTGCTGCTACCTGTGCCTGTTGCAGGGGGGTTGGCTGCTCATCTGCCAGCGCAGAGGGGATGAGCACAACGGCAAACAGCATACTCAGTATCACAAATCCATAACGCATCTGAACCACCCAACAAGCATTCAGAAGCGGCGGTATAAAAACGTATGCTTTCCTTCTGTTTCTTGGTGCTTTGCAGCCGCCAGCTTTTTAAACGCCTCTTCCCTTCTCTTCCCCAGGGCCAGGTTTCCATGCTCAGCGAACAGGACATCAGGGCAGTTGTTGCAAAGCACTTTCCAAAGGATGCTGTAGTGTCACGCACCGTGATGAAGAAAGGGCTCATCAACTGGAACTGCCACGTCAGGACAGCATCAGGAAATGAAATGATGCTGCGGGTGTATCCAGAGGATTCATGGAAGGCAGCAAAAGAGGAATTCCTGTACGCAAAGCTTGCAGTAGAGACTGACGTCCCCGTGCCAAAGGTGCTTGCCAGGGGAACTTTCAAAGAAAAGGCTTATCTTCTGCTATCCCGCATCGGGGGGAATCATCTGCCTGTTGGAGATAGGGAGATGGTACATGCAGCAGGAAGGCTGCTAGCATCTATCCATAGCGTTTCCTATCCCTCATTTGGCTGGATCAGAGGGGGGCATACAGAGCCTGCCTTTTCCTCATGGAAACCGTTTCTTGCCTATGACGCAGATGAAAAGCTTAAGCGGCTTTCGAGAATTTCTGAGGTTTCAGCTGAGGTTGTTGAGCAGGCACGGCAGTACATCGAAAAGGGAATGAGTGGGATCCCTGATGACGTCCCTGCACGCCTGCTGCACAAGGATTATCACCAGTCCCACATCATCTGCAACAAGGGAAAAATCGCAGGCATTATAGACTTTGAATGGGCAACTGCCGGGCATACTGAGCTTGATTTAGTCAAATCATTAGAATGGATGTTTCACGGCAGACCTGCTATGGAGCAGACATTCCTTACGGGCTACAGGGAAAAAGGATTCCTTGCAGAAGGCTTTGAGCGGCGCAAAGGCTGCTATGCAGTCATCCTGCTCGTCGGCCTGGTTGCCATGAGCTATGAGCGGGGCAGCAGGCAATGGTTTGACTACAATCTTAGGGAGCTTAAGGCAATGCTTAAGGGGAAGCTATAGGATTCTTTCTTTGTAGTCCCAGATATTCTCAAAAAAACATTCCCCCAAAAGATCAATACCGCGGCTTCTTTCTTATCCGAGCACTTTGTCTTTCTTTGCTCCTTTGTTTTTGTCATAACCTGTAACGTCTAAAATTCCGTCATGCACTGCATAGCTGCCCATCCTCCATGCCCGCATGCAGCAGCTCGCTACACTGCGGCAATGCCAGCAACACA
>DUKR01000109.1:7823-15650 GCA_013329175.1 Candidatus Woesearchaeota archaeon
ATGCCCTTGCCAGCAAGCGCAGCCAGAGCCGTTTTTGTTATCACTTTTTTTCTTCGTTTTTGTTCTCCCTCGGAGTTTCAAAGTGCATTATGCTTTGCAATAGAAAGGATGAGGCTGCGCATTTGCTGTGGAAGCGATGGGAGAATAGACATTGCCTTTTTTTTGAATGAGCTTTTTGGGAATGCCAGCTCACCACGAGCCTGCTCCCTTCCTCCCCACAGGGCTTTTTCAGGAGAGTGAAGCATGACAGGAAGTTCAACAGTAAGCAGTCAGAAATCAGGCCAGAAAGGAAATCTCATCAGAACAGCGCCGGCGTTACATACACCTCAACTAGTGCAGCAGCAAAGAGCATGGCGACTGCCCCTGCAGAGAGGTCCACAGAATCAAGCAATACCCTGGTGAAGCGCTCGCTGCCCCACTCATGCCTTATGATGGCAATAGAGATTATGCCCCCAGCAAGGCCAGCCATGAAATAGGCAAGGATCTCAGGGATGCCGTGAGTAAGGTACCGTAACAGGGCAAGTGTGAAGGCAGGAAGGATGCCCTGATGAAGCGAATTGCTTGCAAAGCTTCCTATGGCTGTGCTAATGACTGAAGCGTTCCATGCCAGAATGAAGATAGCGCCTGCACCAAAAGCAAACGAGAACAGGATGCAGAATACCATGACGCGGATGTTGTTGAAGAATATCCTGCCTACCATCGGGAATGCACCAGCAAAGCTTCCCGTGACTTGAGAGTTTATCCTGCTGATAGTGTCCTGCTGCACGCTAAAGAGGGTTGTGGTAATCTCCGCAGGAGTTGCGACATACCAGACTGAAAAGGATATCACATATCCCAGAAACAGGAACATAAAGAACGACAAGGCTGGCCCATGCTCCTTGATAAGCATCCGGTACTCTCCTGAAAGGTTTTGAGCCTCCTCAATCTTGATGACGCTATGGACGATGTGGATGGAAGCAAGGACAGTAATAAACACCATGACTAATGATGACTGCTCAGGAAATACCCACAGCGAAAGTAGGATGGCAACCGAGGAGTACAGTATCCCGACAAAGAGCATCTTCCACGGCCTGCGCTCTGCATTTCTGGGATTGATGAGTAATTCAAGAACCATGTGCAACTGCTCCTTTTTTCAACTCTTCTTTTCCAGAAGATCATCAATCATCTCCTGGGTGATTTCAGGGGCTGTCTCCTGCTGGCCATGTCGAGCTGAGCCTTTTGCTCTGCTCTCATGAGAATCCCCCATCTGCCTGCTTCCGGATGATAAGCCAAAGAGCCTCTCTTTCACGACAGGAGCAGCTCTTGCGATACGTTTCCTGTTGTAGTAGCCAAGGGCTCCAAGGATGACGACGATGAGGAATGCGACAGCTACAGTGCCGCTGCTGCCTCCAGCAGCGCCGGATGAGATGCTTGCGCCTGTCACCGCAGCAAGGTCTGAAGGCTTCTGCTGGGGATCAATGTAGGCTTGTGCAGCAACGGGAGTCTCTGCATCTGCAAAAAGCAGGGTGACATTATATATCCCGGCATCAACCTTGCCCTCAAGGCTGACCGCTGCAGCCTCCAGCGGAGAAAGCGAGACTTTCTCGGTGATGACTTTTTCCTCTTCTTCATTTGCTATGATGAGCTGCACCTGCTCATCGTGCTGTGCGTTGCCGGTGTTCCGTATGATGATTGCCCCTCCGTCAAGGACTGCTTCAAGATGCCCTACCGTTGGGAGATCTACCTTCACCTCCTGTGATAAGCCTTCATAAGACACAGTTATGATATAGGCGCCGGCAGGCGCTGAAGATTCAAACTTAAAGAGGTAGTCTGAGCCTGAAGGGATGGACTCACGGGTGATGGCTTTCCCCTGAGGGCCTGTTATCTTCAGTTGTACAGGCGCATCCATGACGTGGCGCGCATGGTCAAGGAGGAATGGCCTGACCCTTGCGATCTCCCCTGGCTCATAGCTGTTCTTGTTCAATTCTATTGCAATGCTGGTGGGGATGCTCTCGACCTCGAATTCCGTTGTTGCGTCCCCTTCGTTGCCGTAGGCATCCTCAAGGTAGAAAAACAGCTTGTGCTTTCCTGAACTCACATCATCAGGGAGCCTGACTGCAAAACTGAAGGAGCCGTCAGCGACGGTAGCATTGAGGTCATCATCCAATACATTGAGCTTGATTTCTGCGCCATCAACAGGCTCGCCTGTTGCCTTGGTAACCCTTCCGGTGACGTCAATAGTCTCTCCGGGCCCATAGCGGTTTTTTTTGAGTGTGACGGTGATGGTGGCGTCCGCATCTATGGAAAATGGAGAGGATTCAACCTCCTCTATTGTTGCAAAATTCTGGCCCCTGATGTCAAAGCTCTGCAACTCTGCCTTGATCTTGCAGGTTCCTTCGAGAGGAGCAGAAAGCTTCACTCCAGCCTGCAGCGGCTTCTCCTTGCCTTGCTCAAGCGAAAGCTGGCTGAGAAAGAAGGGCAGCCTGTCGGAACCGCATACCACGGCAAGATTGAGGAAGCCATTAAATGCGGCATCCCCTGCAACCGTAGCGGTGACGGGGATTGCGTCTCCAAGGCTATAGGTGCTCCTGTCGGGAATGGATAGCTCAATTTCAGCTAAAGCTGCAGGTGTCAGTGTGAATGCAATGAGCACAAGCATCAGAAGGTTTCGCTGCATAATGCTACCATTCTTCGAGGGAGCACTTTAAAATTCTTTCGGCAGATGGGGCTCGTGATGCAGAATCATATGCAGTTGAATCACTCACTTTTCTGCCTTCTTGGTTGCCCTGTTTTAGCTTAAATCATTCTGCATCACGAGCCCCATCTGCCGATATATTTATAAAATATCCGCATCTCCAAAAATCCATTCCATTCTTACGTGCTGGCTGAACATGGCAACACTCAAAGAAAACGACTTTGCGCAGATAACCTACACCGGAACAATCAAGGGCGAGGGCATAGTATTTGATACCACAGACGAGAAGGTAGCAAAAGACAATGGGCTGCATAATCCGCAGGCAAGCTACGGCCCGCTCACTATCTGCATAGGAAAACGGCAGGTCCTTTCTGGCCTTGATAAGGCACTCATAGGAAAGGATGTGGGCCATGAATTCACTATAGACATAGCCCCAGAAGACGGTTTTGGCAGAAAATCTGCAAAGCTCATCCATCTCATCCCGACAGGAAGATTCAGAAAAGAGCAGATCCAGCCATACCCAGGGCTTCAGGTCAACATAGACAATCAGGCGGGAACCATAAAAACGGTTTCAGGCGGGAGGACCTTGGTTGACTTCAATCATCCCCTGGCAGGAAAAGAGCTGGCCTATACCGTTACCATCACCAGACTTGTGACTGAGCCCAAAGAGAAGCTTGAGGGGTTCATGAAGCAGTCGCTTGCGATCCATGGAACTGAAATTGCAGTGGAGGGAAATTCTGCAACAATCACTCTTGCCGTTGAGATTCCGGAAGAGATACAGAAGGCACTTTCTCAACAGATAAAGGAGGCAATCCCTGAGCTTGCAGTCATCACCTTTGCGGAAAAAGAGGCTGATACGAAAAAGGATGTCGGCGACCCGTCGAAGAATTTAAATAGAGGTAGTACTCAGGAGTAGATAATCAGCACTTCGCAGGGGGATGTAAGGGTGGAGTCCATAATTCAGGCAGCAACAGGGCAGGCAAATAGCGCAAGCAGGAATTTTTCTACCAAACAGGTGCCTTCGCAGAACAACGAGATGGATGCTGAATTGCAGGAGTTGCTCAAGCAGCATACCGCAAACATCAAGGTGGTCGGGGCTGGCGGCGGCGGCAACAATACCATCAACAGGATAACTGAGGTGGGCATCAAAGGCGTTGATACTATAGCAGTCAACACTGATGCCCAGGACCTTTTGTATACCACAGCAACCAAGAAAATCCTGATGGGTCGTGAGGTCTCAAAGGGATTAGGCGCTGGATCCAATCCCAAGATAGGCGAAGAGGCAGCAAGAGAAGCCGAAAAAGAAATCAAGAATGCAATCGCTGGCTGCGACATGGTATTTATCACCTGTGGGCTAGGAGGCGGCACAGGGACAGGTTCAGCTCCGATTATTGCGGAAATAGCAAAGAAGCAGGGAGCACTCACCGTCGGCATCGTTACCATGCCCTTCTCTATGGAAGGCAACAGGCGCTATGAGAATGCTGTCTATGGCCTTGAGCGCCTTGAGCAGCTTGTTGATACCCTCATAGTCATACCCAATGACAAATTGCTTGAGCTTGCCCCGGATCTTCCACTGCACACCGCATTCAAGGTTGCTGACGAGATATTGACTAACGCAGTCAAGGGAATTGCTGAGCTTGTCACGAAAGCTGGTCTTGTCAACCTTGATTTTGCTGACATCAGGGCAGTGATGAAAGGCGGCGGGGTAGCAATGATTGGCGTGGGCGAGTCAGATTCAGAGAACAGGGCAATTGAGGCAGTTGAGAAGGCTATCTCCAACCCCCTCCTTGATGTTGATATCTCAGGCGCAAATGGGGCATTGGTCAACATCGCCGGCGGCGAGGACATGACGCTTGAAGAGGCTAGACGGGTAGTTGAAGCCATCTCATCACGGCTTTCAGATGATGCCCGCCTCATCTGGGGGGCACAGATTTATAAAGACATGGAGAAAACCATTAGAACCATGCTTATCGTGACTGGTGTCCAGTCAGCCCAGATATTCGGCCCTGGGCGGAAACTCTCAGACAAGCGAAAGCGAGAGATTGAGAGCGAATTAGGCATTGAGTTTGTTGAGTCACGATAGCGATGTCAGCCATGGATAGGATAAGGTGATGGAATGAAACTTATAACCAAACTGCGATCCTTCTGGGTTGAGTGCGTTCGCGTCCTCATGGTTACGAAAAAGCCCACTAAGACGGAGTTTGCAACCATTGTCAAGGCAAGTGCCCTAGGCATGGCAATTATCGGAGCCCTTGGCTTTGCCATCACCATGATAAAATTGACTCTATTGTAGGAGAGCACAATGACCGAAGCTGCACAACAGGCACAGGAAGAGAATAAGATTTTCGCAGTACGGACAACGGCAAACCGGGAAGACCAAGTCATGGACTTTCTCACCAGCAACGCAAAGAAGAAGGGCATCAGTATCTATAGCGTTATCAGGGCGCACGGCATGCGTGGCTATATTTTTGTTGAGGCTGCGACGCAGGCAGATGCCGAACAATCAGCCTATAACGTCCCTTATGCCAGGGGGATTCTGCCAAAGTCCATTGACTACAAGGAAATTGAGCACATGCTTGAGCAGGTCAAGATTGAGCGCAACATACGAAAAGGCGACATCTGCGAGATCATCTCAGGTCCTTTTAAAAGGGAGCAGGCAAAGGTCACAAGGATAGACAAGGCTAAGGAAGAGATTGTTGTAGAGTTGCTTGAAGCTGCAGTTCCCATCCCGATTACCGTCAAGATGGATGCAATCAAGGTGATTCGAAGGGATACCGCAGATGAGTCAGGGGCTGCTAAAATCCAGTATGGATAGTGAGGAAATACCTTCTGAAACTACTTTATTTACTTTCCCATTCCTGCCCCCTCCTCTTCTCTATCTTATACTGCCAGATTCTTGGCTTGATATCAATATCCCTCTCGACATTTGCTGCAACGATGTTCTGGAGAATCTGTTCTGTACTCTTATGGAGAAGGACAATGAGGGGCACGCCTTTTTTTTTTGTCTGCTGGCAGAAAACGTGAAAGAACAGGCCGACCTCATCGCGGTTCTGGTATTCCAACAGTTTATCTATCTGGAACATGAAGACGCAGGTCGGCTCTCCTTTCTTCCGCTCAAGGAAGAGATTGGTGTACACTTCAATGTCATCAAACTTGTCTGGCTCAGATACCGTAATGAGCTGCCGGACAGGAGGTGTACCCTTGCCGATGATGAGGGAGATTGCGTCAATGAGGTACAACTTGTTAAGATTCCCCCCTCTGCGGGCAATATCTTCAGCAATGTCTCTCGTGTGCTCGTTAAAGGTGACCATGACCACGTTCATGTTAAATGCATTGGTTACCCTTACGAGAATGTTAATGGCGTCTTCCTCGTAATGCTCAAAGTCCGTGGTTATGAGAAGGTGAAGGTTATTCTGGAAGGCTTCACGGAGGTCATCATCAAGCGCAAGGGTCCTTTCAGGGTCGGTGATTGCCATTGTCTCTAGCTTTTTAGCTTTCGTATGATGTCCTGCACCAAGAGAAGCTCTTCAGCTCCTGACATCATGTTGCGAAGCTTGAGCTTTTTTTGCCGTAATTCATCTTCTCCAGCAAAAGCCACAAAGGGTATTCCAAGAGATGAAGCGTATTTGAGGTTCTTGGTAACCCCTCTCTGATTGAGGTCCATCTCTGTCTTTATCCCTTTCTCCCTGAGCTGGCGGGCAATGGGGTATGCGTCCTTCTGGTTGCCGATGGGGATGAGATACAGCTGCGTGACGGTCTTTGGGGTGTCTTTTTTCTTTTCCATGCAGGCATCAAATATCCTGTCCAGGCCAAAAGAGAGGCCTACAGCAGGGAAGTCGCCCCTTCCCAAAAATTCCCCGATGAGATTATCCCAGCGGCCGCCTGAGCAGACTGCGCTTTTTACTTTGCTTTCTTTCAGGAATGCCTCGAAGATAGTGCCAGTGTAGTAGGATAGCCCTCTGGCAAGTGAAGGGTCAAAGTCGTAGCTGATCTTGAGGGCATCAAGCAACTCCATGAGGTCTTTGAGCTCTCTTGATCCTTCAGATTCTCCGATTTCCTTCACGATTGCCGCAAGCTTTTCAGCGTTGCTTCCTGATTGGCCAATGATGGAGAATATCCCTGCTGCCGCTTCTTTGCTGATGCCTTTTTCTTCCAGCTCTTTTTCTACAGTGCCTTTGCCGAATCTCTCTAGTTTGTCTATGGAGAGGATTGCGCCTTCCCTTCGGCTTTGGGGAATTCCTGCCTTTTCCATGATATCAGAAAGGAGCTTGCGGCTTGAGATGCGGATTAATGCGTCAAAGCCAAGATTTCTGAAAGCGTCATGGGCTATTGTAATGCACTCAGCATCTGCTGCCATCGCCCTGCTTCCGACTATGTCTATGTCGCACTGGGTGAACTGGCGATATCGGGCGAGTGAGACTGGGCCGTCTCGAAATACATAGCCCATGGCGTAGCGCTTGAAGGGCATCTTGAGCTGCGGATTCATGCCAATCACCCTTGCCAAGGGGACGGTAAGGTCATACCTGAGGCCCAATTCCCTTTTGCCCTGATCATGGAGCCTGAAGGTCTCTTTGAGGATCTCCTCGCCTCCGGCGTATTTTGCCGAGAGGATGTCATAGCGCTCAAGGATTGGCGTCTCTAAGGGAGAGAAGCCGTAGAGTTCGAAGGTCTCCTTCAGCACTGCGGCTATCTTCTCTTTTACTATCTGCTCAGCGGGAAGGGTGTCTCTTGTCCCGCGGGCGTTCATGAGCTCGAGTTTTGCTGGCATTTTGTGGATGGTTTAGAATGGTGATTTATAGATGTTTCTCCTGTGTCCGATTTTAACTACAAGAATGAGCAACTTCTCTTCTTGTATGCCAAGAAGCCCTCTGTAGCCACCGACAAGGAATTTGTAGTGGTCACTTGCAATTAACTGGTTTTGCATTTAGTCTTTCTCAAGCCTCTTTTATTGAAAATGTCCCTCAAACTGTAAACTTCACCATCATGAAGCCTGCAACTCTGTTGCATGGCCAGAGACACTAGTCTCGCTGCCTGCCCCTCTGTAATTATGAAGGGCATCGCTCCAGAAAAAAATGCATTCCCTAAAAGCTCATTGCCGACGGCTACTTTACCAAAAGCGGCGCTACTGCCCTCTCTCCTTCTGCCTGCGGTGA
>DUKR01000109.1:15787-17031 GCA_013329175.1 Candidatus Woesearchaeota archaeon
CTGCGGTGAAATTGCTCATGGAAATTCAGTCGTGCACTGCTAAGCCGCCCATCCTTCAATCCCGATGGTGCAGCGCTCAAGCCTAAGGTAATAGCCTGCTCAGCTCTTAACACTGAGGCGATGCCAGCAACACATGCCCTTGNNGCCCGAGCCTTTTTCGTTTTCACCTTTTTTCTTCACTTTTCTTTCTTCACTCTTTTTCTTCGTTTTTGTTCTCCCTCGGAAAGTGCAATGAGAGGATAACCTGAATCGAAAAGGATGAGATTACACCTGGGCTATGGAAGTGATGAGATGAGAAATATTGCCTTTTTTTGAATGAGCTTTTGGGGAATGCCAACACTCCACGAGTCATATACCTCAATGCTTGCTGCTCATGGCTATCCTGATTGCTTTTCAGGAGAGTGAAGCATTACCTTCAAACCGCAACCCTTTTAATCGGCTCATTGCTCCCCGCTCCCATGGCAATTATATCGGTTGAAAAGGCAATTCTTGCTGTGAAGCGGGGAGAGCCCATAATTATATTCGATTCGCAAGGAAGGGAGAATGAAGGGGACGTGATGATTGCAGCGCAAGCAGCAACTCCTGAGAAGTTGAATTTCTGTATTCAGGAGGCTAAGGGGCTGATGTGCGTTCCTCTCTCAAGGAAACGGTGCGAGGAGATGGAAATTCCGCTGATGGTTTCAAAGAACACTGACCACTTCCATACGCCCTTTACGGTGTCTGTTGATGCCAGAAAGGGAACGACTACAGGGATGAGCGTAGCTGATAGGATGGAGACGTTGCGTGTGCTGCTTGCTGACTCCTCTACGCCTTCTGACCTGAACAGGCCAGGGCACCTGTTTCCGCTGATGGCTCACCCTGACGGCGTTCTTGGACGGGAGGGGCATACTGAAGCAGCAGTTGACTTGTGCAGGCTTGCTGGACTTAAGGAAATCGCTGTCATTGCTGAAGTGATGAGCCCTGACGGCTCAATGGCAAGGCTTTCTGAATTGCTGTCATTTGCTCATAAGCATGGGCTTGTGACTGTCAGCGTTGATGATTTGGTGAGGCATAGGAAGCAGGCAGGGCAGCAGGCTTAACTCCAATCTTCGCAGCGCTTGAGGCGGAGTCTACGCCTGCGATTTAATCAGCGAAAGCAGTTGACCCCTCACAAAAATGCTAAGGGGAAATGCCCTGTTCTTCCCCTCCAGAAGCCTTCTCGGAGAGTGAAGTATTACACCAAATCGTGTCAACCAAATAACTGA
>DUKR01000078.1 GCA_013329175.1 Candidatus Woesearchaeota archaeon
AACGTGAAGTATTTCCATTAAACCAAACCTTTAAATACCATCCTCCTCGATACACTACTTACATGCTGGTTCGTGATGGAAACAGTAGCTCATAAGTCCTGAAAGAGAGGTGTGGTGGCAATGGAAAAAGCAGATAAGTTCATACTCTGGTTCTCAGAATTAGGAATCGAAGACGTCCCCATTGTCGGAGGAAAGAACGCTTCACTAGGTGAGATGTACCGTAACCTCACCAAGAAAGGCGTCAGCATCCCTGACGGCTTTGCGGTTTCAGCAACAGCATACCAATACCTCGTCACCGAGACCGGCCTTAAAGGCGACATCAAAAGGATCCTTAACAACCTCAACACGAGAAACATCCGGCAGTTGGCGCAGAAAGGCAAACAGATACGGGAGCTCTTCCTCAAAGCCAGATTTCCAAAGAAGCTTGAGGACGAGATAGCTGTAGCCTATCGCATGCTCGAGAAAAAATATGGAAAGAATTCCGATGTTGCAGTCAGAAGTTCAGCGACAGCCGAAGATTTGCCTGACGCAAGCTTTGCAGGCCAGCAGGAGACCTATCTCAATATCACGGGAGAGCATCAATTATTGGATGCCTGCAGGCGATGCTTCTCCTCATTATTCACCAACAGGGCTATCTCCTATCGCCACGATAAGGGATTCGACCACTTCAAGGTCAGCCTGTCAATAGGCGTCCAGAAGATGGTGCGCTCAGACTTAGCGGGTTCCGGCATCATGTTCTCCATTGACACCGAATCAGGCTTCAGGGACGTCGTCGTCATCAACGCCACATACGGCCTTGGGGAAAACATCGTCCAGGGAGCAGTCAACCCTGACGAATACATCGTCTTCAAGCCTACCCTTAAGCTGGGCCTCAAGCCCATCCTCTCAAAGACCGTTGGCGCAAAAGCTATCAAGATGGTCTACTCCCACGACGGCAAGCATCCTGTCAAAAACATCGAGGTCAACCAGCACGACCGCGACAAGTTTGTCATAACCGACAAGGAGATTCTCAGGCTTGCGCAGTGGGCTGTCATCATCGAGGACCACTATTCAAATAAGCGCGGCAAGCCTACTCCCATGGACATGGAATGGGCTAAAGACGGCAGGACCGGCGAATTGTTCATCGTTCAGGCAAGGCCAGAAACCGTCCAGAGCAGGAAAGATTTCAGCGTCCTTGAGGAATACCATATAGGAAAAAGGACAGAAGTCATCGCATCAGGCCAGTCCGTAGGCAACAAGGTCGGTTCAGGAAGGGCAAATGTGATTCGTGACGTCCATGACATCATTAAGTTCCGCAAAGGCGATGTCCTTGTCACCGACATGACTGATCCTGATTGGGAGCCGATTATGAAGATAGCGTCTGGGATTGTCACCAATAGGGGTGGCCGCACGTGTCACGCTGCAATCATAAGCCGCGAGATGGGCATCCCCTGCATCGTCGGAACAAATGACGGGACAGAGAACATCAGGACGGGAATGCCAGTCACGGTATCCTGTGCTGAAGGAGACCATGGCTTCGTCTACAAAGGGATTGTGCCCTTCACCATCAAGAAGACCAACCTGAAAGAGATTCCTACGCCAAGGACAAAGATTATGCTCAACGTGGGCAACCCTGAGCAGGCGTTTGAAGCTTCATTCATCCCTAACGACGGTGTGGGCCTGGCACGATTGGAGTTCATTATCAATGAATACATCAAGATACACCCCAAAGCCCTGTTGCATTTCAATACCATCAATGACCCAGAAACGAAGAAGAAAATTCTTGAGGCCACCAAAGGCTATGCTGACAAGGCACAGTATTTTATTGACAAGCTTGCCTATGGCGTTGCAAGGATAGCAGCAGCATTCTATCCTAAGGACGTCATTGTCAGGATGTCTGACTTCAAAAGCAATGAGTATGCCAACCTCATAGGTGGCAGGCAGTTTGAGCCTAAAGAAGACAATCCCATGATAGGCTGGCGCGGCGCATCCCGCTATTATGCTGAAGGCTACAAAGATGGGTTTCGGCTTGAGTGTATGGCAATGAGAAAAGTACGTGAGGAGATGGGGCTCACCAACCTCAAGCTCATGATTCCCTTCTGCAGGACGCTGGAAGAAGGAGAAAAAGTCCTTGCCGAGATGAAAAAAGCAGGTCTTGAGCGCGGCAAAAATGGCCTGCAGGTCTATGTCATGTGTGAGATACCAAGCAACGTCATCCTAGCTGACAAGTTCGCAAAGATTTTCGACGGTTTCTCCATAGGCACAAACGACCTTACCCAACTGACCCTTGGGCTTGACCGAGATTCAGAGCTGGTCTCAGCAATCTATGACGAGAACAACGAGGCAGTCAAGATCCTTGTGGCTCAGGTCATCAAGACCGCAAAGAAGCACAAACGGAAGATTGGCCTCTGCGGCGAAGCTGGCTCAAGACCTGAATTTGCCCATTTCCTTGCAAAGGAAGGGATTGATTCGGTTTCTGTTGTTCCTGATGCTGCTATAAAGACAAGGCTTGTTGTAGCAGCAGCCGAGAAGCGGTAATTTTTCTTTTCAATTCATGATATCCAGAAACAGAGAAAACACATACTCATCCGTATTATCATAATAATGCTTAGGGAGGATTGCTTCATGAAGGCACCCCATCTTTTTATAGAACTCCTGAGCCCTCTTGTTTTCTGCATGTGTCAGAATATACAACTTCCTTGCTTTGGCTCGCCTTGCTCTATACCATCTTTGGGCATCGGCAATGAGCGCAGCAAACAATTCCTTTGCTATGCCCTTTCCCCTGAACTTCGGCAGTATGGCAATCCTGTCCAACTCAAACAGGCCGTGCTTTGGAAGACCATGGGAAAGCCATGTGGCGATTCCTACAGTCTTTCCGGAGTCATCAACTGCTACAATGTACTGATGACCCTTGGAAATCTCAGATGAAAAGACAGCCTCTCCCTCTTTAACTGAATCAATGTTGTAGCTCTCCTTCAGCACAAGCCCTATCCCGCTTGCATCCTCTGGCTTCGCTTTTCGGTATTGCATGTCACTCCACCGTCACACTCTTGGCAAGGTTCTTGGGCTTGTCTGGGTCAAACCCCCTCTTCACCGCAATGAAATACGCAAGCAATTGCAACGGAACCACTGCCAGAAGCGGCGTCAATATGTAAGAACTCTTAGGAACGATGAGGTGGTAATCCGTCTTTGCCACAATCTCGTTATCGCCCTTTGACACAATTCCTATCACGATGCCACCTCGAGCCCGCACCTCTTCAATGTTAGAGATGATTTTCTTATATGTCCTGTCATCCTTTGTCGCAATAAAAACAACGGGCATCTTTTTGTCAATGAGCGCTATGGGCCCATGCTTCATCTCGGCAGCAGGATACCCCTCAGCATGGGCGTAGGAGACCTCTTTCAGTTTCAGCGCTCCCTCAAGCGCTATAGGGTAGTTGATGCCCCTTCCCAGATACAGAGCATGCTGTGTTGCCGAAAACCTGGCTGCAAGCCTCTCCACTTCAGTAGTGTCGTCAACCATTGACTGTATCTGCAACGGCAGGAGCCTAAGGTCGCGAATCCTGTTCTTCACCTGCTGGAGCGGCAATACTCCCCTGATTTTCCCAAGGAATACCGTTAAGAGATAAAGCACCGCAAGCTGCGAGGAGAAGGCCTTGGTTGACGCTACCCCTATCTCTGGTCCCGCATGGGTATACAACACTGCATCAGACTCGCGGGTGATAGAGCTGCCCTGCACGTTCACGATGGAAATGACTCTTGCGCCTTTTCTTTTCGCCTCTCGCAAGGCTGCCAGGGTATCTGCAGTCTCGCCGCTCTGGGAAATCCCAAGAATGATGGTCCCCTTTTCAACAATAGGGTCGCGATACCTGAACTCGGAGGCATACTCAACCTCCACAGGGATTTTGGCAATCTCCTCAAGCATGAATTCGCCGATAAGCCCTGCATGCCAGCTTGTCCCGCAGGCAACGATGATGACGCGTTTGATATCCTTTACTTCAGCCTCGCTCATCAACAGCTCAGGGAGCAGCACCTCATCATCAGTCATCCGCTCATTAATGGTCTGTTCAATGGCAATTTGCTGCTCAGCTATCTCCTTAAGCATGAAATGTGGATACCCCTGCTTTTGTGCCTGCTCGGCATTCCATGTGATGGTGTGCACCTCTTTCTCTATCTCCTTCCCATCAAGGGAGAAGAACGACACGCGCTCAGCAGACAACTCTGCCACCTCGCCATTCTCAAGGTACACCACTCTGTTGGTATGCTCAAGGACTGCAGGAACGTCGGATGCTATGAACTGCTCCCCATTCCCAATGCCGACAACAAGCGGGCTTTCGTTTCGTGCGGCAATGATTCTGTCAGGAACATCCCTGCAGATAACGCCAAGGGCGTAGCTTCCTTCAATCTGCCTGATAGCGCAAAGCACAGCTTCTCTCAGGTTGCCTTTATAGGAGTCCCTGATGAGATGGGCGACAACCTCGGTATCAGTCTCTGAGGAGAACAGGTACCCCTTATTTTCCAGCTCATTCTTTAACTCAGCATAATTCTCGATGATGCCGTTATGGATGACAGCAATCCCTGCATCAGCATCGGTCTGGGGGTGGGCGTTTTCCCTGGTCACCTTTCCATGGGTTGCCCATCGAGAATGGGCTAAGCCAATAGTCCCTTTCAATAGAGAAGAAATGGCAGGGACATCAATATCCTTCACCTTTCCTATATCCTTCTCAATAGCGATTGCCCCTTTATGGATGGTAGCAATCCCCCAAGAGTCATATCCTCTGTATTCAAGGCATGAAAGCCCCTTAAGCAGTATAGGCAGGGTTTCCCTGCTTCCTACATAACCGATGATTCCGCACATGGGAATAAAGAAAGGGGGCTGCTTTTTAAATCTTTAGAGCAGGAAAGCTCAATGTTTTTTGCCCATTTATTCTATGGACTCAGAGGCAATCTGCACGCCATAGGGTGCAGTGTCTTTTGTATCCCCATTTTGACAGTGACATCCTTCAAGGACGAAAGGTCACGCTGTCTTGGACGGTAGATGCGCTCGCTGCTTCGTCCGCAGACTATTCTGCGGCGAAAGCCGCACATTTTTTTTCAAGAAAGGCAGCGGCCTAAATGGCGGGGATTTCAACCCCAAGTGCTCGCTACGCTCGCATTCAAAAGCAATGCGGGAATGGAGTACCATAGAGAAGAAAAATTATGCATTCATGCTCTCGAGCATGCTAACAATGTTGTAGACCTCAGTCCTCGTGTCAGCAGGCATGCTTGAGCTTTCTGCAAGGTCGCTGAGGCTGTCAAGGGCACGATTGATGCGGATAGAACGGTCTTCGCTGCTATCTCTAAGTATGACTATGATGCCCTGAAGCCTGGCCTTCAGGTTCTTGGGAATGAATGGGTCATGGGAAAGATTTTGAATCTCATCAAGCGCTTTCTGTAAATCAGCATCCTGAGCCATTGCCACCACCTATTTTTCCTTGAGTGCTTCCATTACGTCTTTCTGCAGCTTCTGCGTCTTCTCCTTTATCTGGGATTCCTGCTTCTCGATAGCCTTTATGCGCAGCTCGAATGCCTCTTTTCTTTCCTGAAGCTCCTCTGCAAACGTCCTGGCTTCACCTGCAACCATGATGCTGCCTATTATCTTGTAAGCCTGCTTCCTGCCTTCAAGCTCTTTTGCTGCCGCCTCTACTTCAGAGGCCTGCAACTGAATCTGCTGCTTCTGCATGAGGAGTTGGTTGATGCTCTTCTCATACAACTGCAACTGCTGGATTTTCTGCTTGGTCTCTTCGTCCATTCTCTTAAAGAAACAGCCCTAGCGAGCTTTCACCTTTGTGACCACAGATCGCTGCTTAAACAGCATCTTGCTTCCGCAGTAGGGGCAGCGGATCCTCTTGCGAATGTATTCAGTTCCTACCTTCTTGTCGCAGACCATGCACTTGTAGTCAACCATGCTCAGACTTCCTGCTCACCATCTTCTGCCTGCACCTCAATGCCCTTCTTTGACGGAGCGTAGGCAAGACCTGTGAACTTTGCATCACATTTCCTGCACTGCCAGACGCCTACTCCAACACGCCTGACACCATTGCTTGTGCAGTAGGGACACTTGTGCTTTGATCTTAATACCTTCTCTATCGCCGCTACCCTATCCCTGTTCCTCCTGCCGTAGCGGGCACCGAATCGCTTTGCTGAGCCATATTTTTTCAGTGTTGCCATGCCAGTACCTGTTAATCTTGGATGCTGATTATGCCTAAGGAAGATGAAATGGGGCTGCCCGGAGTTTCGGAAAAGCCCCACATGATGAGCATTTTATTCGAACCGGGGTCTTAAGGTCCCAAACCTCAAATGATAGCCAGGCTACACCACAGCCCCATGTGACGAGTAGCATGAACAGGATTCGAGGAGGGTTTTTAAATGTATCGCTGATTGTTCTCTCCTGCTTTCTGGGATTTGCTAAATGAACAGAGACCTTAGCTTGAGCGCTGCGCACGTTACAGGCGAGGCAGGCAAGCTTCAAACTGGTGAGGTGTTACGCTATGCCCAAAGCATTATAAACAGCTGGTCTCCCCTCGGAAGAATGAACTTAACCGAGCGCGAGCGGCACCATCTGAAGCGCTTCATCAAGGAGCTGAACCTGCATCGGGGAAGGCATACCGAGTTTGTGAGCGTGTATGTTCCGCAAGGCTATGACCTCAACAAAATCATCCAGCATCTCTCTCAGGAGCAGGGCACAGCAACCAACATCAAATCAGCAGGGACAAGGAAGAACGTGATATCATCGCTTGAGCGGATGATCCAGCACCTCAGGCTTTTTAGGCAGACGCCGCCAAACGGCCTGGCAGTGTTTTCAGGAAACGTTGCTGAGCGGGAGGGCCAGGAGGATTTCAAGGTATGGAGTATCGAGCCTCCTCTGCCTCTTAACGTGCGCATCTACCGCTGCGACAAGACGTTTGTCACCGACATCCTTGAGGATATGCTGGATGCCAAGGAAGCCTATGGCATGATAGTGATTGACAGGAGGGATGCAAACATCGCTCTCCTGAAAGGAAAGTCCATCATCCCCCTGTTAAAGACGCATTCTGAGGTGCCTGGAAAGTTCAAGGCAGGAGGGCAGTCAGCAGCGCGGTTCGAAAGGCTCAGAGAGGGCGCAGCAAAAGAGCACTACAAGAAGGTAGCAGAATATGCTAAAGAGCAGTTCCTAGGGATGAAAGGCTTAAAGGGGATCCTTGTAGGAGGCCCAGGGCCTACCAAGTATGAGTTCGTTGACGGCGGCTACATCACCAATGAGGTGAAGAAGAAAATCATAGCAATCAAGGACCTGTCTTATACTGAGGAGTTTGGCCTGCAGGAGCTTCTTGAGAAGAGCCAGGACGTGCTTGCTTCTGAAGAGGTAGCGCAGGAGAAGAAAATCATGGGCGACTTCTTCAACCTTCTTGCTACAAACCAGGGAAAAGTAGCGTATGGCGAGGCTGAAGTGATGAAGCAATTGCAGATAGGGACAGTCGGCACGCTCCTGCTTTCTGAGCTGCTTGATGATGAAAAGATTGAGCAGTTTGAGCAGGAGGCAGAGAAGGTCAAAACAAGCGTGATGATCATCTCCGTTGAAACCAGGGAAGGAGCACAGCTTCGTGACATAGGCAGGGTGGCTGCAATTCTTCGGTTTGAGGTATAGGGTTAGTATCTGCAAATGTGATGGCAAGATATAAAACAGGCTTTGCATTCTTATCTTACCATGAGACTTGAATCCAGAGCATTACAGGAGCTTCTCCCTGACAATTACCATGACTACGTGATAGAATTGAGCTACTCGGGAAAGTTCAGGTCATATAACGCCAATGTGCGCATGAGGGGAAGGCACATCAAGGTGAGCATGAGCAGGAAATGGGAAGAAGTGTCTGAAGAGATACAGGTTGGGCTTATCCAGTCCCTTCTTGTGCGGCTTCTGAAGGTGAGGGTGACGACAACCTCCATGGACATCTATGACATCTTCATGCGAAAGGTGCACATTGCTGTGCCTAAGAGCAAGGCTGAGCCATTGCTTGAGGAAAGCTTTGAGAGGGTGAATGCACTGCATTTTAATGGCATGGTTGATAAGCCAAATCTGGCGTGGGGGAACGATTCTCTTCGGAAGCTTGGGTCGTATGAGTACGGCACTGATACTATAGTCATGAGCACGGTATTTCGGGAATTGCCTGCGGAGCTGCTTGATTACGTGATGCATCATGAGATGCTGCACAAGCATCTGAAATTCTATTCCAAGAACGGCAAGAGTTTCCACCACACCCATGCGTTTCGGATGCGGGAGAGGGCATATCCTGATTCGGCAAGGCTTGAGAAGGAACTGCAACATGAGATAACAAGGAAGAGGAGGAAGGTGCTATGGGGATTTTGAGAGTGGCAGAATAGCGTAGCCAAGGGACGCCCATGAATTCAGTGCCGAAAAGTTGGAGTATTCTTGATAACGTAGTACTTCACCTTTATGAAGTTGCCCGCCTCTTTGTAACGTGGCATGGGTATCAAAATCCAGGAAAAAATGCATTCCCTTAAGACCTGACTTTCTGAACTGAGATA
>DUKR01000092.1:0-155 GCA_013329175.1 Candidatus Woesearchaeota archaeon
AGCGTCGCTTTTGGCAAAGTTACTGTCAGCAATGAGCTTTTAGGGAATGCTTTTTTTTGAATGATGCTCATCGTAATTACAAAGAGGCAGGCGGGCCAGTGGAAAAGGGGCATTCCCAGAAGCTCATTATGAAAAAAAGGCATTAGCCATAGCTC
>DUKR01000092.1:429-3126 GCA_013329175.1 Candidatus Woesearchaeota archaeon
AAAACCGCCACAAGTAGCAGGGCATTTGTTGCAGTCATTGCCACGAGGTTGAGTGCTGCACCATCGGGTATGAAGGATGGACTCGGGCAGCAGTGCACGACGGAATGTTCATCATCAATATCACCGCAGGCAAGAGGAGGAACAAAGCCAAAGCGCCCTGAAGCAAAAGAAACTGTCGGCAATGAGCTTTTAGGGAATGCCCTTTTTAGGGAATGATGCCCGTCAAAGCTGCAAAGAGGCAGGCAGGCTTCACAAGAGGGGGAGCCTGGCCACATACTGATGAAGTAGCACTTCCTATAGCAAGGCTTAACAATTCAGGCAGGTTTTTGCTTCTTATGTTCTCCTTATTGGACATCCCCCGCTCCCCTGGCTGCTATATCTATAAGAACGAGAAAGGCCAGATCATCTACGTTGGGAAGGCCAAAGACCTCAGGAAAAGAGTCAGCTCCTATTTTCAGAAGACGCAGCTGGACACAAAGACTTCCGCGCTTGTTTCCCAGATTGCGGAGGTGTCGTTCATCGCTACCTCAAATGAGGTTGAGGCGCTGATTTTAGAGAACAACCTTATCAAGAAGCACCAGCCGCATTATAACATTGACCTTAAGGACTCAAGAAGGTATGCCTATCTCTCTCTGACTGATGAAGAGTTTCCCAGGCTTATCCTGTCGAGGAAGAGGGGGAGCAAGGGGGCATATTTTGGGCCGTTTGTTTCTGCTGCTGAGCGGGATTACGTGCATGAGACTGTCAATAAGGCGTTTCAGCTCAGGACATGCAGCCGCCTGCCTAAGAAGGCATGCCTTAGATATCACATGGGTATGTGTTCCGCTCCATGCGAAGGCCTTGCGTCAAAGGAACAGTATGAGGAGCAGGTCAGGAGGGCGAAGATGGTACTCTCAGGCAAGTCTGAGCAGCTTGCCTCAAAGCTGCAGGAGGAGATGAATGCCTCATCCGGAAAGCAGGCGTATGAGCAGGCTCTTGTCCTGCGCAACCAGATCAAGGCTCTGGATAAGCTGGCAATCAAGCAGAACATGGAGCGGCAGAAGGTGTATGATGAGGACGTACTGTCGTATATCGTCAGAGATTCCCAGGTCCATCTTCTGCTGTTCAGCGTGAAGGAGGGCGTGCTGCTCTCAAAGCAGGAGTTCTCCTTTCCCTTTTCCAAGGGATTTTTCGAGGAGTTCCTGGTGCAGTATTATGCAGAGCATCCCATACCAAAAGAGGTTATTGTCCCAAAAGCAGCTGATGCTGCTGTCGCAGAATATCTTTCAAAACTGGCAGGAAAAAAGGTGTTGGTTGCAGTCCCTCAGCGTGGGGAGAAGAGACAACTGCTTGAACTGGCGTCAAAGAACCTTGAGCTTACCTTCTTTGGTGATGAGTCGAAGATGAAGGCGCTTGCTGACAAGCTGCGGCTGCACACTATGCCAAAGGTGATAGAGTGCTTTGACATCTCGCATCTGTCAGGAACGTCAACGGTAGGATCAATGGTGCAGTTTCGCAACGCTAAGCCTGACAAGTCAAATTACCGCAGGTTCAGAATCCGCACGGTTGTGGGGATTGATGACTTTCGGTCAATTGCTGAAGTCGTGAGGAGGAGATATTCCAGGCTGAAGGCTGAAGGCGCAGCAATGCCCGATTTGATTATCGTTGATGGAGGCAAGGGGCAGCTGTCGTCTGCCCTATTGGTCCTGCAAGAGCTTGAGCTGAAGGTTCCGATTGTCTCTCTTGCAAAGCGGGAGGAGGAGATATTTGTCCCTGGGCTTGCTATCCCCATCAGGCTTTCGCGAAAGGACAAGGCTTTGCAGCTCGTTCAGGAAATCCGTGATGAGGCTCATAGGTTTGCAATAGCGTATAACCGGCTGCTGAGGGGGAAGCGGATGAGGGAAAAGGAGTAAGCCTATCCATTAGGTATAGAAAATTGCAGTGATGAGTTGTTGCCGTCGGCTCGCTCATCAACTGACGATGATGCGCTGCTGGATGCATAGAGGAAGGATGGATGCCTCTGCAGAGCACGATGGAATTTCCATCATCAATTTCACTGCAAGGCAAAAGGAGGAAATAGAAATAAAGCGCCATGAAGCAAAATCTTAGTGTCCTACTATCGTTCCCAGAGCCTTCCATCCTCCTCGAGGGAATAGTAGGCCAAGAACGATTTAAGGACACGAGAAGCAAAATGACATACTCCATATTTTATCAAAAAAAATGCCGTGAAAAAAATTGAAATAAACACCGTCCTGTTAGTTGCATCACCAGCTTACGGGCAAAGCGGAGTTCTGGCGACCTGCGTCCGATGGTATGAGAATTCTTTGGCTACGCTGCCGTCGCAACGCCATGCCACTACTCAGTAATTTGCAGAAAAAAGCAAGCAGAAGCTATGATTTCAGCATGGCTGGACGGCAATACGAGTGCGGGAAGAGAGGAGGAAACTCCTTTCTCCCAAACTCATTGAACCTCATACATCCTTACGTTCCTTGTCCGTAGATTCCTATCTTGCCAACCTTTTCTTCTCTGATGCCTTCGGCATGCGCTGGCCAGCCACCGAAGGCATCTTCAGCGCTATCAAACGCGTCTTTGGAGAAACCCTCCGAGCCACGAGCGAAATTGGCATGATCAAAGAAGCCAGCGCAAAAATCTGGGCATACACCAAACTCAAACAGTACGCCAAAGCGTAACCATCAACAAATGCTCAGAGAGCCAGAG
>DUKR01000025.1 GCA_013329175.1 Candidatus Woesearchaeota archaeon
AAGATTATTTTTTGCTTGTGCTAATACCTGAATATCACCAGGAGAAAAGCCATACCTTTGGTAGAGCAAGTCTCTTTCGGCAGGAGAGGTGTCCTTGAGTTCTTCTTGAGTTATTAATGTGGAATTTGTCATAAAAATCGAGGGTCATAGCTTCATTTATTTAATTATTTCTAGAATCAGCCCCCTGGTAACGCTTCACTTCAGGTGGGGGGTTAAAACTCCAAAAGCCTCATCTGCGCTCCCTTGCCAAGCAACTCCTCCTTCGTATGCCCAAACACCTCAAATATCTTCTCAACAGCAGGAATGATCTGGTTATTGATGTAATAGTCAGCATCATACTCACTCTGCTTTGTCGCCTCAGGCAGCTTTGCCCTGTCACGAATCCTTCCCCCTCCTGTTGTCACCACATACCTGATGATGGCGCCAGGCGCTATGTCAATCCCCTTCCCTTTCATCTGCTTTGCAATAGCAACATGAGGCCCGATGGCATCATACGAGGAAATCGGCTTAGTGAGCCTTGTGCGAATCACCATCTTCTCAACAGCAAGCTTCTTCTCCCTGATGCCCTTGATAACGCCATGAAGATAGTTCAATGCCTTCTTGTCGTCGGCCTTCTCAAGGATGGCCTTCAGTACGTGCTCCTGCACCTCTTTTGCAATCACCGAGGTATTGCGGCGCACTGCCTCAAACCCCTTAATCACGAGAGAGCCGTCTTCCCTCAGGAGGGCATACCGCTTCTTGGCGCCGCCTTTATTGTCCTTTGCCGAGACAAATATGCCTGAAGGGTAGAAGCCTTCATACTCAAGCTCCATAAGCCCTGGAAGGTGCTCATTGATGTCGTCCACGAACTTCTTGGCAGCAGCCTTTGATTTGCCCTGCAGAGAGAGGAAAATGGAGTCAGTGTCGCTGTACAGCACCTTAAACCCCGCCTTCTCAGCCTTCTCTATAGTCTCAGTGATATACCTCCTGCCAAGGGCAGTAACCGATGCAGCGCATGCAAAGGAATACCATCTCGCTGATGGAAAGCCCAGATAGCCATAGAAGGAATTTGCCAATATCTTAAGCATCATCGCCCGCGCCTCAAGGAACGGGTCTTTCTTTTTCTTCAGGATGTCCTTCACCCTCATCCTGCGCGTAATGACCTCTTCAACAACAGCTGCGATGAACCCCTTCTTCGCTGTCGAATAGGCTACCTTCTCCTCCCTGACCACAAACGCGCCCTCTTCCAGGGTATCGGCCTCGCGGACAGTGTCAGGCGAGATGTTGTGCGATGCAATGATGGAAGGGTACAGGCTGCGAAAGTCATACACCGCAAGGTCATGGTACAGCCCTGGCGTTGGCTCATGCACAAACGCTCCCTGCAGCCGCACCTTCCTGCGCTTTGCAAGCTCATGCTCTGTGGGCTTCTCGGGAGCGATTTCATCAAATTCTCCCTCCTTTCTCAGCAGAAAGCTTTCGACTAGCTGGGAGAAGCTCATCCTGTTGCAGTCCTGCAGCGGAAGGCCAATAAGTTTCACAAGCTCGGTAAGGTTGGGCAGCAGCTTCTCGGCAAGCTGATAGGTCAAAAGGGCATCCTGCAGGTTATAGTCACAATACGGCTCAAGCTTTTCAGGGCGCTTATCCCACACCTCAGCAAGGTCATCCAGCTCAACCTCATGCTTTGTCTCTCCAAGAAGCTTGGAAGCGACGGCATTGAGGCTGTAGGAGTCCGTAGCAATAGAGGTCCTCAGCCCGCCTCTTACGAACTTGATGACGTCAAAATGCGCTATCCCTGTGATTTTGCTCTCGGTGTCCATGCCTTTCTTGAGCGAGATGCCTGAGAAGTCAGCGCCGATGTCAAGGTTCACCTTCAGCTTCTCGGCGCGCCTTTTGATGTAAGGCAGGTCAAACCCGTCAGAGAAATAGCCCGTGATTATGTCAGGCTGCTCCTCAAGCACAATCTCCCTGAAGCGATGAAGCAGTGCAGCCTCGTCCTGCACAAACTCTATGCTCTTTCTCTTTGTTGCAAAGCGCTTCCACGCTATCACCCTGGAAATATTTTTCCCATAGACTGCAAACATAAGGATAGGATTATTATCCATGTCAATGCCTTTTCCTTTCGGGTAATACGTCTCTATGTCAACAGCAAGGATTCCCAGCCCCTTCATGGTTTCCTCATCCTCAGCGGGCCTGATGGCTGTTGCGGCAATCACAGGTATGCGTGACTCCTCTCTGCCCTCTTCGCCTTCCACCACAACAAGCGTCATAGGAATGATCTTCTTGTCAATAAGATAGCGCCTGGTGAACAGGATGTCAGCCTCATGGACTGATTGGATGTCGTCCCACTCCCTGATGAGTTCCCTGACGAGAGGGACATCCTTTGGCTGCGAGACGGTGACCTTCAGCGCCTCCACTTCCTTGCCAAGCAGCCGCTTTTTCTTTTCTTCCACGCTTGTTACTGAGTAGCTTTCGCCATCCTTCTCTCCCGATAGATTCTCCAGCCTCTCCTTTACTGATTTCTTTTGGGGTATCGCCCAGAAATACGGGTCAAACCTGTCAGCTACTGCAATCCTTTGGCCGTCCTTTGTCCTTCCGTACAGGTAGATAACAGGCTTTCCGCTGACTATCCGGTAGGTGATGTCAATGGGATAGAAATGGAATGTGGGCATAACAGAAAGTTGGGATTGACGTTATATAAAGGTAATGCGCTGTGCTACCCGAGGGCGTGGAGATTAGCGCGCTACAAAGAGGCAGGCAGCTTCATAAAGGTGAAGTAGTACTCCATAGGGCTTCATCCAAAAAATAAAG
>DUKR01000033.1:0-5573 GCA_013329175.1 Candidatus Woesearchaeota archaeon
CCCGTCGGAAAGTGCAATGAGAGGATTGCCTGAATAGAAAAGGATGAGGCCCCGCATTGGCTGTGGAAGCGATGGGAGGTACGGCTAATGCCTTTTTTCTGATGATATTTTTGGGAATGCCAGCTTTCCACGAGACTGCCTCCTTCCTCCCCGACAGGGCTTTTTCAGGAGACTGAGGGGTTAAACCAATCCGCAACTTTTATAAACATCCTGCAAAAAGAACAGCGAGGTGCAGGTGGGAATGAGTAGACAAATCGTTCTTGTATCTTTAGTGCTCGTATGCATGCTTATGCTGCCTCTCGCTGCTGCTGATACCATCATCATCAATTCCAAGGAATGGAAAGACGTCTACTCAGGCATGCAATATGGATATCTCAACGAGACCTCTCCAAAATTTCTTGCTAGCGAGCAGCATGGGACACTGATAGTCAATGATATCCAGGCAGCTGAGAAGCTAATCGTGTTCAGCTCAAGCAGGCGGCCATTTGTGATAGGCTATAAAAACACCATGGAGTCCATGGGCTACGAAGCCGATGAATTCCTGTTCGACAGCCTGAGCCTCGAGCTTGCTAAAAAGCTTGACACGATAAACAAGTATGTCATCGTTGATGGGGCCTATGGCTATAACGCGCTTGCCGTTGCCCCTTATGCCATCGTAAGCAAATCATTCGTACTCTTCGCTGATAGGGCAAACATAGCTGAGGTAGTGGACTTCCTTGAGGAGAAGAGCCCTGAAGCCGTGCTCATCTACGGCATAGTGGACAGGGAAGTGAGGGAACAGCTTGCACAGTTCAGCCCTGAGATTATCAACAAGGATGGTGACCGCTTTGCAAACAACGTGGAGATCGTCAGGAAGTACAAGGAGATAGATGACAAGACCCAGGTCCTCCTCTCAAACGGCGAGTTCATCGAGGCAGAGATCATGGCAGGTTCAGGCCCACTCTTGTTCATCGGCAATCAGAACGTTCCCGATAAGATTAGGGAATACATCCGTGAAAGCAACATCCAGGTAGGCGTACTCATCGGAAATGAGCTAGTGGGAACGGCAACCACCGTCAGGAGGCAGACCGGCATCAGCACCTTCGTCAAGTTCGCCCGCTCAGCAAGGACTGACCAGGGGCCCGTTGCCCAGATAGAAGGGCTGGACGTCTTCAGGGTCCCTAAAGTCCAACTCAGCCTTGCACTGGAATCAGCCACCTACAACGCGATTACCAGACAGCTTGAGGTGACCCTGCGAAACAATGCTGACGTCGCATCCTATTTCAAGGGAACCTATACCATAACCTCAGGAGAGCAGGAGCAGGTAGTTGGCGACGTTGAGCCAGTCTTCATCGAGTCGCAAAGCGCAAAGACTGTCGTGTATGACCTTGAGCTCATCGCTGGCGAAGAAGATATCAGGGCAAGAGCGTTCATAACCTATGGAGAATCCAAGGATTCCCTTGAGTTTGCAATCAATGCCGACGTTGCGGTAGAGCGTGTGGAGATTAATGACCTTAGCGCAATCAGCATTGAGAAGCTTGAGTACAGCAAGCCTCAGCGTGAGTTCCACGTGTTTGTGGAGAACACCGGCAGTGAGGATGCCTATATTGACACCGAGGTTGTTGATGTCCTGGTGATTGACACCAGGCGGACATTTGGCAGCGAAGAGGTCATCAGGCTCTCGCCTGGCCAGAAAAAAAAGTCAGTCATTCCTGTAGAGCTGGAAGATGAAGACCTTGAAAAAAATCCAATCATCAGGGTAAGGGCGTATTATGGGAAGCGTGAGAATGCTTTAGCCAAAGTGCTCGAGGGCGAGTTTGAGCTTATCGTCAGGTCAATCTCAGTATGGACATACGTGCCCATCCTTGTCATCATCATCCTGCTCATCCTCATCATTAGGAAAAAGGCAAAGGCAAGGAAGAAGAAGGCCAATAGCAATTGAGCATGCAAATCCACCCGCAACTTCAGGCAGTGCTGAACCAGCCCTTCTGGAATAATACCGGAATGGACTATGCGGTAGCCATAGCGATATTCCTTTCAAGCATCATCCTGCTGTTGCTTTTGAAGAAGTATATTATCACCAGGCTCCAGAAGCTGGCGAAAAAGACAAAGACTGAGATTGACGATATGGTGATTGATTTTTTTCAGGGAATACGCTGGCAGTTCTATGCTTTTATCGGCCTCTACATAGCCATCATGACCCTGACACTTCCGCCAGTTGTTGGCACCATCATGAAATGGATGCTCGTGATAGCAGTGGGCTATTACGCTGCGGTCGCTGCTGCAAAAGTGGTTGACTGCATAGTCAGCAGGCGGGCAGAGGCAGCAAAAAGAGAGAATGTGGCTGATGACGCCTCAGCAATCCTCATCATAGGAAAGCTTGCAAAAGTAGGGATTTTTATCCTTGCATTCCTGCTCATCCTCTCAAATCTCGGCGTAAACATCAATTCCCTCATAGCAGGCCTTGGCATTGGAGGAATAGCAGTAGCCTTTGCCCTCCAGAGCATCCTTGAAGACCTATTCAGCTCATTCTCCATCTACTTTGACAAGCCGTTCAAGCCAGGAGACTTTATAATAGTCGGAAGCGACACGGGTGTAGTTAGGCACATTGGCCTCAAGACTACGCGCCTGCAGACGCTGCAGGGTCAGGAGCTGGTCATATCCAATAAGGAGCTGACCAGCTCTAGGATCAACAACTTCAAAAAGATGGAGGAGCGCCGTGTCGTGTTTGCCATAGGCGTGGAATATTCAACCTCCTCTGCTAAGCTGAAGAGCATTCCTCAGATAATCAGGGATATCATTAAAGAGATAAAAGGCACCCGCCTGGATAGGGTGCATTTCAAGGCATTCGGCGATTTCTCATTGAATTTCGAGGTGGTCTACTATGTTCTTGACAGCGATTACATCAAATATATGGACATCCAGCAGGACATCAACCTGAAGATCAGAGAACGCTTCGAGAAAGCAAGGATTGTCATGGCATTCCCTACACAGACGATTCATCTGGCGAAGTAGCAGGCCAGCGCCAGCAAAAAAATTCGTGGCACTATCCGTCAGAAAGGCCAGTTGCATGAACTGCCCTCATTAATCAAACCATCGGGAATATAAACACCTATGTTCTCCTCAAAAATGCCACAGCATTTCTGAGGAGATTTTAGGAGTATGTCATTCAGCCTTCGCAAGCTCCTCATCAATGACCTGCTTAAAGACGCTGAAGGGCTGGGCGCCTGAGACAGGAATGCCGTTGATGAAGAATCCAGGCGTTCCGCTGACTCCAACTGCGCTTCCGTCAGCAAGGTCTGCAGAGATTTCGGCAGCCTTTTCGCCAGAATCAAGGCACTCATTAAATGTCTTTGTGTCCAATGCAAGGTCTTCTGCGTATTGCTTGAAGGTAGTGACTCCCCCTGCAACGCCCTTTCCAAAGAGCAGGTCGTGCATCTCCCAGTACTTGCCCTGATCATCAGCGCATTCACTGGCTTCTGCTGCTTTCTGCGCCTGGGGATGGAAGCTTAAGGGAAAATCACGGTAGATGAGCCTCACTTTGCCGGTGTTGATGTATTGCTCCTCTATCTGCGGCAGGGTATCAGCAAAGAACCTTGCGCAGTAGGGGCATTCAAAGTCGCTGAACTCAATGATGGTCACTGGTGCATCAGCTGAGCCTTTGACGGCGTCATCATCTTCGCTCACTTCAACAAGTTCAGCTGGAGCCTGGGTGCCAGGGTCGTCCCCAAAATCAGGGGGGGCAGTGGTGTCAAAGCCGCTGGGAAAGAGCATTTGGCCGTCTTTAGTTATGTAGGTATCCTCATAGGTCCTGCCTTGTATCTCTATCATGACGTTATAGAGGCCGTTCTTCTCCTCAACACCTTTCAATGTCGCTTCGGTGCCTGGAGGGAGGATGTTAGTGTTGATGTAGCTTACTGCCTTTTCTCCTGCGCCATCAGCCGATAAGCCTTCAGCGGCGGCATTGCCATTGCCGAATGCGACGACTGCAAGGACGACAGCGACTATAGCAAGTACGGCTGTTGCAATCTTCCACGTGTGGGCATCTTTCTTGTGGCTTGCTTTGTGATGATGCTCATGACCTGGTTTTGCTTCTTTTGCTGGCTCTTTTTCTTCAGCAGGAGAGGGTTCTTCCTTGCTCATATCCTGAGCATGCTCATCCTCCTGCTCTTTAGGGATATCTTCTCTATTTTTTTCTTCATCCATTGTCGTACCACCTTTTGTTACTTAAGCGAATGTATATGATTTTTAAAGTTTGTGGATGTGGCGGCTGCCTTTTGCCTATCCTCTATGCTCTTCCTGCTTCAGGCAGGGCCAGGCAATGGCTATGGATCAGCCGAATCCCCTTCAATAAGCCCCCGCAGCTTGAGGTTGCCAAAGGAATCAATGAACGACTGCAATGCGTCTGTTGCGTTGCGTATTTCAAGGGCTGAGTCGCTGAATGCCAGCGCCGATGCCAGCTCTTCATAGCTTCCTTGCAGGAAGAGATAGCCTGAGCTATTGATAAATGCTACTGCGCTTCCTGTCCTGTTCTCGATGATGAATGAATTTGGCGTTGGAGCAAGCTGGCTCTGGCTGTGGGCAACTGCCCCTTGGAGGTAGATGTCTCCCTTGTCATCAAAGGATGCGACAGGCGCGTTGCCATCTGCCCTTATTTCGAATTTCTTTGCTGAGGGGGCAATGGTCAGTTTTATGGTGCGCGTTTCAGAAGTGTTGCTGTTTCCCGCTCGGTCAACAACAGTCACGTTGTAGTAATAGAATGCTCTCTGCGCAAGCAAGGTGAAATTGTGTGTCCTGTTTGACTGGTTGTATACCGCGCTTGATGCCAGGCCCGCTGCGTTGTGGAGCTCAAAGGTGATGTTTGCTTCATTTTCTTCAGTTACGGTAATGTTTGCCATTATCCAGCTCCTCCTTACTGCTGTGTTGTTCTGCTCTGTTGGCGGGGTGAAACTGATTTGGGGGAAGGTGGTGTCTATGGTGAAGGTATAATTTGCAGTAAGGGTTGAGTTGAACTCCCCATCGCCGCAGAGGACATTCCAGTAGTAGGTTCCGTCAGAGAGGTCAGTCCAGTTGTAGAGCGTAGAGTTTCCTGATTCAAGAGGCTGGGTTGCAAGGAGGGTTGAGCCATCTACAGCATCCCCAAACACATAGCAGCTCAGGCTGCTGCCCTCATGGTCGGTTGCAGTATAGTTAAGTGTTGACCATTTGTAGGGAAGGTGGGTATCGTTTGCAGGAAGCTGCCTTGTAACAACCGGGGCAAGGTTTGTCACGACGCTGAAATTATAACTGCTCTCAAGCAGAGTTCCATCGAGATTTTCAATGACTGTCTCGTTGAATGAGGTAAGTGAAGCATATACTCTGTATGTTCCTGAGCCGTAGGATGCCATTCCAATGTTCCAGAGGCCGTTGAAGTAGGAGTCAAGCTTGACGACATCGCTTGCGTTGAGGTCAATGGTGGTGTTGACGACGGTGGTGACATTCAGCCAGCTATCGTCGCTGATATTGTAGTACTGCACTTTCATGTTGAGCTTTACTGTTGAGTTTGTTGGGCCATAGTTGTCAATCCTAGACTGGTTTGCCTCTTCCCATGTGTA
>DUKR01000033.1:5830-16386 GCA_013329175.1 Candidatus Woesearchaeota archaeon
GCGTTGAGCTCAACGGCATTTGAGAGGTTGATGGAGGTATTGAGGGTGACGTTGGCATTCCATGCAATTTTGCCGTAGGCGCTCTGCAAAATGAGAGTAACGTTCACATCGCTTGAGCCGACGTCGTAGAGGTCGGTTGTTGCTCCGATGCCCTTGAACTCGCTGTAGTCAATTTCTGCCTCAACGGTGAAGCAAGAGAATGCTGTATGAGCCTCATTGCTGAAGATATCGTTAACAGTGAAATTGGCGCAGACATAATTTCCTGCTGCAACGGCTATCTGCTTGGTAACATTGACAAATGCGGATGTGCCGATGAGCTGCATAGGAGAGTCTGAGGTGAATTCGCCTGTGCCGTTGTAGCTGAAGACGTAGGCGTCAAGGGCCGACTCATCGCTGAATGTTATTGACCAGTTGACGTAGCCGTCCTGCTTTGTTGCGGTAGTAGCGTTGTTGATGAAGCCTGAGTAGGTAGGTGGGACATTACTAATCAGAATGCTCTTGTTGTATGCAGTGCCTATGGCTGTTGCGTCTACAGGGGTAAGCTGCATTGTCCAGTTGTCTTCTTCTGAGGTATCAGGGAAGGGTATGGTCATGCCCGCCCAGAGGCCTGCTGTGTACATCTGGTAGATTTCTGAGTCTGAGAGGTTTCTGCTGTAAACCCTTACGTCGTCCAGCGAGCCATTGTAATAATAGGGAGCCTGTGCAAATCGCCCTGGCTGTCCAAGGGTGAAATTGCTCTTGCTTGGCAAGCTATCCACACCTCTTGCCGTAACACTCCTGCTGTTCTCAATCCTGCCATCAATGTAGATGCTTAGGTTTGTTCCTTCCATGCGCCTCATCGCTACGAGGTGATGCCAGGCTCCATCGTTATAGCTTGCTCCGAGAGTGTCAACTCTGCTTGAGCCTGAAGCATTGGTGATATTGAACCGAATCATCCCTGCACTGGAAACTATCCAGTAGCCATCATTAGCTGTTGTGTTAAGCTTCCCAAGCATAGCATTGGTGGTGCTTGAAGAATTTGTCTTAAACCAGTAGGTGATAGCGAAATCCTCAGCTGAGCCGAAATTGAAATCATTGCTGTATGGCATATTGATATTATCCTTATCTCCATCAAAGTTATAGCTTCCAGCGCCAACCTTTGCCGCCGTTTTGTTCAGGGTGGCATTGGTGCGCAAGCCGTCATGGCTTCCTGCATAGTCACGCACATCATAATCCAGCGGCCACCATGCAACAAGGTCAGGGTCATTGATGTCTCCCAAACTCCTGTTGAGGGTGCCGTTCTTGTACCAGCTGATGTCAAATGATACAATAGCATCTGAAAAATTGAGGGATGCAGAGGGCGAATAGCCCATGACAACGGTGTGGTTATTCCTGGCCTGCTGATAGTGGGAGAGAATCTCTGCTGCTGTCAGGGTGCGGTTGTAGATGCGGACCTCGTCAAGTTTTCCCTGCCAGTTTCCATTAATTGCACTGCCGCTACTATACACATGGGCGCCAATTCCGATAGGTTCGGTAGTGTCAATCATGGGAATCCCTACTGCTCCTGATGTCCCTGTCAGCGTTCCATTCTGATAGATGAAGAAATGGGTTCCGTTGAATACCATGGCAACGTGCTGCCATTCCTCTGGTGGGGCGTTTTGCCCTTCAACGCCAAGAGAAGCTGTACTACCGCTTATCCCTCCCTGCAACTTTGTGTTTGTCACATTCAGATTTATCGCGGGACTGCCATCAGTAGTAGAATCCTGGCTGATGATTATGGTATTATTGACTCCACCCCAGTACATCCATGCAGTGATGGTAAAATTATCTGTTGAGAAATCTGCATTGAGCCGTAGATGATCTCCAGTGCCCATAATGTCCATGGACTGGCCTATTGCTCCTGAGGAGTCAAGGACAGGATTGGCGTAGGGTGTTGCATTGTTTTGCTGATAGATGGAGCCATCGGTGAAGCCTCGTTCAAAGGGAAGATAGATGTAGAGCATTGATTCATCGTCTGGAGGATGGGCAGCAATCAGCCAGTCATCAGAGCCAAAGTCAGACGCTGAAACATTGGAGTACAACTGGATCTCTTGAAAGCCTTTTCTTCTATCCACTGGGGTGGAAGTGAGGTTGAACATGTAATAGCGAAAGGGCGCGCTGGTAGTGAGGTTAATAAGATAGGTATTGCCCGAGCAGGTACCGCAGGGATCAGTCCAGTTGATGAGGGTGTAGGCTGAGTCATTATTTGAGCCCCACAAACTGATATTGTCAAGTGCATTCATGTCGGTATCAACCGGAAACGTGATATTGTAGGCATTGACCGATACTTTATTCCCTGCTCCCAAATCAATCCTCCATGAGCCAGTAGATACACCGCCTCCAACTGTTCTCCATCCAGTGCTAGTGTCGCCGTCGCAGCCATTTACTGCAGGGGCAAAGCCTTCATTGTTGACTACTATGCTTCCCTTTTCGCACGCCTTAGTGATGACCTCAGGACCAAGGCCCTGAGCCAGTAAGGCAGAGCCTGCTAGTATTACCAATACCAAAACAGGCAGCAAGCGCCCAGGGAGAGAGATTGCGCTCCTCATGGAGAGCCTCCTGCAAGCTTCTGATGGTACCTTCTCCTGACTGCATTGATGACTGATGGGCGCCTTCCAAGCTGGAATGCTGCCTGTTTTGCATCTATGTGCTCATCCTCAAGCAGGAATCTGACTGCTGCTTCAAGCGCTGACAGCTTTCTGTCTGCAAAGCACTCAAGGGGAATGGCATGGGAAAAATCCTCAAGGACAAGCGGTGAGTCTCTGGCTTTGGCATAGGAAATGCTGATGAGGGAGGCTGAGCGGTTTAGAGCCCGCGCAATCTTTGAAATAGGGATGCCAAGGCCATCATGGAGGTATCTGACCATTGAGCGCAGGGGGCTTGGGCCCTGGCTAAGAATAGCAGCAGGGATGCATATGCCTGCTGTGCAGGGCTGCTCTGCAGTTTTTCTGATGAGCGCAGATGACCCTTCCTGCTGCAGGCTTTTCCTAAGGGTAATAAGGCAAGCCTGCTCTTCAGGCGCAAGCTGAGATGACACCTCTTTGATATTCTGTCTAACCTCTTTGAGAAAAAGATTTTGGGCGACTTTCTTTGTTGCGCGGCCATGGACATGCCAAAGGATGCGATTGTGGCGCTTAAGGATGCGCCCCATGTCATGAAAAGATACATTCCTTTCATGGTGCAGATACATGACAATGGCTTCGTAGGCAGAGAGCCTGCGATAGGCTATCACAGCTGCTGGGATTGCGGGCTCCAGAAACTCTTCAGGGATTTTTGGGGTGACCGGCTGCTTCTCTTTTGCATTGAGGTAGGTTGTGGTGACTGTTGTTTTTGCTCTGCCTGTAAGCCTTGCGATATCCTTGAAGCGAAGGCAAAGATTGTCGCGCAGATAAACGGCGCATGCCTCAAGCTGGCTGAGGCGAAGTGAAAACGCAGCGTAGGGAATGGTCACCTGAGCACCAGCACCTTCAGTGATTATTCTTCCTGCCTGCTCTTGCGTTAGGTGGTAGCGAATGAGAAGATGGCTTTTGAGATTGCTAAGCTCCTGTGTAGGGTTTTTGTTAGGGCTTTGCCTAGACAAAGGAGCAGTATATACCGCATTGAGGCAAAGCCTTTCATACATGGTAAGACTTTTATTTGCTTATAAAGTTTATTTATAAAATTTGTTGTTTTAAAATAGTTTTAAATTTCTTAAATAGTACTTAAATTATAGTCTTTTTTATTATTTAAATACCATTTTTACAAAGTAGTTTTTATTTTCGGTTTTTATTCTCTTTTTTAATAAAATAGTATCTAAATTAGTTATTACTTAGTTATTACTCATCAACTCTTAGTTTTAAAATTAATTTTTATTTTAGTCTTAATCTTTTTTATTGCGATAGCGACCTTTCTTGTTAAGCCATTATCCTAAACGTGTTGTCCATGTGAAAATGCTACTTCCAGGAGGATCAGTGAGGTTAATCATCTCACCTATGCCATAGGTGTCCTTGAGTGTCCTGATTTGGAGCGTGATATTCTCCACATGATACTGGGCAGTTGCGGTGTCATTGTACCAGTACCCAAAAGTGTCGTTAGCGAATGTGGTGAACCTATAGGTTCCGTTCTGCCAGCCAGTGAAGAGGTAGCTCCACAATACTGTTGATGAGATGTTGGCCATAGAGACATTCTCGGCTGTCGAGTTGGGGTAGATTATCTGGAGGGTGACGTTGTCAACTGATGAGGGGCTTGTTATGGTCGCAGTGACGTTGATGGGGAGACCAAAGCCCTGCTCTTCAGGAGAGGCATTTGCTGCAACAAAATTTTCAAGGGTGATGTTGTCAAGCACTGACAAGTTGCGATCCCCCCCAATACAGGAAACGTTAAACTCGAGAAAGGTTGTACCGACAACCCTTGAAAAGTTGTAGAAGGTGCCGTTGAAGACCATGACGTGCTCTGCTGCATAGCCTTCATCAGAGAAGGTGACATTGCAGAAGTGGATAGCTGAGTCATTGAAGGGGGTAGCGTTGGTGTAGGAATAGTTGGCGTAGAACTTCACATAGTCCCCCGCAGTTATCCCTATCTTTCCGATTTCGGGGTCTGCGTCGTCAAATGCTCCAAGGGAGATCTCTTCCTCGACAGTGTAGGTGGAGAACCCTGTGACATTGAAGGAAACATTTATCGCTGTATGGGAGAGGACGTTGCAAAACGGCGGGTCGCATGTTACTCCATCCTTTTCAATTCGCGGTTCGACAACCGAGACGTTTAGGTGGAGGACTGCCGAGACGTTTATTCCTGGCACTTCCACCGCTGCAACAGAAATGAAATTTTCCGTAATGTTCACTACTACGTCAAGGTCGGCTCCTGATACATTGATAGGCTCCAGAAACTCTATCTTTCCGAAGGAGATGATTTCAAGGACAGCTCCCTCTACGTAGTTTAGGTCATGCTCTATGGTAAAGTTTGTCGTGGAGCCGTTGAATTTGGAGAAATTGATGTTGAGTTGCGTTGGATAGATAACATCAAGAGTCCTGAGCTCAGTCTGGTTGCAACTGCCAGCAAGGTCGCATGCCTGCGCCTGATAGGTATAGGCGCCTACTGAGAGGTTAGTCATGTTTGCGGTAAACTGGAAGAGCGTGGCATTGAGCTTCTCAAGGTTGGCCTTTGTGAGAATGTCTATCTCTTCAGAAGTGAGGGAGCGGTTGAAAATGCGGACTTCGTCAATGGTTCCGTTGAATGACACGGTGCCGTTTCCTCCAACGCTTAGCCCCTGGGCAAGGTACCATGTTGAGATGATGGTGATTGCAACTGTCAGGAGAAGGGCGAGGGCGTTAGCCAGGGCTGCCTGCCTGTAACCTGCTTTCTTGCCTATTGGCTGCTTTTCCATTGTTGATGAGTACTGTTTAACCGGCATGCTTATTTATCACCTCACTAGCCCGTTACCTGAAGCACGCTGTTAAGGTACAGGCTCTGGTTAGTCTCATTGTAGGTTGCTATGGCATGGTACCAGACGCCCGCAGAGATGGCTGTGGGCCTTACTGAGAGGTTGAATGCATCGTAGCGGAAGGTGATGTTGCCATCTTTCAGATAGAGCTCGTACCTGTCATGGCGGATCAAGGAGGTATGTGCAGGGCTGCTTGAGTAATCATAGTCGGGCCTGAACCACAAAGAAAGGGTTATTCTTGATGCGTTCAATGCTGCAGTGTCCGTTATGTTTAACATACTCTGACCACCAGATGTATTGAGGGCTTGGCCGTATCTTCCTTTCTCGGTTATCGTCGCGCCGATGATTGTACCATTGTTTCCTAGATTGCTGACGTCAACTGCAACCGAATCGTTCTCTCCAATTGCGGAATTGTTGTTGAGATTGAGCATGAGGATGAGGCTGTCATTATAGAGTGTCACGTTTGTGCCGTTCCAAAGAAAAGAGAATGCCCCTAATGCTGATTCAGTTACTGTTACGTTGATGAGGACGCTTGTGTTTGTGGTATTTGAGCCGTTAGCAGGGGTAGGATTGACAAACGACAGGACAGGAGGGGTGGTGGGGGTTGTTCCGATGGTGATTGAGCGCTCCTCTGTTGCTGCAAAGGAGCCAGTGGCGTTAGAGGCAAATGCCTGATAGGTATAGCTTCCATTATCCAGCAGATTGGTGCTGTTGAAGGTCTGGTTGATGATGAATTCCCACGAATCGCTGTCTACCTTAACCAGCGCAGAGGCGTATTCATAATATATCTCTGATGGGCTTAGGCTTCTGTTCCACATCTTCACTTCATCCAGCTTGCCGTCAAAATACCCCCAGAATCCCGTTCCCATGGTGATATTTTTTGCGGTGCTTTGGTAAGAATGGGTGGAATCATCCTGGTAGGAGGAATTAAGTGTTCCATTGATATAAAATCTCCAAAGGTCTGAGGAGTCAAGGCTCATTGCGGCATGGATCCATACTCCTGAGGGAATTCCTACCTGTACCCTGTTTGCGTTGTCTGCCCAGTAGCGCAGATTGCCACTGACAAGATTAATCCCTGCAAAAGCCGAACCTGATTCAGAGGTTGGGTGCCATACCCACATCTCTCCGTTATCAGCAGTGTTATCTGCCTTAAACCACAGGGAGACCGTAAATTCTTCCTGAGAGGTTCCGTCGAGAGCAACCTGGGCATATTCATCGCTTCCTGGAAGGTCAAGCGCTCCATTGAATCTTCCGTTTCCTGTGAAATTTGCGCCATTGAAGAGGGTAGCATTTCGGCTATTTCCGCTGACATCAACTGCGTGCAGGTTGTCTTCGCCAAGCGCAGAAAGGTTTTCAAAGTTATACATCAGCAGCAGGGAGCTATTATACATGGTTATATTCGTCCTGTTCCAGCTATAGATAAAACGGGTAAGATTTGATGCAGTGATACTGGCATTAATGACGACAAACTGCTCATCCTGAGCTGATCCGCTGTCTGGAGTTGGCGGAACAAAGCTAATAGTCACCCCTGGGCTGTTATAGGCGTACGCCACCTCATCCCCAAACTGGAACCTGATTGCGTGCTTTGCTTCAATAAGCCACTCATTGATGAGGATGCCCTCACTGTAATTCCAGCCCTCAACGAAGAGCTCGGCAATCGCATCTTCATCATCCATTCGTTTCTGATGGGTAACGGCAGCAGAGTCACCAAGAAGTTCAATGAACCTGAGATGGTCCGGCGTTTCAGGGTCATCAACTGGCCATTCTCCCCATGTCGTATGGTACATGGCATCATCAAGGAGGGTGATGGAAAGATTAGCAGTACCTGAGGCATTGAAATAGACTGTCCAGTTCTTGCCCACTTCAGCGACGGAGTGCAAAGTCAATACCCTGATGGTTATCTCAAAGGTCTGGTTAGACAAATGGGGGACAATCCACTCAATGTAGTCAATCTTCGAATTGTTGTTGGTGTCATACGCGTCAAAATCCATGGCCTTTCGGGAGCCGTTGATGAGCCACCATAGGCTGATAGCTTCAGCATTGGCTTCTTTGGGAAGCGAGGCATAGGCAAGGACATCAGTGTAGTGGATGTCTGATGAGATAGTGATGAGTTTCCTGAAATCACTAATTTCCTCTTCGATTGCCTGCGGGCCAGGAGTCTCAAACTCCACTTCCACCTCATCGACAGGATTCTCTATGATCAGCTTGACAAGGTCACTCTCACTGAACTCATCAGGAAGCTCTGTCTCTTTGATAATCTCTTCTGTCACGTTGCCATCTTGCGGTGAAGCGTCAGCCTCTTCTTCAACGTACTTTGCTGCTTCTTCATAAGTCCCATTGCTCTTACCCCCGGTTGCTGCATGGATGCTTCTAATATTGTCAACGGAAAGAATTCCCTGATAGAGCCTCACTTCATCAATGACACCGCTGAAGGATAGCTTGTCTCTCTTTCGTATGCCGCCGATGGAGAGCCATCCCGCGTTGCCAGCTACAGGCCCAGCATCGGCTGCCACTACCTTGTCAAGAAGGGTAAATCCTTCGTCATAGACAAAAAGGGCTGCGTCGTCCCCTACTGCAGCAATGATGAAATACCACCTGCCAGCCTCCGGCCTGATAGTTGAAGTAAGGGCCACCGTCTTTTTTTCATTGGCTTTCTTCTCTTTTTTGGCTGAATCTTGCCTGACCTCAAGCCTGAACGTGCCTGTGTCTTTTGCTACTGAGAGGACGAATGCATCGCCCTGCCGTGCTGCTATTACCTGTTGCCTCTTGTCACTCCCATCCATCCTTACCCATGCCGTCAGGGTGAAGGCATCAAGATTGAGGCTTCTGCCGTTGCTGAACTCTATTGCGTCGAGGTCATTGGAAAAGTTTCTTGCATAGCCCCTGCTTCCATTGGCAATGGCTGTTCCTTCGATGATGCCAAGATTGTCGTTGCCAGAATCGTCAAATGCTATGCTTCCTTGCTCCTCAAAACTCCATGAGCCAGCAAGAACACTGCCCTGCGTGCTTCCTTTCAGGGTTGCAAATCCTGTTATTGAGTCCCCGCCTGAGACGGAGCTGAACATCCAATCTATGAGCCTGGTGATGATGCCTTTGCCAGGGCCATGCACGCCGACAACAGCTCCCGTTACGGCGTTTCCTGCCAAATCCCTGCTCTTCTCGTCAAGGGAGATGTTGGCTATTGCCCCCGCCTCCTCAACTACTTTAATTGTCCTGACCTCTTCCCTGATGCCGCCATCGAGCTTTCGAACGGTTAGGTTAAAGGCATCCCTGGGAAGAGTTATGTTGACTGTTGCTTCGCGGGCATTGGTGACTCTCTTGAGCCATCTTACGGGAGAGCCTATGCGGACAGGGGCTTTCTTCTCGATGGTGACGGCGCTTGTGATGTTGGCCACATTTACTGCTACTGCGCCTGTTGAGGCAGTATCTATGCCATCGGACGCACGCAGGGAGAATGCTGCAAGCCCCTCAAATCCTGGCTTTGGAGTGAGCAGGGCGTGGGTGGCGTTGAGAGTGATGTCTAATTCAGCTGAGCTTGATGCAGCATAGCTCAGAACATCGCCGTCAGGGTCGCTGAACAGGCGCACAAGCTCTATCGCTTTCTGGCTATCTCTCTGGATGCGAAGGTAGGTTAGGTTGTTGATTGCCCTCGGAGGAGAGTTTTCTGTCTCCTCAACAATAGCATAGGTGATGGAATCAATGGTAAGCGATCCAGACTCCACTTCAACTATCAAGGTGTAAACCTCTGCGCCTAAGGCTTCTAGGCGGCAGGTCCCTATGCATGAGTCAATGAAGGGGACGGTATCGGCCTCAAATATTGCAGAGAGGGTGTTTGCCTGGGCAGCTATGACATCTGCTGAACTCTCGGTGACGTTGTAGTAGATAAGCTGAGCGCTGATGCCGTTCTGGTAGCCTGTGCTTCTTGAGCCATAGCTTAAATAGAGGGTATCATCCCATGCATCACGCTCGCTCGCAAGGCCGGTGAATGCACAGCATGCCCCATTCCCCCTGCAGGAGAGAGACGCTGAGGAGTCATCAAAGTGGTCAGCCCGCCAGAGGGTGCACAACAGGCCATAATCAATGTCCCAGGTGAATTGAGCGCTGATCCCTATATCGATGATTCCTGATATCCCTTCTATCCCGTCGTTGTCCTCATCAAATGCTATGCCATCTGCGTAGAATAGCGAGGCAGTGATGGATTTCTGCCCCGTTGTTGCGTTTGCCTCAGGCGAAGCGCTTTCTGAAGTGCCAGTGTCAATGACTGCGTTTGCGGTGAGGAGGTTGCCTGTTGTTGCGTTGAGTGAGGTGTCAAGGATGAGCTTGTTTCCCGATGGCGTTTCAAGGTAGACCCTTGCAACGCTTCCACGCTCATAGGCTCCGGATATTTTCAGAGATTTGAGAGGGCCTGCCCTTTCAGGAAACCAAAGGTAGCTGGCATTTGTTGTGAATTCATGGGATACTTCCTGGCTAGCCAAGACTTCCCTTGTCACGGTGGCAAGGCCAGTCAGCGTGCCGCGAATATCCATAAATGCTGTTAACCCTACCAGCAGAAGGATAATCCCAAGAAGCATAGCTATGACAACATCCTCTTTTTTGGGTGTTCTTTCCCTTCCTGCCCGGGCACGCTTTGCACTAGCTGCTGCCGGGCGCTTTCTTTTTGCTGCCCGTTTTGCCTGCATATTACTGCTTCTCTTCCTTCAATGCCTTGGCGATGAGATACTCAAAGCCATGGCTTCTGTTTGCAAAGACGTGCTCGTCCACCTTGCCATCAAGCCATGTCAGGAGCTTGCGGTCAATGGTTATGGTTATGCGGTCTTTCATTGTCGCTTATTATTACGTATTAAGTATGATACTATCATTAATTGTAATCTTTTTATGAGGAGAATGCCGCCTATCTTGTAAGTAGTGCAGAGCGGAAGCCATGACAGAAAAGAGCAATGCCCCTTTTTTATTCTCCATAAAACTCACTCTTGCTCCCCCTGAGGTTTCCTACAATAGCATCTTTTCCCGTATTGAGATTCATAATAGATTATTTATGCTTATTGAGTAATCATTTATAAATATTGTGCAGGATTTTGTAACATTCCAAGGGGGAAAGAAAAGTGAAGGAAGAAAAGAA
>DUKR01000133.1 GCA_013329175.1 Candidatus Woesearchaeota archaeon
CAGTTATTTGGTTGACACTGAAAAGTGAAGTGTGGGACAGTAAAGTTTTGTACTATAACATCTCCAAAATTTCGTCAATAAAACCATCCTCCCATTCTGTTTGTTTCCCAATAATTCTGAATCGTCTTCACGGTGGTCCCAGCAAAAAGAAGCATTGAAGATGAATTGGAGAAGCACAAGCAGGTAAAAACCAAGCAAAATACCTAGCCAGTATCCCTTTTTCTACGCCTGAAGACAGCAAATCCTGCCATTAGTATACTATTGTCATACATTATCAACCGAATCTTTATATAGGACTCAACCAACAAAAGCCCCAGTACGTTTTCGGGAAAAGGCTAACAGGTTCCTCGTAAGGATATTGGGGGTGGCACATTTTTTGTGCCTTTTTCTTTTTTTTGTGAGGGCATTCCTTTTCAAAAGGAGAAGCACTCCAGAAATCCTACAGCACACACTAGATGCCCTAAGAAGCTACCTTGATTCCCTTCTGCAATTCTTTGATCCTGTCCCGGATATTTTCAATAGTCTTTACATTATCCTGCTGGGTTAGCAATGAGCCACACTCAGGGCAGTGGTAGGTAAGCTCCACCGCCTGGTCAAAGTCAACACGCACGCAACCCTTTGGGCAAATGAAGAAGTTGCCCTGCCCGTCTTCCTCGCGTTCAAGGCGCTCCCTAAGCTTTGCTAACTGCTCGCGCTGCATCTTTGAAAGAAGCTCTCCCACCTTGCTGAGGTTGAATGTCCAGTAGCTGATGTACCAGCCCTTCTCCCTATCCTTCTTCCTGATGTAGGATGCGATGTTCAGCCCGTTCATCCTATACAGAAGATGCCTGATGGTCTGCATATCAAGCTTGCAGTGCTCAGCGATGCTGAACTCTGACATATTCTTCTTGCTGCCAAGAAAGTCCATAATCCTGACTGCTTCATCTCCAATGAGATTGCGTATTATTTCACGCGCCTTCTTCATAGGCAATGCCATGGTGATAGTGTCCTTCGTAAAGAGCTCCTGTTCTGACCCTAAACACCCCCAGTCATTGAACGGTTGTGATGCTGTAGCCACAGTGAAACCACTCAATAGTGGTTATTTTTTGAGTGGTTGTATATAAATATTTAGGTACTCAAATTATGGCATTATAATCTCTACTTCCCTGTAGTTATTTAACATCATCCTAACTAGCAATAGCCTCAACTATTGCTTTGCATCTTCCACACCCAACGATAGTTAACCTATGGCTTCAGACTATATAAACCTTTGCTTTATATTTTATATGTAATACTTCACCTTTCTGAAGTAAAGAGGTACCATTCCTCCTTCGGGTACCGTCGGCCTCGCGAGACACTATTGCGGGGCGAGGACATCGTATCCCCGTAAGGGACTTCCCCCTCCGATGTTCTCTACCGCAAGGAATATGAGGCTCGGCGAATTGACGGTACCCTTGACAGAGATAATGCTCACAAGCTTCATTTGCGTGAAGTAGTACCTTTATATGGGCTTTGTGTAAGTGAGCATTCTTTCAATGTGTAGGTTGGTAGAAAAATGGTCTGGTCCTATCGCCCCGTCATAATATGCTCTGCAAATGTGTGGTCTCATGGTTTTTTAAAACTTTACCCTTCTATTTTGCATCACGCCCACACACAACAATAAAATTTTTAATACACCCGCGTTTAACTCCCTGCCTGATATCACATGAGTGGCAATGCAAAACTCACCATTTTTGTCCCAAAGGAGATCCGCAGTGACGAGACCAGGGTTGCTGCAACTCCTGATTCTGTGAAAAAATACATCGAATGGGGCTGCTCAGTCATTATTGAGGAAGGTGCAGGCGCTGCAGCATCCATAGCTGACGTTGATTTCAAGGCAGCAGGGGCAGCAATCGAGAAGGATGCAAAGAAAGGCTACGCCGCAGCTGACATCACCATAGCGGTCAACCCTCCTGCAATGCATCCTAAAGCAAGGAAGCACCAGCTTTGCCTGATGAAGAAGGGGGCTACGTGGGTCTCATTCCTTGTTCCGCAGTCTGAGCCTGATGCACTCAAAGAGGTGGAAAATAACAAGCTTTCCCTGCTTTCCATGAACCTTATTCCGAGAATCTCAAGGGCGCAGAAAATGGATGCCCTCACATCACAGTCAAACATCGCTGGCTACAAGGCAGCCATCATGGCTGCCGGGCGCCTGGGAAAGATATTCCCCCTCATGATGACGGCAGCAGGCACCATCCAGCCTGCAAAGGTTATCGTGCTTGGAGCAGGCGTAGCCGGGTTGCAGGCAATAGCTACGGCAAAGCGCTTGGGAGCACACGTTGAGGCATCAGATGTTCGGCCAGCAGTCAAGGAGCAGGTGGAATCCTTAGGCGCAAAGTTCATTGACGTGCCTTTTGAAGAGGGAGTTGAGGACAAGGGAGGCTACGCCAAAGAGGCCTCAAAAGAGTATATTCAGCGCCAGAAAGAAGAGATAGAAAAGCGCCTGCCTGAGGCTGACGTCGTCATCACAACAGCGCTCATCCCAGGGAAAAAAGCGCCAATACTCCTTACTGAAGAGCAGGTGAAGCTTATGAGGCCAGGCTCAGTCATTGTTGACATGGCTTCAGAGCAGGGAGGCAACTGTGCGCTCACTGAGCCTGGAAAGGACGCGGTAAAGCACGGCGTGACTATCATGGGAACTTCCAACATCCCTGCAACCGTTCCGGTTCATACCACCCAGCTCTATGCAAGGAACGTCCTTGCGCTCCTTCAGGGGCTAATAAAGGATGGGAAGCTTATCTTCACCATGGAGGATGAGGTTGTTGCTGGCGCCCTTGTGGCACGGGATGGCGGGATAGTGCATCCCTCATTGAAGGAGGAGAAGAGCAAGCCTGCAAAGTTAGATACCCCTAAGGGAAAATCAAAGAAAGGAGGAAGCTTTTCATGATTGACATTCTCGCGCTGTTCACCGCATTCGTCCTGGCAATCTTCATCGGATTTGAGGTTATCAACAAGATTCCGCCGACATTGCATACTCCGCTCATGTCAGGGACCAATGCAATCTCAGGCATCACCATTGTCGGTGCTTTGCTTGCAATCCCTTACAGCAGCCCAACGACTGCCAACCTGCTTGGAGCTGTTGCTCTGGCGATGGCAACCATCAACGTCATCGGAGGCTTCATGGTGACTGATCGCATGCTTGCTATGTTCAAGAGGAAAGACTAATGATGGCGCAATACCTCAACATCCTCTATCTCTTTGCAGCAATCCTTTTCATATTAGGGATTAAGGGATTGACCAGAATAAAAACCGCAGGCAGGGGCAATCTTCTCTCGGCAATGGGTATGCTTGTTGCAGTCATAGCAACGCTGCTCAAGATGCAGCTTGGTGATGAGGCGCTAGGCATTCTTGCAGGGCAGATAGGGTGGAGCTACATTATTGCAGGGGTTGTTGTAGGCGGGCTGATAGGCGCGATTCTTGCTAAGACCATCAAAATGACGGCAATGCCACAGTTTGTTGCCCTGTTCAACGGCTTTGGCGGCGGCGCTTCTGTCATGGTCGCACTCTCCTACAGCGTTGCAAAGATTCTCTCAGGAACACCCATCGGCTCTTTTGACATGCTCACGGTCATCTTAAGTCTGATCATTGGTTCAGTGACCTTCACCGGAAGCTTGGTCGCTTTTGGCAAGCTGCAGGGCTTTATTTCAGGTAAGCCTATCCTGTTTCCTGGCAACAAGCTGCTTAATCTTGCGCTTGCGCTTGCGGTGATTGCCGGCTCATCCTATGTCCTTTTAGGGATTGTAATCCCTGCCAAGCTGGTGTTGTATCTTATCGGGATCACCGTTGTCACCCTTCTCATGGGCATCCTGCTTGTGACGCCGATTGGCGGAGCAGACATGCCCGTCGTCATCTCGCTTCTGAATTCCTATTCCGGCCTTGCAGCTTCTGCAACAGGGTTTGTGCTGAAGAATGACCTGCTTATCATCAGCGGAGCGCTTGTAGGCGCCTCAGGCCTGATTTTGACCAGGATTATGTGCAAAGCAATGAACCGCTCGCTAGCAAACGTGCTGTTCGGCGGCTTTGGCGCAGACGACTTTGCAGTATCGGGTGAAAAAGGCAAGCAGGAATACACCAATGTCAAGGAAGCATCGCCTGAGGAGGCAGCATTGACCCTTGAAGGAGCGAATTCAGTCATCATCATCCCTGGCTACGGCCTAGCTGTGGCCCAGGCGCAGTTTGCAGCGCAGGAATTGGCTGAGGCGCTTGAGAAGCGAGGAAGCAAGGTGTCGTTTGCCATCCATCCTGTGGCAGGAAGGATGCCAGGGCACATGAACGTGCTTCTTGCTGAGGCGAAAGTGCCGTATGAAAAACTGTATGAGCTTGACACGATTAACCCTGAATTCAAGACCACTGACGTCGTCATCATTGCCGGCGCAAACGATGTCGTCAACCCTGCAGCAGCTAAAGAGAAGGGCTCACCTATCTATGGCATGCCGATTCTTAATGCCTATGAGGCAAAGACCGTTTTTGTCATCAAGCGCTCATTATCCCCTGGCTTTGCCGGCATCAAGAATGCCCTGTTTGAATATGACAATACCCAGTTGATTTATGGCGATGGCAAGAAGGTGCTGCAGCAGCTTATTAATGAGTTGAAGGAGCTTTAGACATTCCTTTCCTGCTGGTAAAATTGCTTCAAATGGCGTTGATATTTCTGCATCCAATGCGGGGGCACGGCCTTAATAAGGCTCAATTTTATTAACGCATAAAGAACCCCTCTCGCTATGCGCATCCTGATGCTCTCGCCGGAATTCCCGCCGATAGGCGCAAGCCTTGGCCACCACTGCTACTATCTTCTGAAAGCATTGGGCCAGGAAGAAGGGGTAGTCCTTGACTTCATCACCGCCTCCATCGAAGAGGAAGAGCCGAGGATTGTTGTCGGAAAAAACATCACCATTCATGAGATTCCTGCCATTCCTGCCGGGCAGCATCATGCAACAAACACTGAACTCATCAGGTGGAGCTACAGAGCAAGAAAGACGGCAATAGGCCTTCTTGCAAAGAACAGCTATGCCGCAGTCCATGCCCTTGGGACCTATCCTGCTGGAGTAATTGCCTGCTCTATTTGCAGGGGTCTTCCTTTCATTCTTACTATCAGGGATAAAGAGCTTCCTTCTGGCAAGGGGCGGAATTCCTTATTCAGGAGTGTTATCTATATGCCACTCTCAAGAAAGGTGTGGAGGAATGCGCATAGGGTTATCTGCGATAACAGGGAGTCAGAAAAGGAGCTTTCCCTTTACACGCAGAATATCTCCTGCATTGAGCAGGCAGCAGACCTTTCAGTTTTTGGAACTGATTATTCAGTGAAGCCTTTTTTGCGGCTGCTGTGCGTTGCCAAGCTTACTAAAGAGAAGCGGATTGATGAGCTTATCATGGCAGTAGCGCGCCTTGAGCAGGTGGATCTGACGGTCATTGGGACAGGCCCCTATGAGGATGAGCTCAAGTCCCTCTCAAAGAGGACTGGTGCATGGGAGCAGAGCACGTTTCTTGGCTATGTGCCACATGAGCGGCTGAAAGACTACTATCAGGAAGCTGATCTTTTTGTCTGCCTGACAGGAGAAGAGAAAGTTGCAGCATCCATAAGAGAGGCAATGGCTTCGGGCCTGCCGCTTCTGCTCAGCGGCACAAGGCATCATGCTGAGCTTGTCAATGGAAACGGCATCCTTCTTTGGGAAGTGACAGCAAATGCCATTAAGAAAGTGCTGAAAAATATCCTGAGCGATAAAGCGCAGCTTTTGCCAATGGCAAAAGTATCACGAAAGCTTGCTGAAGAGCATTCATGGGAGAAGGTTGCACTGGAGCATGTGAGGGTATACAAAGATGCAGCAGAAAGGTCAACGAGGGAAAAATGGTAATAGTTCACGAGCCTGAAAAGCCATGGGAGAGGAGGCAGTCTCATGGGGGGCGGGCATTCCCTAAAAGCTCATTCAAAAAAGGAATTAGCATTCCTCCCATCACTTCCACAGCCAGGGTGTAACCTCATTCTGTTCTATTCAGGTAATCATTTCATTGCACTTTCCGACGGAAGGAAAGAAAAATGAAGAAAGAAA
>DUKR01000036.1 GCA_013329175.1 Candidatus Woesearchaeota archaeon
TTTCTTTCTTTATTTTTCTTTTCTCCATCGGAACGTGCAATGAGAGGATGGCCAGGATAGAAAAGGATGAGGTTACCTATTGGCTGTGGAAGTGATGGGAGGCATGGCTAATGCCTTTTCAGAGAATGAGCTTCTGGGAATGCTAAAAAAAACCAACGAGCCTATCCAGTCTTATCCCTTGCGAGCCTGACTCCTTCCTCCCGGCGGTGCTTTTCAGGAGAGTGGAGCAGTACAAGCTATCCAAATATTTAAATATAAATTTTATTTAGAATGAATTGATGAACAGAAACCCGATTCTTGTCTGCCTGGTTGCATTTCTTGCCCTTCTGCCAGCATCTCTTGGGGATGGCATCTTCTTTCAGCCAGTCTATTACGATGAGGACATCCATGAGCCGACCCAGAAAGCAGCCATCATCCATGATGGAGCAGTTGAGCAGATGATTATCCAGGCAGGCTACCAGAGTGACGCAGCGGAATTTGCCTGGGTGATTCCTGTTCCAGCCTATCCGCAAACAGAAGAGGCAGAAAGCAGGCTATTTCAGGAGCTGCATTACCTGACCGAGCCAGTCTACAAAAGGGCACCCTTTCATGGTTTTAGAGGAACGGAAACAGTCTCTGCTGAGGCTGCTTTAAAGGGTGATGTAACAGTCCATGAGCAGAAGCAGGCAGGAGTCTATGATGTCAGCATCCTTTCATCTGCAAATCCATCAGCGCTTATTGACTGGCTGCAGGAGCATGGGTACCATGTGCCCGATGAAGCAAAGGAAGTGATTGGGGATTATGTGGACAAAAGCTGGTATTTTGTCGCAACCAGAATAAGCCTTGCGCCATTTGATGAGGCGCTGCTGCGCTCTCTGCAAAGGATTGATCCTGCAATCACCAGCGTGCAGGCGGCCGTCAGCCTGCTTACAGGCCAGCTTACTGAGGCAGTAAAGGCAGAGGCCGCATACGGCGACCTTGGCACAATCATCAGGACTGAATTGGATTTTGGCCCTGCCGAAGAGGGAACAATCATTGATGAGCGCTTCTATGGCGCGGTGCCTCCTCCCCGCGTCATAGGGAAAGATGCCTACACCAGAATTTACGAGGATTACCATGGCTATCTTCCTGAGCATATGAGAACAGAGATAGAGCAAGAGATAACGCGTACGCTTCAGGAGGAAAGGCAGATCCCATCACGATGGCAATGCCAGAACAAGGAATATAATTCCAATCTTGATTATACCCTATGTGCAGTATGGGAGTTCAGTAAAGAGGACAAGGATTATCTTATCCTCAAAGATGCCAAATGCTCAAGGCACTGCTCTTTGCTTGCAGAGGAAAAAGCGCCCTATACCATTGAGGACATGGCAAAGGCAGCAGCTGAATCAATTCTTCTTGGCGATGGGGATGTTGCTTCGTATTTCCATGAGAGCGCTGAAAAGAGGGAATGGTCAGAGAACCGCCTTGATGTTGAGGAGCGCCTAAGGAGGAATATTGAGCGGTTCCTTGAAAGCAATGCTCAGCGTAAAGTGACTGCATTACAGGAGGAACTGGCCAGAAAGCAGATTGAACGATTGAATGGGTTATTTGGGACATCTTTCCTGATGATAGATAGCTTCATCAGCTTTATGGCAGATTCCTTAGAGGATGAATTGGACAGGGGGGTTCTCCCATTATCCTCAAGCCTCGTAATAAAAGGTGCCCTTAGCTTAGAGGATTACTTGGAACTGAAGCAAAACCATGACGGGGACCATAACGAGATAACAGTAAGGAACGCAATGCAGAAGGTAGCAGAGTCATCATTGCTCTGGAAAGAGCGCGTTGTTCAGCAGCAGCTGCGTGAAGCAACAATTCAACCGCTTTCCATCCGCTTTGCAACACCAGATATTATCTACCCCCTGAAGATATCATCAGTCAATAAGGGAGCAAGCGAAATACTGCTCTATGTCTTTGCAAAGCACAAAATCACTGCGCGGCATTTTGAGCAGTTCAAGACTGAATACGCAAAATGGATCGAGACTGATGACATAAAGACAGACGAGTATTTTACTTTTATCAGGGCTAAGGAGTCAAGCCCTCCACTCATTCCCCCCTATTGGCACCCGTATGCATATTACTATCTGAATGAACTGCTTGATGACCGCTATTACCTTACTAAGCTTCGCGCAGAGATGTTGCCGCAGGAGATGGTTGAGGATGTGATGCTTGCTCCTGCTGAGGATGACAGAGAATTCAGGCTTGTGGTGTATGATGACTATTATATCTTAAGCTGGATTGGCTTTTTTGTGATGCTTGGCATTATCTGGGGCGTACTTTTTTGCCTTTTGCTTTTGCCCAGGTGGGTGGCCAACAGATTTATCACAAGATATCAACCACAATCAGCACTATATGTAAGCATATGGCGGGCAATCTGGTATGCTGCAGTCTTTCCTGCATTATTGCTTATTTCCCAGCTTTTCACAGGCCGAGAGAATGCTATTGGCAAGGTACTTGATGTATTGAGCCCTTTCTTTGAGTTTTTGTATAAGCTTATGAACTTGATTGGCATCCCCAAACTCATCAACGGCATTGTTATCTTTATCATTGCGGTATTCCTCTTCTTTGGGATCCTGCACGTGATTGCCAGCACGATAGTGCTTGTGGCGAGGAAAATGAAAAAGCAGTGAGCTTTTGGAAGAGTGAAGTAGTACTGCAGGGGCTATTAAAGAGCATATTATTC
>DUKR01000100.1 GCA_013329175.1 Candidatus Woesearchaeota archaeon
GCATCAAGCTACTATTGCGGAACCGCCGGCCATGTCTCAGCAGAAGCGGTTGCAAGGTATATAAGAGAAAATTCGAAGAGATTTTGATGCGCTTACGCACATTGTGGGCATTCATCTACCCCACTTATGTGGGGAGGCTTAGCCCACGGTTGGCTAATTTAGTAGTGATTAGTAGGTATTAGTATGAGCTACTGATGTTCGACACTTGATCGTTCTTTCTTGACGATAAACCTACCCGCCGGAAGCTGTAACCTCAATCCAAATGTCTGTCGTCGCTGAACTTCAGAAATATTTTTATAGATAAACTGGCTACCCTGCTGCCATGATACCATCTGCACAGGATTATCGTGCATGTTTTCTCTTTAGCGCAAGCTTTTACTTTTTGGGCTAAGGCCTCAGGCCCCTCTCCAATACCAAAGGCCTTGAGGCAAAGCATTTAATACCACAGAGACAACAAAGCAGACACCGGAGGAACAACACCATGATTATCGTGATGAAACAGGGGGCAAAAAAAGAGCAGATAGACTTAGTCATAAGGGGAGTAAAGGAGGCAGGACTTGACCCAAGGCCGCTACACGGAACTGAACGGACAGTGATTGCAGTCATCGGCGACGAGCGAAAGCTGGAGAAGGATAAATTCAAGGCACTCACCGGCGTAGAGAAGGTGATGGAGGTGCTCAAGCCCTACAAGCTCGCATCAAAAGAGGGCAAGCACAAGAGCAAGGTTCGGGTAGGGGACATAGTCATCGGAGGAGAGCGGGTCATCGTGATAGGTGGGCCATGCTCAGTGGAATCTGAAGAGCAGATCATCGCAATCGCTAAAGAAGTGAAGAAGGCAGGAGCCCATCTTCTGAGGGGTGGGGCGTTCAAGCCGCGGACAGGCCCCTATGACTTTCAGGGGCTGGGGGAAGCAGGGCTGAAGATGCTTGCAAAGGCAAGAGCTGCTACGGGCCTTGGCATCGTCACCGAGGTGCTTGACCCGCGCAATGTCGAGCTTGTCGCAAAGTATGCTGATGTCCTGCAGATAGGAACAAGAAACATGCAGAACTATGCCCTCCTCAAGGAAGCAGGAAAACAGCGAAAGCCTGTACTCCTGAAAAGGGGGATGTGGGCGACCTATAAGGAATTTCTTCTTGCTGCCGAGTACATCATGAGCCAGGGGAACAGGGAAGTCATCTTGTGCGAGCGCGGCATCAGGACGTTTGAGACCCACACGAGAAACACCCTTGACATCACTGCGGTTCCGGTATTGCACGAGTTGACGCATCTTCCGGTGGTTGTTGACCCAAGCCATGCTACAGGCATACGAAGCCTTGTCGCGCCGTGCGCAAGAGCTGCAATTGCTGCAGGCGCTGACGGCCTGACTATCGAGACACATACCCATCCTGAAAAGTCAGTCTCTGATGCAAGCCAGACTATAAGCACAGAGGAGTTCATTCAGCTGATGAAAGAGCTGAAGGCGATAGCCAAAGCCGTGGGAAGAGAGCTATGAAGGCAGGCGTAACTGTCCACCTGAAAAAAGAGCAGGATGATTCATATGACATCGTGATAGGAAACGGCATCCTCCCTTCCCTTGGCCATGAGCTTTCCAAAAGGAGGATAGGCAGCAGGTATGCAGTCATCACTGATACGAGGGTCGCAAGGCTTTGGGCAAAGCCCGTACTTTCCTCACTTCGTAAGGAGAGATTGGCTGCCCGCTATGTTACTTTTCAGGGGAGAGAGGCTTCCAAGAATCTTGCGGCAGTCTCTTTGCTTCTTGAGAAGCTTTCCTGGCTTGGTCTGGACAGGTCATCCTGTGTCATCGCGCTTGGCGGAGGGGTTGTTGGCGATGTTGCGGGGTTTGTTGCTGCAACCTACATGAGAGGCATACCGCTTGTGCAGGTCCCTACCACCCTTCTTGCCATGGCTGACTCGTCTGTGGGGGGGAAGACTGGCGTTGACCTTCATGCTGGGAAAAATCTTGCCGGAGCCTTCCATCAGCCAAGGCTTGTGTTCATTGATGTGTGCGTACTTTCCACGCTTCCCAAAAAGGAATTGAGGAGCGGGATGGCTGAAGTCATCAAGCATGCGGTCATAGGCGATGCAAAGATGTTCTCGCTTCTTGAGCAGGAGATAGAGAGGGTGTATGCCCTTGATATGGCCTGCATCGGGAAGCTTGTGAAGAGGAACTGCGCAATCAAGGCACGGATTGTTGAGCAGGATGAGAGGGAATGCAACCTTCGCAAGATTGCCAATTACGGGCATACCATTGGCCATGCCCTTGAATCGCTTACCGCCTATAGGCGCTACTCGCATGGCGAGGCCATCGCCATCGGGATGGCGGCTGAAGCGCTTATCGCTGAGAAGCAGGGTGTGCTTTCTGCTAAAGACAGGCAGAGGCAGAATGCACTGCTGAGGAGGGCGGGATTTGACCTTGCGTTCCCGAAAGACATTGCTATCAGGGAGGTGCTTGCGGAAATCAGGAAGGATAAGAAAGCGATAGATAAAGCCGCACGCTTTGCGCTTCCTGCAGGGATTGGAATGATGCATCAGGTGAAAGGAAGGTTTGGCATTGCTGTTGATGAAAGGATTGTCAGGAGTGCTCTTGAGGAATCACGATGATATGCGTACCCATAGCTTGCGCTACAAATGACGAAATAGTCCGGGAGGCCCAGGCTGCTATGCATGCTGACGTCATAGAATTGCGCATTGATTCTCTTAGAGAGGAGCCTGACCTGACCTATCTTCTGGCATCTATAACAAAGCCTGTCATCGTAACAAACAGGGTGGAGAGTGAAGGAGGAAAGGCGAGGAAGTCTGATGCCAGGATTGCTGTCCTGTGCGAAGCCTGCTCTCTGGGGGCTGCCTATGTTGACATTGAGTATGCTTCAGGAGCCATCCTCCTTGATAACGTGCTGAAAGCAAAGGGACAGACCAAGGTGATAGTGTCCCATCATGATTTCTCAGGAGTTCCTGATGGGCTGGAAAGGCTGTATGAGCGGATGAAAATTACCAGAGCTGATGTCCTGAAGATTGCCGTAACTGCTAGGACAATTACGGATAATCTTGCGGTGTTTGCGCTGCTGAAGAGGGCGACAAAAGAGGGGATTGACCTTATTGCTTTATGCATGGGAGCGCACGGAGAGATATCACGCATCTTAGGGCCTATGTTTGGCTCGTACCTGACGTTTGGCTCTCTTGACTCAGGAAAGGAGACAGCGCCTGGGCAGATACCCTCTCAGGAGCTTTCCGAGGTGTACAGAGTAACGGCCCTTGGCCATTCAACAAAAATATATGGGCTTGTGGGGAATCCCGTTGACAAGAGCAAAGGGTATCTTCTGCATAACAAGGCGTTTGCTGCTGCTGGCGTGAATGCGGTATATGCCCCTTTCCTTGTTGATGACCTGAAAGGATTTGTTCAGGGCTTTCGCGACACCATTTCTGGGTTCTCGGTGACCATGCCGCATAAGGAATCTATCATCCCGCTGCTTGATGTGGTTAGTGATGATGCCAAAGCCATAGGTTCTGTCAACACCGTCATCGTTGAGGATGGGAAGCTGATAGGCTCAAACACCGACGGCAAGGGAGCAGTTGATGCCCTCAGGGAAGTGTGTGAGGTTTCTGGCGGGGCTGCTGTCGTTGTTGGGACAGGGGGAGCAGCAAAGGCAATAGCCCATCAGCTGCATAGGGAGGGATGCAGGGTTATTGTTGCTGGAAGGAACAGTGAGAAGGCGCGGGCAATCGCTGCACGCACCAGTGGAGTGAGCATTCCACTTGGCAAGATACGTGATACCTCCTTTGACATCCTGGTAAATGCGACTCCTATAGGAATGGCCCCGAATACCGAGGTGCTTCCAGTTTCAAAGTCCATACTTTCGGGAAAGGTTGTGCTTGATGCCGTATATAATCCCCCTGAAACGCTGCTTTTGCGGGAAGCAAAGAAGCTTGGCTGCAAAACAATTAGCGGAGTTGATATGTTCGTCAATCAGGCTGCGCTGCAATATTCACTGTGGACCGGAAAGGCGGCTGATATGGAATTGATGAAGGGGGCAGTGCTTGAGTCTTTGCTACCATGAAAACAAAAGCCATCAAACCCGCCAAGAATATCAATGCTGAAGTGGCCATCCCAGGCTCAAAGAGCTTTATGAATCGGGCGCTCATCTGTGCTGCGCTTGCCCCTGGAACGACACGGCTTCAGCAGGCATCGTTCTGCGAGGATACAGCATATATGATGGAGGCACTCAGGCAATTTGGCGTTGGGATTGAGCGGGACGGAACAGACGCCTTGGTGAGCGGAACAGGCGGAGCGCTTTCTGCTCCAGGGGAGGATGTCTATGTAGGCGCGGCCGGGACCACCCTGCGCTTTCTTACCACGCTTGCCGCGCTTGCAAAAGGAAAGACGACACTGACGGGAAACAAAAGGATGCAGGAGCGGCCGATTGCGGACCTCCTCATGGGGCTCTCGCAGCTTGGGGTGAAGGCAAAGCCATTGAAGGGTAATGGATGCCCTCCGGTGGTGGTTGAAGGAAAAGGGCTCAGGGGAGGAAAAATCAGGATTCATGGCGAAAAGAGCAGTCAATATCTAACGTCGCTTCTTCTTTGTGCGCCGTATGCTGCTGGCGAAATCACCATCGAGATAGAGGGAGAGCTTACCTCAAAGCCGTACGTTACGATGACTCTCTCGGTGATGTCGGAGTTTGGCGTTCAGGCAGTGAATTATTCCTATCGGCGTTTTGTCGTGAGGCCAGGGCGCTATGAGGCACGCAATTATCTTATTGAAGCAGATGCGTCCGGCTCCTCTTACTTCCTCGCCGCAGCAGCCGTGACTGGCGGGACTGTCCGTGTCATGGGGCTGAGGCCTGATTCGCTGCAGGGAGACGTGGGGTTTTCAGAGCTTCTGCTGAGGATGGGATGCAGGGTGACCAATGGCACAGAGTTCATTGAGGTCACAGGCGGGAACCTGAAAGGCATCGCCGCTGACATGAATTCCATGCCTGATGCCGTCATGACTCTTGCTGTCGTTGCCTGTTTTGCCACGGGGCAGACTGCCATCACCGGGATAGGAAACCTGAAGATTAAGGAGACAGACAGGATTGCTGCCACGGCTGCTGAGCTCCGCAAGCTTGGCGCTGCTGTTGTAACTACTGGGGATTCTATGACTATTACTCCTCCTGCGTCGGTTTCCGGCGCGAGGATAGCTACGTATGATGACCACAGGATGGCAATGGCTTTTGCAGTTGCAGGGCTTGCTGCAAAGGGAATGGTGATTGAAAATCCTGATGTTGTGGGAAAATCGTTTCCCGAATACTGGGAGCTTTTGGAGAAGCTGCGATGAATGTCGTTTTGATTGGATATAGGGGAACGGGAAAGACTGCTGCGGGGAGAATCCTTGCTAAGAGGCTGTCGAAGGGTTTTGCCGATACCGATGAGATTGTTGTCGAGAGGGCAGGCAAGAGCATCCCGGATATTTTTGCAGATGCGGGGGAGGAAGGATTCAGAAAGCTTGAGGAGGAGGCAGTTGCTGAGGCGTGCAGCATGAAAGAGGTGGTGATCGCTACCGGAGGAGGGGCGGTACTGTCAAAGAAGAACATAGCAAACCTTAAAAACGGCTCTTTGGTGTTCTGGCTGCATGCGACACCTGAGGCTATCCACAATCGGATAGCAGGGGATACCAACAGGCCGAATCTCACAGAGAACGGAGGCATGGCCGAGATTGAAGAGGTGCTCGTGAAGAGGGAAGGGCTGTATGCGGGCTGTGCTGATGCGGTGATTGACAGTGACATGGAGTTGCTGCCAATGGTTGACAGCATCATTGCTGCGTATAACCGTTTAGCGGGGAAAAAACATGGCAAGTAACTCGTTTGGCAGGCATTTCACCATCACGACGTTTGGCGAGAGCCACGGAACAGCCATAGGCGTGGTTGTTGATGGCGTCCCGCCAGGGATTGCCGTGAGCACTGCTGACATCCAAAAGGAACTTGACCGAAGAAAGCCAGGGCAGAGCGCCGTGACGACGCAACGCAAGGAAGACGATGCTGCTGAGGTGCTTTCAGGCATATTTGAAGGGAAGACTACTGGCGCGCCGATTGCTATCATAGTGTACAACAGGAACCAGCAGCCAAAAGATTACAGCAACCTCAAGGACGTCTTTCGGCCAGGTCATGCTGATTTCACTTTCCAGCAGAAGTATGGGCTGCGCGATTATCGTGGAGGAGGAAGGCAGTCAGGAAGGGAGACCTTAGCACGGGTTGCTGCAGGGGCTATAGCAAAAAGGCTGCTCGCTCAGGAAGGGGTGTCCATCACTGGATTTGTGCGCTCAGTTGCTGGCATCACTGCCAATACCATTGACTATGGCCAGATAGAGAAGAATCCCGTGCGGTGCCCTGACAAGGTTGCAGCAAAGGGGATGGAAAAGGCAATCCTTGCAGCAAAAGAGGATGGAGATTCCCTTGGGGGGGTTGTTGAGATCATTGCAGAGGGAGTTCCTGCAGGGATAGGTGACCCTATCTTTGCAAAGCTTGATGCATTGCTTTCGTATGGGCTGATGACGATTGGTGCAGTGAAGGGCGTTGAAATAGGAGCAGGATTTTCTGCAGCTAAGATGAGGGGCTCAGCATCGAATGATGCCTTTGTTAAAAAAAAAGGGAAGATTGTCACGGCAACGAATCACGCAGGAGGCATTTCAGGAGGCATCGCAAATGGCATGCCGATAGTTGCGCGCATTGCGGTGAAGCCACCATCATCCATTGCAAAAGAGCAGCAGACTGTGGACAGCAAGGGCGCAAAGAAGACGCTCTTCGTAAAAGGAAGGCATGATCCCTGCTTATGCCCAAGGGTGGTTCCGGTAGCTGAAGCAATGGTTGCATTGGTCATAGCCGATGCGCTCCTTGCGCAGCGGATGGTCAGGCATTGAGCGTTGGCGGGAGATATGGCAGAGAAAAAGCCGAGCATCGGCATCATTGGGGGGACAGGGAAAACAGGGGGATGGTTTGCACGGTTCTTTGAGAAGGCTGGCTATACTGTCAAGGTCGCATCACGAAGCACAAGCCTTACGCCAAAAGAGGTTGCCTCTGCTTCTGATGTTGTCATCATCTCTGTTCCGATAGCGGATACCGTTCCCGTCATCACTGAGCTTGGTCCGCTTGTCAAGAAGGGCGGGCTGCTGATGGATCTGACCTCCATCAAGAAGGAGCCTGTTGCTGCAATGCTCTCCTGTGCAAAGAGCGAAGTGATAGGGTGCCATCCCATGTTTGGCCCAGGCGTCTCCTCTATGAAGGGCCAGGCCGTGATTGTGTGCTCCGCACGCTCCAAAAAATGGAAGGCATGGCTTGTGAAGCTCTTGAAGGATGCAGGAGCAAACCTGCAGGAAGCAACGCCTGAGGAGCATGACAGGATGATGGCAGTGATTCAGGGAATGATGCATTTCTCATCTATAGCCTTTTGCCATGCCCTCAAAGAGCTTGATGTTAACATCAACGAGGCGATGAGATTCACCAGCCCCGTGTTCCAGCTGAGCCTCTACATGAACGGCAGGATACTGAACCAGGATCCAAAGCTGTATGCGGACATTGAGCTGCTGAACCCTTTCGTGAAGGAATCTGTTGAGGCGTACATGAACTCGGTGTCCAGGCTTTCCGGCATCATAGAAAGCAAGGACGAGCAGGCATTTTTGCAGTACTTTGGCGCTGCTGCAAAGCACCTTGGAAATTTCAGGATAAAGGCAGAGCAGGAAAGCGACCATCTGATTGAGCAGATGAATGGAAGGGGAAGATGAATGTAGCGACCTTAGGCCCAAAGGGAACATTCTCTCATGAGGCAGTGCTTGCCTATGACAAGGATGCTGCTATCTCATTTGAGCGCACGATATGGGACGTATTTGATGCTGTTGACCAGAACAAGGCAGAGGTTGGTATCGTGCCTCTTGAGAATTCACTTTCCGGCTCTGTAGGCATAACTGTTGATGCGCTGATGCGGTTTCATCTGCATATTATCAAGGAGGTCGTCATTCCTATAAAGCACAACCTTGCAGTGGAAGGTGAAGAGAGCAATGAAGAAATCACGGGAGTATATACCCATCCCATCACCTATGCGCAGAGCTATCTTTACCTTCACAGGCATTACCCTAACGTTGCGGTCATCGAGACGACATCAAACGGCGATTCCGCAGTGAGGCTGAAGCGCTCATGCAGGAAGGACAGGGCAGCCATCGTCCCCCAGCTTGCTGCTGAGCTCTATGGGCTTACCATCATCAGGAGAAACATCCAGGACAATAAGGTGAACATGACCAAGTTCATCGTTGTCGCAAAGGAAGAAGTTGCACGGACAGGGAATGACAGGACGTCTATTGCCATCTATCCTCAAGCAGATAAGCCAGGGCTCCTCTATAATCTCTTAGGCGAGTTTGCCAGGCGCAAGATCAACCTGACCAAAATTGAATCTGTGCCCTCAAAGGGGAAGCTTGGCGACTATATATTCTACATCGAGTTCCAGGGGCATAAGGATGAGCAAAATGTGGCGTCTGCACTGAAGACGATTGAGCAGCATTTCTTCATGAAGATCCTTGGCTCGTATCCGAGGAGCTATTAGACAATGGTGAAGGAAAGGGAAGGCAATATGCAGGGCAAGAAGGGGGATTCTGCGCTTAGCCCGCAGGAGATTGCAGAAAGCCTGCATCCCCTTGAGCGGGCTGTGCTGCCGCACGTGAGGGAGTCATCCCCTTTCCAGTCTCTTGTTGCTGATTCACAGAAGCAGGAGATTGAAGTCATGCGCGCGTTGCAATGGCTTGCCAACAAGGGGCTGATAGAGCTTTCGGAATTGTCTGCCTTTTTTGTTGCGCTTGGCGCCAACGGAGCGGCGTACAAGGCATCTGGGCTTCCTGAGAAGCGCTTTTTGCAAGTGCTTGCTGACACGCCGCTTAGCGTTGATGTTGTTGCCAGAAGGGCAAGCCTTGAGAAGCAGGAAGCGTCTGCCTGCCTTGGGCTCCTGAGGGGAAAAGCTGCAATTGAGATTACCAAGGAAAAGGACCTTACGGTTACTATCACTGATGCAGGAAAAAGGCTTCGCGAGAAGGAGTCGCTTGAGGAGAAGTTCCTTGCCAAAAAGTTTCCTGTCAATACGTCAACCCTTGCCCCAGAGGAGCGGTTTGCTCTTGAGTCCCTGAAGAGGCGAAAGGATATCGTCTCGGTTGTTGAGCGAAAGGAGCGCCGCGCTACAATCACGGCCCTTGGAAAGAAAGTGCAGGCAGTGAAGGTATCTTCCGATACTTTGGATGCACTTACGCATGGTATGCTTACTGACGGCTCATGGAAAGGGAAATCGTTTCGCAGGTATGACGTTGCCGTCAACGTTCCTGCAATTGCTGGAGGGAAGCGGCATTTTGTTAGGCAAGCAATCTCGTATGCCAAGAGGGTATGGCTTGACATGGGCTTTTCTGAGATGGAAGGGCCCTTGATCAATACCAGCTTTTGGAATTTTGATGCCCTTTTCACCGCACAGGACCACCCTGTTCGTGAGATGCAGGACACCTTCTTTGTGAAGAAGCCTGCATCTGGCTCATTGCCTTCCAAGAAGCTGGTTGATGCCGTTTCCTGCATCCATGAGTCGGGAAAAGGCGCCAGAAGCTCAGGCTGGGGAGGGAAGTGGTCAGCTGATGAAGCTAAGAAAAACGTGCTGCGAACGCACACTACAGTCCTTTCCGCAAGAACACTTGCCTGCCTGAAAAAAACACAGATGCCCGCTAAATTCTTTGCCGTTGGAAAGTGCTTTCGCAATGAGGCGCTGGACTGGTCGCACCTGTTTGAGTTCAACCAGACCGAGGGGATTGTTGTTGATCCTGATGCTGACTTCTCGCATCTGCTTGGATACCTAAGGGAATTTTTTACAAAGATGGGGTTTCCTCAGATACGGGTGCGTCCCGCATATTTTCCTTATACCTCCAACAGCATCGAATTGGACGTGTTTCACCCTTATCACAAGAAATGGATTGAATTCGGAGGCGCTGGGATTTTCAGGCCTGAGGTAGTCATCCCCCTGCTTGGCGAAGACATCCCTGTGCTTGCGTGGGGCCCTGGATTTGATAGGATAATCCTTGATTATTATGGAATTACTGACATCCGTGACCTGTACAGGAATGACCTGAAGCAGTTGAGAGAGATGAAAATGTGGATGCGATGAGCAATGCCAACCATAACGTTGAACAGAAAGGTGTTTGAGAATCTTGTGGGCAGGAGACTGCCTGATGAGAAGCTGAAGGACCGCATTTCAATGCTCGGGACCGATATTGAGAGCGTCTCTGAGAGGGAGATTGTTGTTGAGGTGTTCCCAAACAGGCCTGACATGCTGTCTGAACAGGGATTTGCCAGAGCATTTTCCTCATTTATTGGTGAAAAGAGCGGGCTTCGCCCCTATACCGCCAAGAAGTCAGATTATGAAGTAATTATTGAGAAGGGCGTTGATGCTGTCAGGCCATGGACCGCATGTGCGGTGGTGAAAGGGATATCCTTTGACGGCGAGAAGATAAAGGAAGTCATTCAGATTCAGGAGAAGCTGCACGTGACCTATGGCAGGAACAGGAAAAAGGTCGCTATAGGAGTGTATCCACTTGAGAAGATTGCGTTTCCTGTCCGCTTTGTGGGGGAGGATCCTAAGAAGGTCTCGTTTCAGCCGCTGGAGTTCCCTAAGGAGATTACCGGGCTGCAGGTATTGAGCCAACACCCTGCGGGAAGGGAATATGGTCATTTGCTTGAAGGGAAGGACAGGTTCCCGTTCTTTATTGACAGTGCTGGCAAGGTGCTGTCAATGCCTCCCATCATCAACTCGCACGACGTGGGAAAAATCACCGAGTCTAGCAGTGAGGTGTTCATAGAGTGCTCGGGATTTGACTATGATGTCCTGCATCGGTGCCTGTGCATAATAGTGACCGCGCTTGCTGACATGGGAGGCGAGATATATTCCGTCGCGGTGAAAAAGGATGGAAAGGCGCTGCTTAGCCCTGACCTTTCGCCCCATAAGCATGCCATCGCCCTTGATGCGGTGAACAAGCGGCTGGGATTGTCGCTAAAGGAAACTGAACTGAAAAAGCATCTTGCTGCAATGGGAATAGGATACGAGAAAGGGCACGCCTTGGTTCCGTGCTATCGTGCTGATGTTTTACATGAGGTTGACCTTATCGAGGCGGTTGCCATTGCGTATGGGTATGACAAATTTGAGGAAAACATCCCGAGTGTCGCAACCATCGCATCTGAATCTCCTTTTGCGGTGTTTGTGGCAAGGATTGCTAACATTTTGGTAGGGCTTGGATTGCTGGAGGTGATGACGTATCATCTTGCAAGCGTTGGGATGCAGCAGGAGAAGATGTGCTCTGATATTCCCCTGGTTGCGCTAGCTAATGCTGAATCCTTAGAGTACAACACCTGCAGGGCTTGGATGATCCCCTGCTTACTAGATGTATTACAGAAGAACAAGCTGCATGAGTATCCGCAACACATCTTCGACTGCGGGACGTGCTTCATGCCTGCTAAAAAATCAGAGGATTCTGATACAGGAGTCGTTGAGCATGACAGGCTGGCTGTTGCTTTGTGCTCTGAAAATGCCGACTATACCGCTATCCGCCAGGTATTAGATTATGTGTTGAGGACTATTGGAGTGGGATATGCTATCAGGCCTGTTGAGCACCCCTCCTTCATTGCTGGCCGTGTTGGAAGGGTAACGGTAGCTGGGAAGGACGTAGCATATATAGGTGAGATACATCCAGAGGTTCTTGCTCATTTTGAATTGAAGTTTCCTGTTGCTGCCTTTGAGTTGAATATGAGTACCCTTTTTGGAGACGTAATACTTCACTATCCTGAA
>DUKR01000087.1 GCA_013329175.1 Candidatus Woesearchaeota archaeon
ACACTGCGGCAATGGCTGCAACAAATGCCCTACCGCCAGCGCAGCCCGAGCCTTTTTTGTTTTCCCTTCTTTTCCTTCACTTTTCTTTTCCCCCATCGGAAAGTGCGATGAGATGATTACCAGAACAGAAAAGGATGAAGTTGCACATTGGCTATGGAAGCGATGGGAGGTACGGCCAATGCCTTTTCAGAGAATGAGCTTCTGGGAATGCCGACCCCATGAGCCTATCCACTTTTATCCCTCAAAGCTTGCCACTCATGGCTATCCCGATTGCGTTTCAAGCTTGTGAAGTAGTGCTGTTCAAATCAAGAAAGAATATCCGCATCTACTTCAGGCTGAGTATGGTGGTGTTTCCATCTTTCCCAAGGTTTGCCCTAGATGCCTTCAGCATGCCTGCTTCTGAAAGGCGCTGCACCTTGCGCTGAAATGTCTTGTAGGCTTTAGCTCCTGCCTTCACCTTGTAGCTATTGTAAATATCTCCCATCTTTTGGCCTTGGGCTTCAGACACCAGACCAAGGATGAGTTGCTCGTCTGAATCAAGCTCGATGTGCTCTGCTCTTGGACCCTGCTTTTCTATGGCCTCTTTTGCGTGCTCTACTATGATTTTCTTTGATGACCTGCTCTCTGCAATTATCCCTGCCTGCCTCATGAGGTGCAGGCCGCAGCGGATGTCTCTTGCCCTGTAGGATTCCTTTGTGATAGCATCAAATGCAGCTGCATCCCATACTCCAGAGACAAAAGCGTATTTTCTTCTCTCGGCAAGGATCCCAGCGGTCTCTTTCTCGGTGTAGGTGTTGAATGCTAGCAGTTCTGCCCCTAATCTGGAGGTTATCCGCTCATCAAGGCTGGTGAACCACTCTTTATAGTTGCTGATGAGGATGATACTCTTTGGGAGGACTGCCTCTACCAGTGCATAGAGGAAGTCAAAGTCCTCTACCTTGTCTATCTCGTCGAAGGTGAAGGCTGCTGCCCTGTTCCTGAGCAGGTCCTTCACTTCCTTGAATAACTCGTCAGTGCTCTTGTTGCTGATGATATGGTAGCCAAGCTGCTCGCAGAGCCCTGCAATGACTCGAAAGGATGTCTTCTTTTTCCAGCAATTGATATAGAGGGGGATGATGTCGTCAGTGGTTTCTTCCACTTCCTGAAAGATATGCCTGCAGGCGACAGTCTTTCCTATGCCTGGAGGACCATGGATCATGACATTCCTGCCGTTCTTCTGGGAAAACAAGGGCTTCATGCAGCAGGCTATAGCCTTTTGCTCCTGCTCACGATAGGGAATAAGCTTGGGGATGTAGGAGGGATCTAAAGAATCCTCATCCCTGAAGAGGGACTGATCCGCATGGAGCATGCTATCAAAGATAGAGGGCATAAGCCAGAGGATTATCTGTGGAATTTTTATGGTTTGCGGTCACCATGGAGCTATCTCAGCCGTGCGCCGCACCTGGGGCAGTAGAAGTAGTTATGCTGAATTGGCAATCCGCAGCCATAGCAATAGCCTTGGGTTGAGCCAGGGTGGCCAGCCTGCGGATGGGAAGAATCCAGGTGATGGGTTTGATGTCGCTGGGCAGGGTGATGAGCATTTCCCGTGTGATGGTAGGACTGATGAGCTTGAGGCTTTGGCCTTGCCTCATTGCTGCGCTTAGCAAGAGTCAATGCCAGCTTTCCAATGCCAAAGATGAGCATGGCAATGCCAACCCAAAGGAAGAGATTAAAGGCATTGGTCATGTTAAGGCCATTCATGTAATAGGAGAAGCCAGCGACTCCTCCTCCGACAAGGACATAGGCGATGGGATGAATGCTTGCCATTTTAGTGATGGTCAGGCTTTGATGATGGCCTTTAAGCCATCCATGTACGGCTGAAGGACGTCTGGGATGATGATTGAGCCGTCCTCCTGCTGGCAGTGCTCGATGATTGCCCTCAGTGCCCTTCCTGTCGCAATTGCAGTTGAGTTGAGGGTGTGCACATACTCTTTCTCATTGCCTTTCCTGTATTTAATGGTTAGCCTTACTGCCTGATACGAGGTGCAATTTGAGCAGGAGACAACTTCCTTGTACTCCTTCTCGCGGGGCATCCAGACCTCGAGATCGTATTTCTTTGCTGCGACGATGCCAATATCGCCAGTGCAGACGTTGACGACCCTGTAAGGAAGGTTGAGTCCCTTGAAAAGCTCTTCTGCATTGGCCAGCAGCTCCTCGTGGAATCGCCATGAATCTTCAGGCTTGCAAAAAATGAACTGCTCTATTTTGTTGAACTGGTGGACACGAAACAGCCCTTTCTCGTCAATGCCATGGCTGCCTATCTCTTTTCGAAAGCAGGTAGAGACGCCGCAGTATCTAATGGGGAGATTTTTTTCGTCAAGGGTCTTGTTCCTGAAGAGCGCGCCCATGGGGTGCTCAGAAGTTGCGATAAGATAGAGGTCTTCATTTTCTATCTTGTACATCATAGTCTCAAAATCTGCAAGGTCAACCACTCCCTCATAGGGCTCCCTTCGCAGCATGAAGGGAGGCTGCACCAGAGTATAGCCCTTTCTGATGAGGAAGTCTATAGCGTATCGCTGAAGCGCCAGTTCCATCTGTGCTGCATGCCCAAAAAGATAGTAGAACCCGTTGCCTGAGACATTTGCTGCGGTCTCAAAATCAGCTAGCCCCAGCTTCTCAAGGGCCTCAGCGTGTGTCCTGAGCTTGAATGAAGGCTCCCTTATTTCTCCTGCCTCACGCACGACTGTGTTTTCTGTAGCGTCTTTTCCAACGGGAACTGATTCGTGGAGGACGTTAGGGAGGCGCATCTGATAGAATCTGACGCTGCCCTGCAGTTCTTCCCTTCGCTTTTCTATCTCTGCAATCTGTTGTGGTATCTGCTTTGCCTCTTCCAGCTTTTCCCTTATGCCTTTTCCCTCTTTCTTGAGTTTGTTGATTTCCAGGGTGATTTCGTTTCTCTTGTGGCGGATCCTTTGCTCTTCCTGCAACGTCTTTTTGTATTCCTCATCCTTCTTGAGGAGATTGTCAAGCCAGACGAGCTTTTCAGCCTCTCCCCTTTTCTTAAGGTCTTCTCGTACGACATCAGGGTGTTCCCGTATGAAATTGATGTGGAGCATGGTAAATAGTGATTGGTCGTTGGTGCTTATTTAAAGTTTCTGGCAAAGTGTGATAGTTCACCGTCATGAAGCCCGCAACATGGTGAATCACGGGAAGAGGAATAAAAAAGTTGTGGGATGCTTGGCCTGCCTCTTTGCAACTGCGCTCGGCATCGCTCCCGAAAAAGGCATCCAAAAAAATCATTGTCTATGGCTGCTTTGCCAAAAGCGGCGCTGCTGCTCTCTCTCCTCCGGCCTGCGGTGAATTTGATGATGGAAATTCCGTCGTCACTGCTGCCCGCGCTCATCCTCCACGCCCGCAGGTAGCAGCGAGCAAGGCTGAGGCGAAGGCTGCCTGCTGTGTTGTCTGCTATGTTTTCTGCTGCGCTGCCTGCTTATTCCCCTTCCCTTGCGTTTTTCACTCTCACGAGCAGAAAACCTGTGGTGCCGTCACTGTCGTGAGCATCTCCAGCCCTGCATCCATCACAACCGACAGAGGGACGCCCCATCCGGGGATGTCGGTTAGCGTCTTGCGAGAGCGGGATGCGAGCCGACGGCACCACAAACGGTTTTCTGCTGGAGTGAAAAACGCTGGCTTTGATAGCATGAGGAGAGACGCTAGTCTCGCTGCTTGCCTGCCTCGATTGTAACGTAAGATGGGCATCAATCCAGGGAAAAAAGCATTCCCTAAAAGCTCATTGCCAACAACTTCTTTCTTATCCCATCCCTTTATTTTTCCTCCCTCCTTTGTTTGTGCTGCAAATCTTAATGTTGAAAATTCCGTCGTGCACTGCATTGCCGCCCATCCTTCCTACACGAAGGTGCAGCACTCAGGTATAAGGCAATAGCCCGTTCAGCTCTTAACACTAAGGCGATGGCTGCAACATACGCCCTGCTACTAGCGATTGTTACTTCCTAGTAGCGAAATATTTATATAGTATTTGTTACTGTATGGTGGCATAAAATGAAACTTACTGACCTTGTTGAGGAAAAGAGTGATGATACGAGAAAGAAGCAGGTCGAGAAAGAGCTGCTGCGCCAGAGCTATGCTACACTACGGGCAGGAGATGCAGAAGAATGAGCTTGTTTGAGCGGATGAGCATAGCAAGAGTCTTTGAGGAATTCAGGCAGCTGAAGGCGAACATCTCGGAGTGGGTTGTTGCGCTTGACACGCGGCAGTATGAGGCTGAGAAAAGGATAGCGTATCTAGAGCAGAAGCTCAGGGAGCTTTTGCAGAACGGTGCATACAAATGATGTTTGACGAAGATACCCAGACACTTGAAGAGATCAACAGGAAGCGGACTGAGCTGAGGCGAAGCTTTCGCAAAATCATCAACAAAGACAGGATTTCCCGGTTTGAGATGGATGATATGTTCAATGGGCTGTAAGGGTAAACAATGGTGAAGGTTTTCTTGAAGGCCTCGTGTCCTTAAATCGTTCTTGACCCACTATTCCCTTGAGGAGAATAGGATGCTCTGGGAACGATATTAGGACACTAAGCTTGAAGGGGAATTATTTTAAAGCCAAGAGGAATACAATGGTAAAATTGGGCTTTTGGAGTGATGTATGTCAACAAGCATAGGCTTATAGCATATGTTTCCAGAGAAAATGCGAGACCCCCACTTATCGATCTTTGACCAATGGTATCATTCTCACTGTTTTGATCCTCCATCTATAAGAAAGCACAACAGGTTTGACCCGCCAGGATATAATGCTGGGGGCTCATTTATAGAAAATGTTGGGATGAATTGGCAACCTTTTTTTGATCATATTCTTTACCTACGACATCAAGACAACACCGACCCATTTGGGGTAAGTGAGTATCTTGGGAGGGAAGTTATGGGCAGGGATGCTCCTCTCATAGAAGTTAGTATTTCTCCATTTCACTTCCAGCAAAAATCTGTTTCTGAACAAAGCGAGCTTGGCTTCTACAATCGGAGAAATGATCCACTTGAGAAGAGGATGAATTGAGCGCTTTGCAAAGGATAGCTTTATAGTTAAGCCCTCTTTATTCCCAGCAATGCACACCCACTTCGTCGTCACCTCCATCGTAAGGCATAACGGAAAAATCCTGATCCTCCAGAAGTCTGATGATGACGTTCATTACCCTGGCAAGTGGAGCTTTGTGTCAGGATATGTGAAGGAGTTTGAGGCTGCTGAAGATACCGCAATCAGGGAGATAATGGAGGAGACCGGGCTTTCTGCTGCCATTGGCAGGAATGGCAGGTTGATTGAGATGGTTGATGCCCAGAAGAAAAAGCGGTGGATTGCGCAGGTGTATTTCTGTTCGGTTGGCTCTGACAACGTCAGGCTGTGCCATGAGAACAAGGACTTTGCATGGGTTTCTGAGGATGAATTCTCAAACTATGACTTTGTGCCTGGGCTTGAGACAAATCTGAAGAAATTGGAAGTGACGAAGACATGAAGCCGTCGCTGATGAGCTTTTTGGAATGCTTTTTTTGGAATGATGCCCGTCAAAGCTGCAAAGAGGCAGGACTGCTTCATAAAGGTGAAGCATTATCCGTGACCGATGCCTTTAAAAATGCCATGATGACAGATTGAGAGTATGGCGAAAAAAATCATTATCGGCGCAGACCATGCTGGATTCCAGATGAAAGAGCAGGTTAAGGAATGCCTGGCAAAGCTGAGGGTGCCGTTTGATGATTATGGCACTTACTCTGATGAGTCCACAGATTACCCCCTGATTGCCCAGAAAGTCGCGAGGGATGTAGCCAAAAACAAAACAAGAGGCATCCTGATTTGCGGGACAGGAATAGGGATGTGCATCTCGGCTAACAAGGTTAAGGGGGTGCGTGCAGCTCTGGCGTATGATGCCTATACCTCCAAGGCCTCCAGAGAGCACAATGATGCCAATGTCCTGTGCTTAGGAGGGAGGACCACTGAGCTAAGGGCAGCACAGGCAATCGTGAAGATTTGGCTTGCTACGCAGGCAAGCACTGAAAGCAGGCATAAGCGCAGGGTGAAGGAGATCTCAACTATCGAGGAATTCTGTTGAGCATGGAACTTGTCAGCATAATCCTTATTGGTATCATCATCCTCGCATGCCTTGTGCTGGGGATGGCAATCATCAGGCTTGCCCCTGAAGAACAGGAGCCAGGAAGGGACTATTTTCTTGCTGTAGAGGACTTATGCTTCATTGCTGCATCGTTAGCAGCATTATTTGTACTCTCACTCTCAGGGAATCTTATCGTCCTTCTCTGCTCGGGAATGCTTGTGCTCTATTTACTTGCCGTAAGGAGTGCAGTTATACGGTACTTCCTGCTTGCCTTGGCACTCGGGCTTTCTGTTGGGCAGCGCGAGGCATTCATTGCTCTGGCACTTTCTTCAGCTTTGTTTTCCGTAGCGCATGGCTCGCTGATAGCAAACCGACACTCATTTCTTGCAAGCCTGAAAAGAATTCCAGCTTATGCAGCATTTCCTGTGATTGCAGCATTACCACTTCTCTTTTCGTATCTTTAGGTAAAATGCAAGGTGGTTGACTGCGATGTGGAGCAGGATGCTGAGCAGGATAGCAACGACTACCGTCAGCAAGGGTATCCTGACAACAATTGCCGAAAGCAACAATGCACCTATGACAAAATCAACCTGATCCCAGGGAAAGAAGCGCTCACCAGGCTTCTTTCCTGCCCTTCGCTTGAAGAAACTCTTTACAGCATCCCCTCCGATTGCACCAAGCCCCATGAGGATGCCTAAAAAGAGCCAGTTGCTATAGTCAGTGATGGCAAGGCTTTCCAAGAGGTCATTTTCATAGAGGGTAAACTGGACGTATGCAGTACCTGCCGCAAAGATGATGCCAAAGATGAGGCCCCTGTAGGTTTTGTTATTTCCCAGAAGGCGCTCGCCCTCAAGCTTTGCTCCCATGTCAAGGGGAACTGCTAGCTCCCGAAAGTCCTTTCTTACGATGACAGGAGCCATGTTGGCAAAGTAGGCAGGCAGCATGAAATAGACAGCCTGAAGGAGGAGGAGGAGAGCGCCGGGAATCATACAGTGCCTTTTGCTCAGCTATTTATAAAAACCTTTTTATTGCCATCTTTTGGGAAGCTCTAGTCATGAACCTGCCTAATGCGCTGACGACGTTTCGGGCGCTGGCCATGGTGCCTTTTGTGTGGGTGCTGTTCATGGATTTCCCTCACAAGGACCTAGTGGTGCTTGCCGCCTTTTTGGCGTTAGCACTGACGGACTGGCTTGACGGGCACTTAGCCAGAAAGCGCAACCAGGTCACCGACTTTGGGAAGATCCTTGATCCAATTGCAGACAAGGCGCTCACCCTTGTTCTTTTCTTCTACTTAACAACGCTTGGCATTCCGCTCTGGATGCCCCTGGTGATGGCAACACGAGAGATAGTGATGACCGTCATGAGGATTGCAGCGCTTCCCTACGACATGGTCATTCCCGCAAGCGGCCTTGGAAAGATAAAGACAGTATCACAGATGCTCGCAATTCCCGCTGTGCTGCTTGCTGTGCCCCATGCAGCAGAGCTTGTGGGGATTGCGGTCCTGGTGAGCGTGATATCAGGCATTGACTATTACCTTTCCATGAGTAAAAGGATTCCTGAAATATCAAACCTTCCCAATACCGTCACCATGGTACGCTTTTTGCTGCTTCCCGTAGGAATCTGGGCGATGCTTTCAGAGCAGATGGATATGGCTGTGCTTACTATAGGGCTTATCTTCCTGGGGGACAAAGTGGATGGAAGCCTGGCTAAGCACCTGCGCCTTGAGACACCGTTTGGCAGGGTGTTTGACAATATCACTGACTATATCGTCCTTGCAGGGATTGCCGTTGCTGCACTTTTTTCACAGCTTATCGGCCTTTATGTGCTGCTGCCGCTGCTTGTTCCGCTTGGCGGGCTTATTTTTGCCAAAGCCAGGCATTTCAGGATGTCTGACATCCCGTATCCTGTCCTGATTGTAGGCAAGCTTGGCATCGTGTATGGGTACGTTGTCGTCATCGCTATCCTGATAGATTTTTCCTATAAGGACATGATGTATTGGGCTGGCGTTGCTGTAGCTTACCTCATCTCTTTGTGGTATGTGGTGCATGGGTTGCTGAGCAAGCACAGCACAATGAGATGAGGCTTTTCCCACAAAGGGACTGATTTGCAGGCATAGAAAGAAAAAATTTAAGAGATTCAAAGAAGATACTTCATAATGCGAACCTCAATCACAACAATGTTCAAGGCAAAAAATGGATGCGACTGTCAAGCAAATCATGACTACTGAACTTCTGTGGGTGGATTACCATGATAAGGTGATTGCTGTCGCAGCTAAGATGTATGAACGCAACATTGGCTCTGCCCTTGTCAAGAAGGCTGGCGAGTGCGAGGGAATCATCACGGAGAGGGACATCCTCCGCCACTGCGTCATGGGGAGCCTGAACATCTTCAATTCCAAAGCAGGAAACATCATGTCTTCACCTGTCCTTTCAGTCAATGAGGGGACCTCGGTCATCGAGGCATGCCACATCATGAGAGAGAAGAAAATCAAGAAGCTGCTTGTCATGGACAACAAGGATGCAATTAAAGGCATAGTAACCATGACCGACATTGTCAACTACCTGCCAACGCTTTATGAGTAGAGGAGCCAAAGACTATGAAATATGTTCCGGTCACCGCAATCATGCATGAGCCAGTCTTCTATGCCGATGTAGAGGAATATGTAACTCAAATCGTTGAGTTGATGAAAACGGAAGGAATAGGGTCAATCATAGTCCTTGATAAAGGCATCCCCAAAGGCATCATCACTGAGAGAGATATCGTGAAGAGTTGCATCATGGGCAAATCAAATTTCATCAGCCTCAAAGCAAAAGATATCAGGTCATATCCTATCGTAGGCATCACTGAGGAGCAATCAATCATTGCTGCTGCCAAACTCATGAAAGAAAAGTGCATCAAAAAGCTTGTCGTCTGGAATGGAAAACGAGAGGTTATAGGGATTATTACCCAGACTGACATCACCTATAATATTGACCTGATATTCCAGACGTCATAAGCCATCCCTAAGATAGCACCAACCTTTATAACACTTCTCCCATTCTTTCTTCCCATGGGCATCACCATCCTCGACTGCTATACGGATGAGCCTGCGGGTCTGGGAGTTCCGCCGTATCTTGGGACCTACCCACGCTACATCGCTGGCTACCTAGGAAAGCCTGCCACCTATGCAACCATTGATGACCTGAGGTTCTACAAGCGGTATGGCTCTGTTCGAAAAGAGCCAAAGAAGTCAGAAAAGACTGATATCTATACCTATAACCTGACCGTGCATGCTGATGCCATGAAGCAGGTGCTTGCAACAACAGATACCCTTATCATTGTTCTTGGAGTGCACGTCCCTGGCAGGTACTTATCGGCAGTGCCTGGGACAGTCCACGAAGTCATGTCGCTTCTGAAGGATGAGCCATGCAAAAAAATCCTGACTGGCCCTGCTATCTTTGGGACGCAATTGCAGGGAGGGAAACTCTCTGAGCAGTACGACAGCACTTTCTTTGATAAGGTTGACCCTATGCTCTATCGCTTTGCCTATGAGGATGTTGCAGCATTTGCTGTTGCCGGAGCTTCCATCATCAAGCAGATTCCCTATCCTCTTATGATTGAAATTGAGACTGGCAGGGGCTGTGACATTGGAAAATGCAGTTTCTGCACCGAGCCTCTCAAGAATGCCATAGCCTTTCGCAAAAAAGAGGACGTGCTTGCTGAAATCAGGGAATTCTATCGGTTGGGTGCCCGCTTTTTCCGCCTCGGGAAGCAGACCTGCTTCTATACCTATCCTGATGCTGTGCCGCTTTTGGAATCCATACGCAGGGAATGCCCTGACATTTCGGTGCTGCATATAGACAACGTGAATCCTGTGAAGGTGATGAAGGACCATAGGGAGGGAGACAGGATTACCAAGGCAATTGTTGAACATTGCACCTCGGGCAACATTGCTGCATTTGGGATTGAGTCCTTTGATAAGGAGGTAGTCCGTGCCAATACCCTCAACACGCTGCCAGAGGTTGGGTATCAGGCTATCAGGGTCATCAATTCTTATGGGTCGCAGCGGGGGGAGGATGGAATGCCGCGGTTTTTGCCAGGTATCAATATTCTGTTTGGCCTTAGGGGTGAGACAAAAAAGACGCATGAGGAGAACATGAGGTACCTGCAAAGGGTGTATGATGAAGGGCTGATGGTGCGGCGCATCAATATCCGAAAGATTGCCGTTTTCCCAGGGACTTCCTTAGCTGAGAAGGATGGGGACAAGTACCTGAAGAAAAACAAGCGGCACTATTTTAGGTGGCGCGATGACATCAGGCAGAAGATTGACTTTCCCATGCTTCAGCGGGTGGTGCCATCAGGGACGGTTATGAAAGGGTGCTATGCTGAGATTTATGACGGAAACACTACGTTTTGCAGGCAGTTTGGGACGTATCCACTGGTTGTGGGCGTCAAGGGGCGCCTTGAACTGAAGAAATTCTATGATGTGAGGGTTACAGGGCACATGCTGAGGAGCATTACAGGGGTTGTTGCCAACTGATTAGATACATTAGACCTTAGAAAAAATGACTACTCCAAAGAGAACATAAAGATTTAAATAGTAAATATATCTTGAGAAAATAAATAGATTGGTGGTTATTTGAGTGTCTTTGGCGAGAAACTCAAATATGAATCGTCTTTTTGGTAAAAACGATTCCCACATTGTGTGTGTTTTGGCGTAAACATGATTGTTTGGCGACAATCCGTTTAACGTAGTTAGTTTGCTATGCTTCGATTACATACCCGTTGACGCGGATAGATAAACGATTTCTTTGGTAGCAGTAATGACATAACTTGCATTTAAAGATTTCGGTAGTGAAACCTCTACGTTGCAGGTTTGGAGTGCAAGTGTGCCGTTCTGCATATCATCTTCAAACAACCACAAGACCACTAGAGGACAAGGGGAGGCTGAGAGGCAAAATGGATTTTTTGATAAACAACGCTATAAAGCACGCAGAAGAACACGCAACTGAAGCCTTTGACGTAGGCCAGGCAAACATAAAGGTAATCGGCGCAGGAGGCGCTGGCAACAACATGGTGGGATGGCTCTACCAGAAGGGCATACGGGGTGCAGAAATCCTGGCATGCAATACCGACCAGCAGCACCTGAATATGGTCGAGGCTGACAGGAAATTCCTGATAGGCAAGGACTGCACGAGAGGTCTCGGCTGCGGAGGGTTCCCTGAAAAAGGAGCGGAAGCAGCTCAGGAAAGCCTTGCCCAAATCAAAGATGCACTGAAAGGCGCTGACATGGTGTTTGTGTGCGCAGGGATGGGCGGCGGAACAGGAACTGGCTCAGCTCCCATCGTCGCTCAGGTGGCAAAGGATACTGGCGCAATCGTTATCGGCACCGTGACCATGCCCTTTAAGATCGAGAGGGCTCGCGTGGATAAGGCTGAATTTGGCCTCCAGCAGCTTCGCAAGGTTTCTGACACTGTGATTGTCATTGACAACAACAGGCTGGTGAGCATCGCAGGCAACCTGCCTATCAAGCAGGCTTTTGCAGTAGCTAATGAACTGGTTTCAACCATGATTAAGGGCATTGTAGAGACCATTGCAATCCCAAGCCTGGTAAACCTTGATTATGCAGATGTCAAGGCCATCATGACCAATGGCGGTGTCGCTGCCATCGGCGTTGGCGCATCTGACACCAACAACAAGGTTGAGGAGGCTGTCAGGGGAGCGCTGAACAACCCGCTGCTTGATATCAGTTATAAGGGAGCAACAGGCGCGCTTATCCATGTCTCAGGAGGCCCTGACCTGACGCTTGAGGAGATTAACCGCGTCGGTGAGCTTGTGACTGATTCCCTTGATGCAGATGCCAATGTCATCTGGGGAGCACGAGTTGCTGATGAGCTGAAGGGAAAACTGACGGTGATGACGATAATTACAGGAGTCAAGAGCCCGTGGATCCTTGGCAAGGTAGACCATACCAGGCCAAGCCCCCAGGCTCAGGCCATCAGCGAAGAGCTTGGCATCGAGATAGTATAACAGGCATCAGAAGAGCAAGAGAAAGCACACAAGGGGAGGGCCTGCTATCAAGTGCCCTTTTTCCTTTTCCCATTCACCCCTTTGGTCTATGTGGTGCTGCCTTAGGGCAGCCAACTTCTCTGCCTTCACCATTTTGAACCACCCCCAACAACTCAAACCGGTGAAGGCGTTTGTCCTCCGCGAGGAGGATATTTTTTCTTTATTCTCTTTTCCAAACGTTTAAAACAGGAACAGGGTTTCCTGTGGTATGCTCTACCTCATCGGTCTAGGACTGTTTGATGCAAATGACATCTCACTGCGGGGGCTTACGGCGGTGAAATCGTGCTCGCTTTTGTTTCTGGAAGGATACACCTCTAAACTCTCCTGCCCTGTTACCGAGCTTGAGAAGCTGTATGGGAAAAAGGTCACGATGTGCGACAGGGCAATGGTAGAGCAGCAGGGAGAGGAGCTAATCGTCCTTCCCGCAAAGCATGCAGACATAGCTTTTCTCGTGATTGGGGAGGTGTTCTCTGCTACAACGCACTCATCATTGTTCCTTGACGCCAAGAAGCATAAGGTCAACGTTCAGGTCATCCATAATGCCTCAGTTCTTACTGCTGTCGGGGTTACCGGGCTTGAGCTCTATAAATTTGGGAGGGTTGCCTCCATCCCGTTCCACCATGCTGATGTCACAAGCCCTGTCGAGGTTATGAAGCAGAACCAAAGAATGGGACTGCATACCTTGTTTCTGCTAGATATTGAGCCTTCAATTGAGAGGTACATGGCCGCTGCTGAGGCTGCGTCCTACCTTGTTGGCAGAGGAATTCCGGGAGATACAAAGGCTGTGGTGTGTGGTGCGTTAGGCTCGGCTGCGCCGCGCATCAGGTATTTGTCATTGGCGGAGATAAAGGATTTGAACGTCCAGGTGTTTCCGCAGTGCCTGATAATCCCAGGAAGGCTGCATTTCATGGAAGAGGATATGCTTTCTTTGTTTGGCCAAGAGCAATAGAATTCCTTTCAGATGCACTTGCCAGCTAAGCAGCCTTTCTCGCACTCCAGGATGGTCGAGGTATAGCCATTCGGCTGGCAGAGATACTCCCTAACTGACCTGCTATCCTCACAGACATCTGTCTCAGTGATGGTCCTACCTGCTACATTGACATAGAGCTTGCCCTTCTTCTCGCGGTTCTGCCCGCCGTCGGAATCCTCACAAATGATATTTGCTGCCCTTATGGCAGGCTTAAGGATTATTGCTTTTTCCGACGATCCGGACGTAACTGCCTTTCCTGTGATGCCCTCAGAGCAGCCTCCAAGAAGGAGCAATGCCACTGCCAGAATCCCAACAACCGATTTCATGAGAAGATGGTAGTGAAGATTGCTATAAAATGGTTTTGCTGGATTGTAATACTTCACCATCATGAAGCCTGCGACCATGTCGCATGGCCAGAAACGCAAGTTTCGCTGCCTGCCTCTTTGTA
>DUKR01000051.1:0-128 GCA_013329175.1 Candidatus Woesearchaeota archaeon
TTTATTTTTTGGATGAAGCCGGAGCAATCGTAACCCTTCACCATCATGAAGCCTGCAACTCTGTTGCATGGCCAGAGACACTAGTCTCGCTGCCTGCGACCCTGTCGCATGGCCAGAAACTCACGAGA
>DUKR01000051.1:380-12404 GCA_013329175.1 Candidatus Woesearchaeota archaeon
CGCTAGTCTCGCTGCTTCCCTGCCTCGATTGTGCTCTCGGCATCATTCCAGAAAAAGGCCATTCACAAAAGCTCATTGCCGATGGCTTCTTTCTCATCCGAGCCCTTTGTTTTTCTTTCCTCCTTTGTTTGTGCTGCAAATCCTGATGATGGAAATTCCGTCGTGCACTGCATTGTCGCCCATCCTCCATGCCCGACGGTGCAGCGCTCTAATACTGAGGCGATGGCTGCAACAAATGCCCTACAGCAAGCGCAGCCCTAGCCTTTTTTGTTATCACTTTTCTTTCTTTATTTTTTCCCCCCCGGAATTTCAAAGTGCGCCATGCCCTGCAATACAAAGGAGGGAGTTACGCATTGGCTGTGGAAGCAAAAAGGCTATAGCTATTGATTTCTATCTAATGAGCTTTTGGGGAATGTCCCTTTTCCACGAGCCTGCCTGCCAATATCCCTCAATGCTGCAATTCATGGATATCCAGATTGCATTTCAGGCTCGTGAAACAGTACCAGTTTCCCGCTAGTTTTTTATATCAGCGAAGAGTCCTACAAAAAAATGCCACTGCCAAAAATAGTGCTTGCCTACTCAGGGGGCCTTGATACCAGTGTTATCCTCAAATGGCTTATAGAAAAAGGATACAATGTCACCTGCGTCCTTGTTGACATCGGCCAAAAGGAAGACTTTGTGAAAGCCGAGCAGAAAGCCGTTGCAATAGGCGCAGGGAAAGTCATCGTCATAGACGCTAAAAAAGAATTTATCGAGGACTTCATATGGCCTGCGATTCGTGCCAACGCCATGTACGAAGGCCGCTATCTTCTCGGAACAAGCCTTGCCAGGCCGCTCATAGCAAAGAAGCAGATGGAAGTAGCAAAGAAGGAGAAGGCTGAAGCTGTCTCCCATGGAGCGACTGGCAAGGGAAACGACCAGGTAAGATTTGAGCTTGCCTACCTTACCATTGACCCAAAGATCAAGATAGTAGCTCCATGGAAGGATACTGAATTTTTAAGCCAGTTCCAGGGCAGGGAAGACATGATTAGGTATTGTGAAAAACACAATATCCCTGTGGAAGCGACAAAGGCAAAGCCCTATTCCTCAGACGCTAACATCCTCCACATCAGCTACGAGGCTGGCGTGCTTGAGGACCCTGGGTTCACTCCCCCAAAGGACATGTTCAAGCTCACCGTAGCGCCAGAAGATGCCCCTGATAAGGAGACTGAGGTTACCATTCGCTTTGAGAAAGGCAACCCCGCTGAGGTCAACGGCAGAAATGACCCGGTGGAGATTATGCACTATCTCAATAAGATAGGTGGAGAGAACGGCGTAGGCAGGATAGATATAGTCGAGAACCGATTTGTCGGCATGAAATCACGGGGAGTCTACGAAACTCCCGCAGGAACCATTCTGCTGCAGGCTCACCGCGACCTCGAGTTGCTCACAACCGATAGGGAAGTCCTTCACCTCAAAGACACCCTCATGCCCAAATGGGCCCAGCTGGTCTACAACGGCTTCTGGTACTCCCCTGAGATGGAATTCCTGCAGGCAGCATTCGACTATTCCCAGCGCTTTGTTACGGGTTCGGTGAAGGCGGGCATCTACAAGGGCAATGTCATCATCAGGGGAAGGGCATCTGAGCACTCGCTCTATAAGGCGGACGTAGCAAGCATGGACGTTCATGGCAATTATGACCAGCGTGATGCAAAGGGCTTCATCAGGCTCAACGCATTAAGGCTCATGGCATCAGCAGGGAGATTGAGGGGGTTACGGTAAAACTTGAATAAGCATATCAGCATTTCTCAGGCAGGTTTTGCGCCGGCAATCAGAAACATTTAAAAATTCCCCGTCAATAGTAATAGCCAAAAGGTGCGGTGGTCAATGGTGGTAGCGTTGCGAAAGAGGCAGGTGGAGTGCTGTGAGAAGCTTGCTTCAGACCTTGCAGCAGCAAAAAAGCGATTCACCAAGACTAATCACAGCCATGATGAGGCTTCCTACGAGAAGCTCCTCATCTCAACCACTATCACGCTTGAGAGGAAGAAGGCCCTTCTCCTGAAGGAGTTGCGCTCCCTCTTCATCGCAGCCTTTGCGCTGGACCAGGAGGCAATTAAAGGAAAGAAGGCTAGGGTCATTCAGAACCTGAAGGCAAACGTGGCAATCCTGAGAAGGATAGCAAACAGGCTTGCAGATGAGATATATTATATGCAGCACACCCTTATGGAGGAGTTTGGGATACGAAAGGCAACCTCATGGGGGGAATTGTCAGATAGGGAGATAGCAAAGCACATCCTTGAACAGGAGCAGAGCCTCAGAGGCGAAAGCATGCAGGCTCTCCAGAAGCTTGCATCCCATGCCCACGCAATTATAGCAAAGGAAACCAGGAAAATCACCTTTATCATCAAAGCAGGCGCAGGCAGGGTGCAGCTCAAAGACCTGCCGTCCATCCTGCACAGAGAGGCGGAGTTGCTTGCCCATATCGAGGCGAAGCTTCCGCCACCAAGGGCAATAAGCCCATCACTGCTTGGAAGAAAGGCATTCCACGCCTGGACCGCATCATTGATAGCCCTCATAGGCTCCCTTGAGGCCGAGCAGCAGGAGGAGGCAGCAGCACTGCAGCTCCTCAAGAGGAAGGCACAGGCTAAAGTTAAACTCACGTCAAGGATTTCCAGGCTGGTCAGGCAGCATTGGCAGGACCTGGCCCAGCATGAGAAGCGTATGCTAACCTGCATGGAAGCAGAGATACTGCCTGAGCATCATAAGGCATCCCACCATTATGCAGCAGCGAGCAGGTTATGAAAAGGCTGAGTCAACAGCAATACCCACAGTGAACAAGATTAACAGCAATAAGAGTGAAGCGCTATGGAGCATCCAAAAAGAAGTAGGGAAGAGTACGCCCTTGTCCTTGACTTCCTCCAGAATGGCTACGCGTTTGACAAGCGCCCAAGCCATGTCAAGACAGCCATAGTGCAAGCCTTAGGCAAAAGCAGATTTACCCTTCTTGAATTGGTGCCTAAAAAAGAAGTCCACGTCCAGCCTCATGAGATAGTCTATATAGGTGACGGCAAGCGCGACAAGATTCACCACATCATCGGGAGGCTTCCTGCTGAAAGGCTCACCAACACTGCCCAGAAAGAGCTAGAATATGCAATTGACGACATCATCAAGGAGCGTGAGCAGGAGTTTGTGGGTTTCTACAACAAAGCCCAGCCTCTCTCAACAAGGATGCATCAGCTTGAGCTTCTGCCAGGCGTTGGCAAGAAGCACATGGGCGAGATTCTGGAGGCAAAGCGCGATGGTGATTTTCAAAGCTTTGAAGACATCAGAAAGCGTGTAAAGCTTGTTCCCGATCCAAGGAAGCTCATTATCAGAAGGATAATCAATGAGGTTATGGGAAAGGAGAAGCACAGGCTCTTTGCTGACGCCTGACTCCCTCCATTTTTTCTGCTATTATATTTCATGTAACTTTATCCTGCAGTCCTATTGAGGAGTGCCTCTTCCCCCTCGGTGCGCAACAGCAACCTTTAAATAGGAAAGCATCTGTTGGAAAATCCAGGAATCATAAAGAGGTGTTTGGGTGAGACTGCTGCTACTGGTGATGTTAGGGATATGTTCTCTTTTAGTTCTTGCTGCCTGCAGTATGGAGGAGGAAAAGGCACTTCCTGCAGCAGCACTTCGGGCCCAGGCAGTTGACAACAATGATCCCGCTTTCTGCCAAAAGATTAATGACGCTAGCCTCAGGAGCAAGTGCCTTGATGCAGTAGCGGTAGCATTTGCCGTCCAGAAAAGCGATGTTTCGCTCTGTGCAAAGGTCACTGATGAGGCGAGAAGGCAGGAGTGCAGCGACATCGTCAATTACGATAGAGCCATGACTGAAGGCAATGCCCAGCACTGCACACAAAACATAATGGACCCTGACCTGTCCAAAAACTGTCTCGAAGAGCTTCGAAGAAAAGAGCTGGCCAACGCAGATGACGAGATTGACTGTGTCGTTCTCAGTGACGAGTTCCAGCGCTCAGTCTGCGAGGACAACCTCCGCATACGAAAGGCCTTTGAGGCAAATGATCCTTCCCTTTGTTTGTCCATAACAACAAGAGCATTACGCGAAGCATGCGAGGAGAAGCTGGGATGAGGATTGCAACTATGCGCTCGGCAATCTTTGTAGCAATAGCCTTCATGCTCGCATCGTTTGCGTATGCCGCTTGCCCAACAGGGGGCATCAATGTTGGCGGTGCGGACTTCTGCTGTGGCACGCAGAGGGATTACATCTGCCCCAATGATTTTGGAGCAGATTGCAGTGAAGATCCTGACTGTACGGCGGTATCTGGAGAGGATCCTCCCATAATCCACTGTGGTGACGCTGATATTGGGGGTGTTGAGCAGTGTGACACCCAAACGTTCATAACTGGCCAAACCTGTGAAACAGAGTTTAGCGCCGCAGAAGGAGGCTCTCTTACCTGCACCGCTGCCTGCACCCTAAGCGATGCCAGCTGCAGCTACTGCGGTAACACCGTGCTTGATGCGGACCAAAACGAAGTGTGCGATGGTGCAATCCTCGGTGGCCAGACTTGTGTAACCCAAGGCTTTGCTAGCGGTACCCTTGCCTGCTCTAGTGACTGCAGGTCATATGATACTTCAAACTGTCTCCCAAACCCTCCAGGAGATTGTGGTGATGGGAACATCAATCAGGGTGAGGTCTGCGACACTAATGGCGCTGGTCCCGATGTAATGGGAGGAGAGACCTGCGCAAGCCAGCCTGAATATGAGGGAGGGGCCTTGCTATGCGCAAATAACTGCCTGTCATTTGATACTTCCCTCTGCCACAAGTGCGGCAACGGTGTAGTGGATGCTGGTGAAGCCTGTGACATTGATGCCCCCGTCACAAGTACATGTGCTAATGAGGGGTTGGGCTCTGGCACCCTTTCATGCAACTACCAATGCACAGGCTACGATACCTCCCAATGCACAGCCGATACCTCTCCTCCTGTAATAGGAGACTGCACTCCACAAAGCGGCATTACAGCAAGCCCTACCTTCTCCTGCCCAGTCACTGATGAGGCTGGTGTCGGAGACTGCAGGATTTCTGCTGAAGAAGGATCCTACTCTGAAATGTTAGTTAGCGAAGGAGCCAATGCCTGTAGTGGCTGCATAGGAGGTGACAGGAGCTGCACTGCTTCCTGCCCGATGAGTTTCACCCCCGAATCTGAGGGTATTGCGCAGGCATATGCCTTCCACATCGCCTGCGTGGACATTTCATCACAGGAAAACGGAAATACAGCAGGCAACAATAAGGATCACATCTATTCTTACCCTGCCACCTGCGTTCCAGCCTGGGGAGAATGGAGCAGTTGCTCATGCACTCCATCCGCCTGTGGTACCTGTACGGGAATCCAGACGAAAAGCGATAGCAACGAGTGCGCTCAGCCCCAGACTCAGGACTGTGCTATCTCAACCACCAGCCCTCCCTCAGGAGTATGCGGCGACTCTCAATGTCCGGGCACCTACGCCTGCATTAGCGGGGAAGCAGTCTGCCAGGGTGACAAGGTTTACTCCTGCGGCATCTGTGGAGGATGCAGTGGCAGCCAATATTGTGATAGCGGAGTGCAATGTGTAGCAAAGAAAACTAATGGCCAGTCCTGCTCCTTACCCTTGGAGTGCCAGAGCAATTCATGCGTCTGCGGCACCTGTAGCGGCCAGTTGACACGCTACTATTATGATAACGACAACGATGGCTATGCAGCATCAGCAGACAATTACTTTGATTCGTGTTCTCCTCAGGGAAAATTTACCGCGATAAGCAGTAGTCCCCCTGATTGCGGCGATTCCAATCCCATTGTCCATCCAGGCGCGCAGGAAAATGCCGATGTAGTATGTGGCGACACCCTTGACAACAACTGCGATGGTAATACAGACTGTGTTGACTCCCAATGCAGAGGAAAGCAGGGCCCATCAGGAGGAGGCAACTGCTGCCAGCAGGACAGCCAATGCGGCAATGACTTTGCCTGCAACCCTGACCTCACCAGCCCCAACCCGAATCAATGCATTAATGCCATCACTGCCTCAGGCATATCAGAATCCTGCTGTCTTGCCTATAGTGAATGCGTCAGGGCAGCTGGCATCTATACCAGCCTGAACGGACAGAATAAAGCCGATAAGTACAGAATCAGCGAGGCATTCAGGCTCACTGGCGCTGACCAATGCCCTCCCCATGGCACTTTCCCTTCATATAGGGCCAGCGATGACAATCTGAAGTGCTTCACCGACATCTGTGAAACAAGTGCGCTCCACTGCATCCAGTGCGGCATTGTCCGTGAGTCCCTCTACACAGGAGCAAATGGCTGCAAAGGGGCAATAGAATCCCGAGAAGGAGTTGCCCTTCCCCTTCCTCCCCTCACTACAGCCCAGCTCACCCCTTACCTCAATTGACCATGAACAATGAAAAGATTCCTTCCCACGCTCCTCATACTTCTTCTCCTGCCCCTGTGCCTTGCGGCAGACCTTGAGGCTTCCATCATCCATTTCAGTGAGGAGAGCTCAGTTGCCAGAATCCAGATAGTCAACCATGGAGAGGTTGACTACACCAACATCACCCTTTCAATTGACGGTAGAGATCCTGAAGAGCTGGTTGAGCGTCTTCTTCCCAGAACTGCTGTCATGACCACAAAATACCTTGGCCCTGGCGAGCACCAGCTCGCCATAGGAAGCGACCAGCAGGAGTTCACTCAAGGCGTCTCCCCAGCACGCTCAGAGGAAAAAGTAAAGGAAGAGCTTGCTCAGAATCCGATAGCGCCCCCAGAGCTTCTTATCAAAGCAACAGAAAAGGAGCGGGAAAGCCAGGCGGCCCAGCAGGCAAAGGGAAACGCACAAAAAGAGCAAGGCACGCTCTACCTTGCGGCATTCCTCATTCTTGGGATAGCCATCATCACCGTGCTTTCATTCATGCTGCTGAAAAAAAAGCAAGGGAATGGACAGAAAAAAAAGGGAGCAGAGCCAGCGAAGAGCCAAGCCAGGCAGCCAGCAAGGGCTGCTCATTTCCCTTCCCCACTGCATCAGAGAAGGCAGCAACTGCCCGCGCTCAAAAAAGAGCCACAAAAAGCCTTGAAAGAGCAAAGCGATGGCGCTGCAAAAGCTGAGCCTAAGGCAGAGTCCAAAAAAGATGCAATGGGAGAGCTCAGGGAGCTGCCCAAGCGTGACGTCTTCAGCGAGCTTGGAACCGTAGCAAAGGAAAACCGCAGCATATTCAGTGAGCTTGAGCGCATAGGGGAGAAAAGACGATGACACCAAGGCCATTTTTCATTCTGCTGTGCATTACTGCAGCACTGGTCATGCTCTCACCTGATGCAAGCGCAATCTGCTGCGGAGCAGAGTGCACAACTGGAGCAATATCGCCCCTGGCAGGCAACGTTTGCTGCTGCCCAATAGGTGATGATAGCGAAATTGAGGATTGCCTCGCAGGAGAAACCGTGGGCTACTATGGCTGTGAAATAGGCACTGGCAGCGGCCCATATATCTGCCCGGGAACTGGAACAGGCGACAACGACAATGCCTGTGTCCAGTGCAGCTTCACAGGAGTCTATGAGGCTCCGGAGGAAGGCAGATATGATTATCAGCGATGGGATGCCACGAAATTTTCCCTTGCAGAAGATGATGCACTATGCGGAACTGGCTTTGACTGCAGGATGGCAGAGCCAGAATCAGCATCACAATGTATCCCTCTCAATTGCGATGCAGAAAATTTGGCCTGCGAGGATTTTTCAGCAACCCAGATGGCATGCCAGCAGGCGCGCGATGTCTGCGGCAAATCAGAGTGCTATTTTGATGGCACACAGTGCGTCACCAGAAACGAGCTGGCAATCCTTCCCAGGTCTGCAACCATCAACAAGGATGAATTGGTTCCCCTCCTTGCCCGCCATGCTTTTGGCCCAACCATCACCGACGTGACGGGTGAGGCGGAATTCACAAAAAGTTCAGACGCCATCAGCATAGCAGGCAGCACAGGCAGCAATATCATAAAAGCTGATGGTGTAGGCACAGCAACAGTGCGGGCAGCCTACATTCCTCCTGGCCATGCTGCACTCAGCGCAACGGCAACCATTACCGTCATAGACAATGCCGTATCGTCATATCCTTCCTACCTCGAACTGTGGCCAGTTCAGGCATCCCTCAATGTTGATGCAGGAATGCTCTACAAGGCAACAGCCTATTACACCGATGGCTCCTATGAGGATGCCTCAAACCCAAGCCAAAGCCAGAGCCAGCTTGGCACAACAGAGTATGTTTCAAGCGACGAAGAAGTTGCCTCTTTTTCCCAGCAGCAGAACAACAGGGTGCTCGGCAACAAAGCAGGCACTGCTGATGTCGCTGCCGCTTACTGGATACAGGATCCTGATTCTGCGCTCATTGATTTTGCATCCCTGTTTGTTGTAGGCCAATGCCTTCCAGGAGTTTGCGACACTAACGCTAATCAGTGGTGCGATGGCGGAACATGGAGCGGCCAAGATTACTGCGCCCCCTGCGCCTCCGTAGATTCAGGATGTACTCTTCCCGCTGGCGGCTGCACCCCTGGCGCCTGCGACACTAACGCTGATCAGTGGTGCGATGGCGGAACATGGAGCGGCCAAGATTACTGCGCCTCCTGCGCCTCCGTAGATTCAGGATGTACTCTTCCCGCTAGTGGCTGCACCCCTGGCGCCTGCGACACTCAAGCTAATAAATGGTGCAATGCAGGGGCATGGGTATCTAATGATAACTACTGCACCCTCTGCCGCCTTAAGGATGTTGACACTTGCATAGAAGCGGAAATCAAATACCTCTCCCACATTCGTTTGGAGCCAAAGAGCGCAGTGCTCAATCCTGAAGGCACGCAAGCCTACACCGTAGCAAAGTGCTACTCAGACGGCGACCAAGCCTGCGATACCATAACATCAGACGTAATTATTACATCAACAAACACAGATGTAGCGACCATGGCTTCATCCACCGCTACGGCTGACCATGTGGGGAAAACGACAATCTTCGCATCCTATACCGATGCCACAACTGGAAAGAGACTGACTGACACGGCACAGCTTGAGGTGACTCAGGAGAGGGCATTAAGTGCCCTTTGGGTATCATCCTACAATATTTTGCTGAATAACGATGATGGGAGCATTGCAGATCAGAAATTCATCCCTGGCTACGACATCCTCTTCACCGTCTTTGCAGTCTACACTAATGGCGAGCAAAGGGAAGTGACGGCAGAAGCAACCTATGATGCAGCGCCAGCTGACCTTGTTGAGTTTTTTTTCTCTCCCCACTATGAATATCTTGACGGAGCAATCACCAGAACGGCTACCAACAAATACATAGCGAAGATAAAGCGCAGGCAAAGGGAAGGGGAGAGCCCCCAATTATTTATTTCATACACTGACACCGGAAGGACAATCACAAAGACCATAAGTTCCCAGGTCAAGCAGCCGGATGAAGGAAGTGACTTTTGCGAGCTCGTTGATAGGTCAACAACGCAGGGAAATTGCGAGAACGCAGAAGATGACTGCTGGGTTGCTGATACCCTAAGTGATGATGAATTAAGAGCACTTGTCGAAGGCGACCAGGGCTCCTGTTGCCAGTCTGCAACAGAAGAGACCTGGACCTATGTCACCTCAGGAGATGTCAATGATATCCTCAGCAGGCACTTTACCTGCTATACTGGCGAGGCACACCAGGCAGTGGCAGGAGCAACGTACTACGAGCTCACGTCATAAGGAAAAAATGCAGCGCCGCCACCCGCCAAATAAGAGTAAAAACAGAAAGCAAAAAGGAAAAGTATGAGCAAAGCCAGAAAAGCCCAGATAGAATCCAGGACATTCATTTACATTATAGTAGCGATACTTGCAGCCCTCCTCCTCATCTTTGCAGCATTGCAGGTCGTAAAGTTCAACGAAAGGCAAAGGGACATCCTCAGGAGCCAGTTCAGGGAGAATTTCAAGGCAGAGATTGAGCAGCTCTCTCCAGGCGAGACTGAAGAGCACTGCTTTCAGATAGACAGCCAGGTAAAATACCTCTGCATGGTAAGCTACAACAACCACCGTGAAGAGCTGCTCAACAGCCCTGTCATCAGGCGCTTTCCCCAGATGTACAACTCCATAAGGGACGGCGAGCGTGCCAACGTCTTCCTCATAGGCTCATCCCCTGACGTCAGGTATGGTGTCCTTGACTCCTTCTATGGCGGAAGCATCTGCGTTGATGAGTTTCCCCACTATACCTGCTTTCAAAGGACAGGCAAAGAGCTGTGCGCCTTCTTTGAAGGCGAGGGCACCTGCGCTACAAGAGTGTCCATGCCAAAACTCTGCAAGATTGTTGAGAATATAGGCACGGATGATAAACTCGCCTCTGACTTTGACATAGCCACCGACGACGTCAGGCTCTTCATTCCATCAGGCACTGAAATAGTGGGATTCGGAACTAATGTTCCAAAAGAGATTTGCATCCAGCCCATTCCTTTGCCTGAGGGCACTCCTGATTCAGTCATAACTGAGGCCTACAACATTTCCCCCCCCGCAGTGGCATTTACAAGTAATAATGGCAATGGAGTCAAGTTGAGAATTGACTACCACGAGAGCTTTGTAGAGAATAAGGAACACGCAAAGCTCCGCTACTACACCAATGCCTGGCAATCCATCAAGAACATAGTCACCTATGAGAAAGACAGGGGCAGGGTGACGGCAATTGGCATTGGCAAGTTGGGGATATATGCCGCATTTGGCCATGTAGCGCCTGACGCGAGGATAACAGTGAAGGGGAGTGATGACGATAATGAGAGGGACCCTGACAACTATTACTTCTACCGTGGTGAGGTGATAACTTTCGATGCCTCCAGTACTACAGATGACGATGAAGACATAAAAAACGATCAAGTCGAAGCCTACAAGTGGAGCTTTAGGTCATCTCCGGATGATGAATTCGAGGAATTAGTTCTAGGAAGCGGCAAAATATTCACCCATGCATTTGATGCCTACGGCACTTATGAAATCAAGCTCACCGTAACAGACAATACGGGTCTTGAAGGCACAGCCCTCATCAACATCTCAATAATCAATATACATAACCAGAAGGACCCTAGCAACATTAACAAGGTCTTCCTCATAGAGAACAAGGAGGAGCATAAGGATGAAATTTTAAGGATGATTCCTCTCACCCAGTGGAATGAGGTTGGCGGAAGGAAAACGAAGCCGTTGGTGGGGTACATTGGTAATGAGCCAGGTAATGACGTGAAAAACAAACTTGTTAGCTATTACCATGATTTGGAGAAGTATACGGAGGTAACTGACGCTGTCACTTTTACATCAGCAAACATAGACAATCTTAATTTAGGATATTTCACCTACTGGAAAGATGATAATCCCAGTGATGATGATGGCGATAATGGCGGCTATGACGACATCGTCATAATCGGAACAGCCTCTCCTGAATTGCAACTCAAAGCCGCTATGTGGGCATCATTCCTCAATGCTCCACTCGTTTATATTGATACAGTGGGTGGATATGCTGAACAGATTAGCGGGAAATACGGCCACTTAGTTGGAAATTTCAATGACGGCGTGAAAACATATATAACTACCATTCTTGAAATAGAAGATGACAACGCAATGATGACAGAATACGATGCTATTGATAACTTCCCCACCTTTACCCCAACCCAGCTCAAAGGCACCATCATCCCTGCTGATAGCATCGGATAGGATAGAATAGACACTGCAAAGAGGCAGGCAGCGCAGCCATTGCCAAAGTGTAGCGCGTTGCACCTGCGGTTATGAAGGATGGGCGGCTTAGCAGTGCATGACGGAATTTTCAAGAGCAATTTCACAGCAGGCAAGAAGAAAGAGAGCAGTAGCGCCGCTGTTGGCAAGGAAGCTGTCGGCAATGAGCTTTTAGGGAATGCATTTTTTCAGGAATGATCTCCTTTGTAATTACAGAGGGGCAGTCAGGCTCGTGGAAAATGGGCATTCCCTAAAAAATCAATAGCAAAAAGGCATTAGCTATGCCTCCCATCGCTTCCACAGC
>DUKR01000051.1:12627-12995 GCA_013329175.1 Candidatus Woesearchaeota archaeon
CAAAAACGGCTCGGGCTGCGCTTACTGCAGGTCATGTGTTGCAGCCATCGCCTTAGTATTGAGCGCTGCTACTTGCGTGGTTGAAGGATGGGCGGCTTAGCAGTGCATGACGGAATTTTCAAGAGCAATTTCACCGCAGGCAAAAGGAGGAACAAAGCCAAAGCGCTAGGGGCAAAATCAGACGTAGGTAATGCTCTTTTGGGAATGATGCCCTTCGTAATTACTGAGGGGCAGTCAGGCTCGTGGGAAAGGGGCATTCCTCCCCAAATCATTATGAAAAGAAGGCATTAGTCATGCCTCCCATCGCCTCCACAGCCAACGGGTAATCTCATTCTTTGTATTGCAGGGCATAGCGCACTTTGAAATTC
>DUKR01000051.1:13093-13463 GCA_013329175.1 Candidatus Woesearchaeota archaeon
GGCTCGGGCTGCCGCTTGCTGGCAAGGGCATTTGTTGCAGCCATCGCCTCAGTATTAGAGCGCTGCACCGTCGGGCATGGAGGATGGGCGACAATGCAGTGCATGGCGGAATTTTCAAGAGCAATTTCACCGCAGGCAAAAGGAGGAGCAAAGCCAAAGCGCTAGGGGCAAAATCAGACGTAGGTAATGCTCTTTTGGGAATGATGCCCTTCGTAATTACAGCAGGGGCAGTCAGGCTCGTGGGAAAGGGGCATTCCTCCCCAAATCATTATGAAAAGAAGGCATTAGTCATGCCTCCCATCGCCTCCACAGCCAATGTGTAACTTCATCCTGTGTATTGTGGGGCATAGCGCACTTTGAAATTCCGAGG
>DUKR01000064.1 GCA_013329175.1 Candidatus Woesearchaeota archaeon
GAAAGTGAACTATTACGCTTCCCCACAATCTTTAAATACCCCTCTGAAATTCCATAGCAATCATGGAGCATAAGCCAGTGTGCATCTCAAGCAAGCGAAGGATTACCAATGATACGGGAGCAGTGCAATTCCCCTGCCCCTCCTGCGGGAAAGAGACCATTGTCCGCAGCAAGCAGGCCCGTGAAATTGTTGCGCCATACACCTGCCCCTCCTGCGGATTTACAGGGCCGAACTAGGTATCAATATGCAAGTTGAGGTATTCTTTCAATGACAGATGTCATCGTCACCATCAGGATTATGCCCGAATCGCCTGATACTGAGCTCGCAGGGGTTGAGAAAGCGGCACGAAAAGAAGTAGTGGAATTTGCAGGCGAGCAGAACATGAGGACGGAGATTGAGCCTATAGCTTTTGGCCTCTCGGCGCTGAAACTGACGTTTGCAACGCCTGAGGAGAAGGGCTCAACAGATCCCCTTGAAGAGAAGCTTAGGGAGATTGATGGCGTTGCTTCTGCTGAGGTTATTGATGTGCGAAGGGCTCTCGGGTAAGCTTAACAGATTTTCATCGCCCTGATAACCTCTTCTTCATTTGCTGTCGTCCTAATGCCCGTAGGCGAGAAATGTGTAGCTGCTACCCTATGCTTCTTTTTCTTCAGCCTTGAGATGATGGCGTCAGACCTGGGAATTGAGCCTATCCTGTGCTTTTTTGCTAATGCATGGATATCGTGGAAGCCGACAACAGGAAGAGATGATTCCTCCCTGAGGATAGTGAGAAATGAGGAAAGCTCCCTGCTCTCTCCCGTGCCTGCCCTTTTTCCCTCCCTTTTTGCCTGTGCTGCCATCTTTGCTATGAGGCTAGGATCATTAAGGCTTCCTGTCCAGAGAGGGCCTGCTCCGTTGTGCTCTTTATGCTCTTTCAGGACGGCATCAACTGCCTCTTTTCCTTTCCTGCATTGCACAAATGCCCGCATGTAGTGCTCCTTAGCGTAGCTGCAGATGGGGATTAATGCTTTCTCGTATTGCGCTCCGATGAGCTGGACCTTCCTGATAAGTATCCGAAGCCCCGTTTCATGCATGTTTGCGTCCCTTTTTGGCGTTGCCCAGTATTTTCGCCTGCAGGCTTTTGGGCTTGTCCCGCAGAGCGCAGCGGTGTCGGTTGCCGTCACGGCAATGATGCCTCCCCTTGCGATTCTTTTCACTGCTGCGTCAAGGACAAAGTTAGGCGAGCCAAAGACGTCAAGATCAATGAAATCAAAGCCTGATGATTTGAGAAGGAGAAGGGTGGCATCAGTGTTTGCTATTTCTATAGCTTTTTTGGCAGTGTGGGCATCATCATTTTTTCCTGTGTTGTTGCCGAGGCTATAGCTGTTGCTGTTTTCGTTGTGGATGATGGGTGAAATGCCGTTGAGCTCGCAGTTCTGCCTGATAAGGGAATAGGCAATGGGGTTGATATCGTTTGCAACAATCCGTTTTGGCCTGCATTCAAGCGCAAAGCGTATCGCCCGCACGCCCGAGCCTGCCATGGCATCGCAGATGGACAATCCGGGAAATTGCCTGACGAAAAGGATGGTGAGGTCTCTAGTAAACCGCATGCGGGGATTGTAGAAGACAGGAAGCTTTTTTGATATTTTCTCTTCCTTTGGGATGAGAATCCTTGCCTTTCCTTCTGTTATACTTCGTTTTTGGAATTGCATCTGAGATTCCTCTTTTTTGCATGATAAGAGCATTCAATTTCCATCAGCTACCCCTTAATGACTCCCATCGGCATCAGCTGCGCTACAAGCCTCCCAATCCCTGCCTCATCTGAAACGCGGACAACCTCGTCAACGTCCTTGTAAGCCTTCGGAGCCTCCTCAGAAACGCCCCTGAAAGAGGCAGCCTTCACAAAAATCTTCTGCTCCTCAAGCTCCTTCTTCAGGTCTTCAGCCCTGTACTGCTGGTTGGCTGCATGCCTTGACAGCAATCGCCCTGCGCCATGTGCAGTCGAGCCAAAGCTCTCACGGTACGCCTTCTCCGTCCCGACAAGGACGTAGGATGATGTCCCCATGCTTCCAGGGATGAAGATAGGCTGGCCGACAGAGCGGTAATGCTTCGGGATTTCTGGTCTTCCTGGGCCAAATGCCCTCGTAGCCCCCTTCCTGTGCACCCATACCTCTTTTTCTACACCGTCAACCACGTGCTTCTCAAGTTTCGCTATGTTATGCGCTACGTCATACACTGTGCGTACATCAGTCTCAGGGCCAAAGAATTCCTTAAACGCCTTTCGTACCTCATGGCCTATCATGTGGCGGTTTGCCCAGGCGAAATTTGCTGCTGCGCACATCGCCTTGAAATAATCCTGAGCAATGCCGGATGCTGCAGGAGCATAGACAAGATCTTTCTCAGGAAGCGACGCGATGATGTCAGGAAACGAATCCTCCATCCTGCGCAGGTAGTCTGAGCAGGTCTGATGGCCAAGTCCCCTTGAGCCTGTATGGATGAGAATAACCACCTGGCCTTCCTTCTCTATACCGAAAGCCAAAGCAACATTCCTATCAAAAATCTTCCCTACGTACTGCACCTCGACAAAGTGGTTGCCAGAGCCTAAGGTTCCGACGTGTTTTTTGCCCCGCTCCTTTGCCTGCACGCTGACTTTTGCAGGGTCTGCATAGGGAAGCCTCCCCTCCTCTTCGCAGTTCTTCAGGTCATCTTCCGTCCCATACCCTTTTTTCAGCAGCCACTGCGCGCCCTCTGAAAGAACCTCATCCATCTCCCTGGCATCAAGCCGAAGGTGCGATTTTCCCTTCATGCCTGGCGGGACAGCGATGAAGAGCTTATCAAGAAGGCCCTTGATTCTTGGATACACCTGCTCTTTGTCAAGGCTGGTAGCAAGCAGGCGGACACCGCAGTTTATATCGTATCCTATGCCCCCTGGAGAGATGCACCCGCACGCTGCGTCCATCGCCGCAACCCCTCCGATAGAGAATCCATACCCCTGATGCGCGTCAGGCATCATGAATGAGTAGCCCTGGATGCCTGGCAATGCAGCGACGTTGATTCCCTGCTGGAGGCACCTGTCCTGCACCATCTTTCCCATCAGTGCTTCAGACGCGAATATCTTCACGGGCACTCTCATGTTTCCCTGCTTCTCGACGATATAGGAATAGCTGTTCAGCTTCCTCGGCTTAGGCAAAGGGTTTGTTTCCTGCTTCCCCTGAATGGATGTCATGCTCATTCCTCCCTTGTTGTTTAGAGGTCGGGTACGACCTGCACCATTACTTTCCCATCCTTTTCTTCGACAAGCATGTCATTGTAGGTGATTGCCTTGATTGCTGTGCCGACGCTGTACTCGGCAGCATCATCACCGACGGCAACGGCGTGAAGGGAAAGCATCCCTCCTTTTTTTTTGATTTCTATCCTTTCAACGTCATGCAACAGGAAATTATCCGTGTCAATAAGGATGACCAATGACTCAAGGAAATCATACAGCAGCGTCTCAGGCCGCTCTGCCTTTGCCCTCAACTTTTTTTTCATCGCAGGCTTCACTGCTGAGGTGTCGGTCATGATCTCAAAAAGCGCCAGTGCCGCATTGGCGAATGCCTCCCCAAGGCTTTTGCCATACGCCCTGAATTTAGCGTCTGCCGTGTGCGGGAAAAACTCAAATCTCCTATCCCCTTCCATCTTTGGGAAGAGCTTGATGCGTTTTATAAAGGTTTGTGAGGGAGGGTAATAGTTCACATTAATGGGAAGCCCTGCAGGGGAGGAGAGAGGCAGGTTAGTGGAAAGCTGGCATTCCCCCCAAACTCATCAGAAAAAAAGGCATTAGCCATGCCTCCCATCGCTTCAACAGCCAATGCGTAACCTCATCCCGTTCGTTGCATCTGACCTGGCCCTTGACGATTCCGAGGTAAACAAAAAAGGCTCGGGGCTGCGCTTGCTGGCAAGGGCAT
>DUKR01000117.1 GCA_013329175.1 Candidatus Woesearchaeota archaeon
CCCGAGCCGTTTTTGTTTTCGCCTTTTTATTCATTTTTCTTTTCTCCCTCGGAATTGGCAATGAGATGATGGCCTGCAACGACAGGGATGTAGTTACGCATTGGCTATGGAAGCGATGGGAGGAGTGCTAATGCCTTTTTTTGAATGAGCTTTTAGGGAATGCCCGCCCCCATGAGACTGCCTCCTCTCCCCAGGGCTTTTCAGGAGAGTGAAGGAGTACATTCATGCAAAAATCATATATACTCCCCTTCCCCATCACCTATGCAATGGCAGCAACAATCCTTGACGGCAAAGCCTTAGCCAGGGAAATAAGAGACAATCTCAGGAAACAGGTAAAATCCCTCACCGAGAAGCCTGGCCTTGCCGTCATCACGGTAGGAAATGACCCTGCATCACAACTCTACGTAGGAGGGAAGGAGAAGGCAGGCATCGGCGCTGGCTACCATTTTGTCTGGAAAAAATATAAGGAGGACACCGACGAGATCACCCTGCTATCGGAGATTGACAAGCTCAACCAGGACAAAAAAATCCATGGCATGATCGTGCAGTTGCCACTTCCAAAGCACCTCTCGCCATTCCTCATCATTGATGCCATCAGGCAGGAAAAGGATGCTGATGGCTTTCATCCCCTCAATCTTGCGAATCTTTTTCTGGGAAGGGATGCTATCCTTCCAGCAACCCCTAAAGGCATTATGCGCATCCTTGAGCATTACAACATACCGCTGGCGGGAAAACACGCGGTTGTCATAGGCAGGAGCAACATCGTAGGGAAGCCCATAGCATTCCTCCTGCTGCAGAAAGATGCGACAGTCACCATGTGCCATTCCATGACTGCTGACCTTGCTGCGCTCACGCGGCAGGCAGACATCATAGTCGCAGCAGTTGGAAAGGCATGGCTTGTGAAAAAGGATATGGTGAAGCAGGGCGCAGTGGTCATTGACGTGGGAATGAACAAAAAAGGCGATAAGATTATCGGCGACGTAGCCTATGATGAAGTCAAAGAGGTCGCTTCTGCAATCACTCCTGTCCCTGGTGGCGTAGGCCCCATGACGATTGCCATGCTTCTTGAGAATACCCTGAAATGCATGGAAGTGCAGAAGAAGCTATCAACGAGGTGATTTGGTCGCTTCAACTCTGTTTTTTGATTTTTCAATGGTGATTTCTCTTCCCTATTCCACAAACTCAATTTCCCTTCCAAACAGCACTCCCCTCTTCAGTTCAACAGGCCTCCAGGAATCCTGCACAAGCCCTGCATCAAGCCACTCTGCCAGCTCCTCAGGGTTTCCTATGGTCGCTGATAATCCAAGGATCTGCATGTCATGGGCTATCTCGCGCAGGATGGTCAGCACAATCTCAAGGGTAGGTCCCCTGCCATGATCATTGAGCAGATGGATCTCATCAGCTATCACCAGACGCACCTGGCCAATCCATGGCGTCTTGTGCCTTATCAGGCTGTCCAGCTTCTCAGATGTCGTGATGATTACCTCGTATCGTGAGAGGTAGGTATCAGAGGCATCTAAGTCCCCTACCGAGATGCCCACAGAAAAAACCCCCTTGTATCTCTCCCTGAAATCCTTGTATTTCTCTCTAGCGAGCGCCTTCAATGGAACGATGTACAGCGCCTTTCCCCTGCCTTCCAGAACCGTCTTCTGGATGGCCAGCTCTGCAATCAATGTCTTTCCTGAGGCAGTTGGGGTGCAAACCACAAGATTCTTCCCTTCAAGAAGCCCCGAAGCTATGGCCTTCTCCTGCGCTGGCCGAAGCTCTGTGATTGATTGTGCAAGGACGGCATATCCTTTTTCAGGCAGCAATCCTTTGAGTTCTGAGAGGTGCATTGAAGGAATCAACCAGATGGCGTTTTAAAATGTATCTCCCCTTTCCCATGCAATGATAGTTTCTATGGCGAGGCCATTCCTTGAACCTCTTTGGTTAGTCTTGCCATTTCTGACCAAAAACCTTTATTAACAACCTCCAAGCAAATCAGTTCCATGCCAGTGAATGATACTGATTACCTGCTTGTTCTCAAAGGGATGCTGGAGCTTCCTTTCCCCTGCGGAAAGACACTGCTTATTGATTACCTTCGTGGAGACGAGAGCAATGACTCCATTACACGGAATAATCTTAATACATTGGACTCGTTTGGTTCCCTTGCATACGAGCAGCATGAGCTCGCTGCAATGGTTGAGATGCTCGCAAGAAAAGGGCTTATCCAGCAGACCCCTTTGCAGCACAACCGCTTCATCAAGGTCCTTCAGGTGACGGAAAAAGGCAGAAGCGAAGTGCGAGAGCCAACCCTGCACAGCAAAAAGAGGCTCTATAGGACTGCGTTTGCAAGGACCTGCATCACCGAAAAAGAGCGCTTGGCATTTGCAGCACTGGGCCAGTTCCTCCATGGCTACAATGACGAGCAGAAGAAGGCCATCATCTCCAATGCAAAAAGCATCCTCTGCATAGCAGGGCCTGGCTCAGGAAAGACCACCGTCCTCACTAAACGCATCGAGTACCTCACGACGTTTCGCTCAGTTCCTCCCAATGCTATCCTTGCTATCACTTTCACCAGAAAGGCGCGGGAAGAGATGATGCACAGGCTTGCAAACGTGCCCTCGACAATTGGAGCCAACGTCCAGACTTTCAATTCCTTCTGCGAGGGAATGCTTCGGGAGCATGGCAGCAGGATATATGGCAAAGCATGCAGGGTTGTGACGTTCAAGGAAAAGCGAAAGCTTCTGCTCAATGCCATTGCCAGGAATCACCTCAGCATGGAAAAGGCAGTCAACCTCTATTTCACGGCAGCCCAGATGAGGGGAAAGACTGCCGAGGAGCTTGGCAACTCGTTTCTTGCTGACTGCTTCTACGTGCTTGACTACTTCAAGACCACAGGCCAGGATTTTTCGTCATTTGAGGCAGCTGACCCCACAGCACAGCTCCTGCAGAGGATCTGCTCGCACATGAACGCTGCCATGAAGGACATGGGCCTTCGCGATTATACTGACCAGTTGCTCGATACCCTAGCGCTGTTTGACAGCCATCCCGACACCATACCTGCATTCTCCCACGTGCTTATAGACGAGTACCAGGACATCAATGCAACGCAGGATGCCCTGATGCGGCGGCTTTCCCCTGAGAGCCTTTTTGTTGTCGGCGACCCCAGGCAGTCCATCTTCGGCTGGCGGGGCTCATCCGTGGAATACATCCTTTCCTTTCCTGAGAGGCACAGGGATGCTGAGGTTATCACCCTCTCCCAGAACTACCGCTCGACTGAGCATATCGTCGCTGCCTGCAACCAGCTCATCAAGGACATGCGCCTTCCGGACATTGCAGCCTCCCTTCATGGCAAGAAGGACATCAGCCTGAAGCGCTTCAGCACAACCGATGAGGAATTCAATGCAGCGCTTTCTGCAATCAGGAAGAGCAGCCTTCCCCTGCATGAGATATTTGTCCTTGCCAGAACCAACAGGCTGCTTCGCGACTTTTCCGACCTGCTGAAAGCAAGGGGCATAGCCCATATCCTGAAGACAGACGATGAGGCCAATGGCGCAGCGCCTCTGCAGGATGAGATTGTGCTTGCGACGGTCCATTCCATCAAGGGGATGGAGGCTGAATGCGTGCTGCTCATCGGATGCTCAGCAATCAATTTTCCCTGCAGAGCCTCAGACCATCCGGCAGTTGAACTTTTCAGGATGAACGACTATGACAAGGAAGAGGAAGAATTGCGCCTGCTCTACGTCGCCTTAAGCCGCGCAAAGTCCAAGCTTTGGGTATCCTATACCGGCTCATTGTCGCCGTTTGTCACATCTGCCATCGCAAGCCTCATGGGCAAAGAGGAGGCATTGCGGCAGCCAGTGCCCAGTACTAAAGATATCTATGCTGCAAAACACCCTCTCGAGCGCCTCAAGGCATGGCGGCTGAACCTTGCCAGGCAATACAACGTTGCAGCTTTCATGATACTGACTGACAGGACGCTGCATGAGCTGATTGCAAAGCAGCCCATGAGCCTTGCTGAGCTGCAGGATGTCTCAGGATTTGGCCCCGCAAAAATAAAGCGGTATGGAAATGACGTTTTGAAGGTGCTGCAGGGGATGTAAAGGCTTTCTCAGAATCTGCTACTTCGCTCTGCTTGAATTCAGCAGTTTCTCATGCGCTCGTTGGGAAAGCAGCCCTACAAGAAAAGGAACCAGAGCATGAAGCACGTCTCCCTGCGTCACTATCCCCGCCATCCTATTTCCATCCATCACCACAAGCCTTCTTGCTCCCCTGTGCTGGAATGTCCGCTGAGCGTCAAATATGGTTTGGTGGCGCTCTATGGAGAACACAGGCCTTGTCATGATAGTTGCTATGGGGACATCAAATGCATCAGCTTTCTTCTCTGATAGCAACTTCAGATAGTCTCTGGAAGTAAAGATGCCCTCTACACTCATGTCCTCAACAACAATGATGCTTGAGAGCTTATAGTCACGCATGAGTTGCACAGCTTCACCAACCGTTGCGTCTATCTCCACTTTTGCCACGCCCTTGCTCATGGCAAGTGAAACCAGAGGGACGGTATCAAACCCCCCAAGCACGTCGGTGATGCCTTCCCTGAAGAAGTATGCCATGAGGTCGCTGGTGGTCACCATCCCTGCATAGCTTCCCCTGTTGAAGAGTGGAAGCTTGCGTCTCTTTTCATGCTTGAGCATGACCGCTGCTTCATACCATGAAGCGTCTATCTCAGCCGAGGCCTTGGGGGGCATCATCACCTCGCGAACAAGCACCCCTGCCAGAGCTGTCGAAGGATCAATCTTTCTCAGAATCATCTCTTCGGTCAGCATGCCGGCAAGCGTATCACCATCAAGCACGGCAACGGTATTCTTTCCTGCTTCCATGAGGAAGCGTATTGCTGACTCCATGGTATCATCAGGCTTTAAGAGCAGCGGCTCGGTGTTCATTATCTCCCTCACCTGCCGTGAGATGACCACCTCGAGCTTCTGTATAGCTGACTTATGCTCAGCGAACTTCACCACAGAGCGGGTAGACCAGAAGATGATGAGGATTGCAGCTATCGCAGCCAGGATGCTTCCAACAGTGATAATGCCCATCATAGGATTAAAGGAGAATCCGAGCACTTCCACCCTATCAAAGGAGATTCTAGGCACGTTTGCCTCACTAGATGGGAGATGGCCAGACAGGGAGAGGTTCTGCTCTGCTGAAAAGGATTGCCCATCTGGAGCAGCGACTCCCTCCCCGCTGCTGTTCATCCTGATGAACACGGTAGGGGCGGAGCCATTCCATGACAGCTGTTGGCCATTGCTTGCGTTGCCTCCTTTTCTGGCGATAGAGGGTATCCTGTAGGTGTCTTCAGGCTGCTTCCTTTCTCCTGGCTTGAGGATGCTTTCAAGGATTGGAAGCTTATGGCCAAAAGGATCAAAACTGCCTCCAGAAGGAGTCTTCTCCTTGTCATACCGTATGCCAACTGATCCCTGGTATAGCTCGCCTGTATCAGTAAAGACATGGCCGTCAGGAATCGCTGCCTGCTGCTGCAACACCTCCTCCGTCGCAGTGAGGGGCGCCTGCCCTTCCTGTGCACCACCAAAGATCGCCGGCCCCTGCCTACATATCCTCAGGCCAGGGTCACAGCCGAACTCGCAGGTGACAAGGTGCTCCATATTGATGAAGACATAGCCTGCTGAGATAATAGTGCTGCTTGCAAGGGTTGCGTCATCAAAGCAGGTGGCAAGCCCTGTCGTGTTGAGGGAAAGAAGCAGGATGGAAGAAGAGGGCGCAGCATACGCCATTGCGATGACCACCACTATGCAGATGAGGGCGCCTTTTTTTTTCATCTTGAAGTTCATTGCTCTCTCTTAAATATATATGTATTGGTGGTAACCCTTCACCATTATGAAGCCCGCCTGCCTCTATGCAGCTGTGAAGGGCATCACTCATTGGAAAAGGCATTCCCTAAAAGCTCATTACCTACAGCTTATTTTGCTTCCGAGCGCTTTATCTCTATTTCCTCCTCCTGCCTTATGTGAAATTGATGACAAAAAATCCGCCGTGCACTGCTGCCCGAGCCCATCCTTCATACCCGATGGTGCAGCACTCAACCTCGCGGCAATGGCTGCAACAAAGCCCTGCTACTTGTGGCGGTTTTTTTGTTTTCGTTTTTTT
>DUKR01000129.1 GCA_013329175.1 Candidatus Woesearchaeota archaeon
TTGATAATGGCAGGGTTTTTTATACAGACACCGCAGGAGCAGTGCCTGAAATGTTGATGAGGCTGCCCAACAGCCAATCCGGATGGAACTCTGATGCATTGCTCACTATTGACCAGGATTCAGCAATGTTATTCCTTGAGGATTATGGCGAGGATAGGGTAACCATAGTAGAAAAAGGAGACATGGCAGAAAAGCTTGATATAGCCTCTTCAGAAATTCGGCTGATATCAAGAGACAACTACTTTGACTTCTGGTCATATTTTGATACCGTGGTTGTTGCAATGGAAGAAGACAAAAAGGGCTCCATTATTGCATCAGCATATGCCTCTCTTAAGAATATCCCTCTTATCATCCTTAGCAGTGATACAGAGAATATTCCGCAAATAAGCCAGGATGCAATGGATGACAGGAAAATAGTGTTTGTCACAGAAAAGAATATTGATTATTATTCAGATGTGCTGCCCATTCTTGACGAATTATCAGATAATCTCCTGATATACCATTATAGAAAAATACAGGACATGTTTGCAGCTGATACAGGCACGAACAAAGCAATCTATACAAATCCATACGACGTTGATGCAGAGATAAAAAATGCGCCATACATGACAGAAACAGGCGTCCAGATGTCTGATGTCCTTACAAAACACTCATTAATTGCTCCAATCCTTGCAGGCGCAAAGCATGAGCTAATCCTTTTTTCCAACGAGTATGGTAGTCTTGATGAAGACATAAGCAATTTTTTCTCAAGAAGTAGGAGGGATATCCATTTCCTCACGATAATGGCCTCTCCTCAGTTTATTGCCTATAGGGAACAGGATGGATATTTTGCTGACTATCCCGTATTTAGGGCACTGGACCCTTATTCTATTTCAGATTTTAACAATGACAATACCCCTGATGTAGCAGTCGGGAGGATTATGGGCATAACCTCAACTGATGTCTCCTCCTATGTTGCAAGGGCAATTCATTATGACAGCATGGAAAGGACTGGCAATATAAAAATAATATCACTCGACGAGACGTTGCCAGATTTTGCTGAGACTGCACAAGACTGGGCAGAAGTGTTCGAGAATGCAGGTTATGAAACAAGCCTATGTACATTCAGTGACTGTCCCTTCTTTGTTCCAGAGTCAAGAACAGCTGTAGAAGTATCTCAATTCTGGCAGGATTCAGACCTTCTGGTTTATTTTGGCCATGGCGGCGAAGACTGGGCAGGGATCCATCACAATGAAATACCTCATTTAAAAAATACCTTTATAGACGCAATCGCCTGCCAGTCATGCTCTGTTGAATCATATGGCATATCATTCTGCCTGCATGCAATAAGGAAGGGTGCAATCGGCTATCTTGGAAATGTTGGGATTGGCTGGGGATATGACCCTACATGGGCAGGAATTCTGAATAATCTGTATTATCCTTACGTGTATTCCACTGATACCATTGCAATGGGCAGGGCATTTGCCAATGCCTACAGCCCAGTAAGGGAAAGCGCAATGACAACACTTATTTGGGACCCCACATTGCTCTTTCATATACCCTATCCTGTAAACGAGGAATTTGAAAATGGATAGCAAAATACCTCTGTGCCTGGCACTCTTGCTGTTCTTCCCCAGTTTTGTAATGGGAATCGAGGTTGCAATCGAGGTGAATAAAGAATTTAGCCTACATGAGGAGATAATGTTCACCTTTTCAATAATCTCTGAAGAAGGAATGGAAGTTGTTTATGTGCCTTATATCGAATGCCCCTCATTGCCTGTGGCTTTTCTGCATGTTCACAATACCTTGCTTAGAGCAGGATCAGAATTTACATCGGAATATAAAGCCCTGAAAATCAGCCAGGATGTTGATTCTCAATCATGCAATGCTGTTGTTTCCATTATCAATCCAGTTAATTATACGTATAGAAAAAACTTCAATATCATTGCGGATAAGTCTTTTGAGCTGTCTCCCATTCTCTGTAAGGATGAGGCATGTATGTTCCGAAAAAGGACTTATTCAGAATCAGATTTAATTTATCTTGATTATGTAGCTGATATAGAAGACATTGCATTGGCGTCGAGTCTAATATATCCAGACAATACACGCAAGGATATATCTGTTCCCTCCACTCTAAAACCTAATGTCCCTGGAACATACGCGCTTCAATTGACTGCATCAAAGGATGGCTACAAGACAATTTCAAAGACTGCTACGTTTATGGTCATCGGGAAGCAAGGGAATCAATCCTCAGGCTCACCAGAGAGATATGCACAAAAATGGTTGCTTGTATTATTAGAAATAGCTGCCACCATTCTGGCTACCCTTCTGTGCTTGTATTTGTTGAAAATCCATGCAAAAAAAACAGGATGATGTCCTCCCTTGTTACGATACTGAGTTTACACCAAATCCTGTTTCTTTTCACCCGCTGCCCCTACAACCGAGCCTGCAGCCCATGCATACAGGAATATTGATGCGACACCTGCCCCAATCAATAGCATCCCAAGCGCAGTGTCGGGCGTCACCGGCTTTCCCAAAAATGCAAAGTCAAGGAGGGTTGTAATGGGAGCGCCAAGGGTAAGGATGCTTGTTGCGGTTGACACCTTCACTGCGGCCAGGCCATTGTAGAAGGTATAGACATAAAGCAGCAAAAAGACTGAGGTCACGCCAATCCATTCCCACTGCTGGGGGGACATCAACGCCAGTTGGGGAGCTTTTCCTGCCAGCAGTAAAAAAAGGAAGATAAACAATGAGCCGAATGCCATCCTGCCAAAAGCAACAATGGTTCCGGACATTTCCGAAAGAGTATGCCTGGCATAGGCATTCTCAGCAGCCCACAACACAGTCGCACCGATAATGAGCAGATAGCCGGGAGAGAGGTCAAAAGATGGCCCAAGCATCAGGTAATTGCCAGCGAGGAGCAGGCATGCTCCTGCAATGAATCCTTTGCTGAGCTTCTCCTTCAGGAAAAGCAGCGCAAAGACTGAGGCATAGATGAACAATGTCTTATGCAAAAATGCAGATGTTGTCCCCGTTGTCATCTGCAATCCCCTGAAGAAAAGCAAAAAGGGAATAGAGCCTCCAACGAATCCTATCAATGCCAGTTTCATCCATTGCCTGCGTGAAAGCCGTTTCACTTCCTCCCACTTTCCGAAGAGGAGAAGCAATGCCGCAAGCATTGCAGCAACAACAAGGTTCTTGGAAAAGGTAAAAACAGAGGAATCAAACCCTGCAACGCCGAAACTGTTAATGAATATGGAGCATCCTGAGATGATTGCCGTAAACAGCACCAGCACTAGGCCTTTTTTATGCATCGTCCCACCTCCTCTGCTATCACTTTGGGATCACCAGCCTGCGGAATGCCGATGATATATATCTTTTTCTCCATCCCAAGCCCCTTCATCAGGTTCAGGAAATAGCCAAGATCAAAATCGTGCATCGAGACAGGGGAGCGTGTCCTAAGCTGGGTGACATCGTCAAGAATAATCACCTTATCAGCGCCCTTCACGACGTCAAGGATGATGATGGTCTCGTCAGGAGCATCAAGCAGCTCATCAGGGCTCCTGCAGTTGACGATAGTGACGTCCCCAAGATGCTCAGCTACTTTCCTTGCAAGGAAATCCTCTGCGAGATGCTCATTGCCAAAGACGTAGATTCTCCTGCTGCCCTGCCCCCTGAAAGGCGCTTGGCATCCCTGCCATCCAGCAACTGACTCAGTGCTCATCCCAGTTCACCTCCAGAAAATGCGCTGAGCAGGAAAAACAAGGATCATAAGCCCGAATCAGCTTTTCAACATCCATCACGATGTCTTCTTTCTTCTTGCCAAGGATTGACGGCAACACACGCTTGATATCCTCCTGCATGGAAAGCAGGTTCTGGGCAGTTGGCGTTATGATGTTGGCATAGGTAATCATCCCGTCAGCATCAAGGGTATATTCATGCCACAGCGTTCCTCTGGGAACTTCCACTGCAGCAATGCCATGACCAGCTTTTGGCGAGAGCTTTGGCGGCTTCTCATCTGTCACCTCAAGCGCTGAGCAGATGTCATGGGCATGGTCAATTGCATGGATAAGCTCTATGGCCTGTGCGAGGTTCTGGTGATAGGGATTTGACGAAGGAAGCCTGAGCCTCACCTTTTTTACCATGGCCTTTGCATCTTTTGACAATTGCGAAGCGTTATTGTTGAGCCTTGGCAATGCTCCAAGCATGTATTGCCTGCCTCCTTTTACAACGACAAAGTTGGCAGTTGAGTAATCCTCATGGTATTCCCTGACAAAGTCATGCAGCTTGTGGCACTCAAAGACAACTCTGGGGGAATGGAAGTCACCCCTGAGCATGGCATATTCGCTCTCATGCTTGAGCGAAAACCATTCTGAGGGTGAATCAAAATCAGGGTGGGTAAGCGAGGCAAAAAGGCTGCACGTCGCAATCGCATCCTTCTTAGCTTTTTCAAGCTCCTTTGCTACAGCTCTCAACTCTCCAGTCGAAGGAAGATGCAGCCAGCCACCAGGCGTAGCTGAGACCGGGTGCAGGTCGCGTGCTCCAAGCAGCTTAACAATGGCATTGCCTATTTTCATCAGGCCAAGCGCTTTCATCAGTTCAGCCTTGTATGTTGGCGCCATGGCCAATGCTGATTCATATCCCAGATAATCAGGCAATGCAAGGAAATAGAGATGGGTAGCGTGAGATCGTATGCGCTCGCCAAGGGTCAGAAGCTCCCTGAGCCTGAAGGTCTGTGCTGAAGGCTGAAAGCCAAGGGCATCTTCAATTGCCTGCACTGCCGCAACCACGTGGCCGCAGCTGCATATGCCACAGATGCGCGAGGTCATCTCATGGGCTTCATAGAACTTCCTGTTCTTGACAAGGCCCTCAAAGTATCTTGCGCCTTCTGTTGCTGAAAGATGGCATGTGGTGACCTTGCCATTGTCAATAGCCAGGTCCAGCTTTGCGTGACCTTCAATCTTCGTTATGTGGTTGAGGGTAATGTTCCTTAGCATTGTTTATGTTCCCATGAGTGCAGTTATGGCAATCCCCTCTGGGCAGGCATGCCCTTAAAGGTTACGTTCACTTCAGATGTTTTTTTCATCACTTTCTCGAGCATCGGCAGTTTCAATCCGACAAAGGTGCGCATGCGGTCCTGGATGAACCTGTCGTCAAATCCTTTTGCACGCAGGATGTCAATCATGAGGTCAAGGTGCATATCTTTTGTAGGGCCACGGCAGCCCCAGCACTCAAAGCCTCCGTTGATGCAGACTGCATCACAGCCTCCTGCGGTGATAGGCCCTAAGCAAGGCTTGCCCACATCAAGCAGGCAGGCATTGCCGTTCTGCCTGCACTCAATGCAGACAGGAGAATCGTAGGGCTTTGGTATTCTTCCTGCAACTGCTCCCTTGATGAATGCCAGAATCTGCTTCTTGTCTGGCGGGCAGCCAGGGATGTAATAATCCACTTTGATGTGTGCGTCAATGGGCGTGGGCTTGACATCCTGAATCTCCTCCATCTTCTGGTAGAGAAGGTGCTCGTAATTCTCTTTCAGGGTGAACTGGCGATACGCCGGAACGCAGCCAGTGCAGGCGCAGGCTCCAAGGGAAACGACCATTTTTGAGTTTCCCCTCAGTTTCTTTATCCTTTCCAGGTCTCCCTTATCTGCGACGAGGCCTTCAATGATGCAGATGTCAAAATGCTCTTCAGGATTGACTTCCTTTATGAAGGGGAATGCCCGCAGATCAACAAGGTCTATAAGGTCCAGAATATCGTCCTCGTTGAAAATAATGGAAAGCTGGCATCCTGCGCAGCCTGTGATGCCAAATACTCCGATGAGAGGCTTAGCCTTTGAAGGGTTTGCATCTGCCCTTCCCTTTTTCCTTGTTGTTTCCTTAATCATTCTTGATATGCCCTATCTCGTCATACCTGAAGACCGGCCCGTCAATACAGGTGAACTTTCCACGAATCATGCAGTGGCAGCAGACGCCTAAAGCGCAGTACATCAACCTTTCAGCCGAGACGAATATCTGGTCGTCATTGAATCCCTTCTCTTTTAGTATATGGGTGGTGAACTTCATCATGATGGGAGGGCCGCAGACGAAAGCGACTTTGCCGTGGTTGTCTATCGGCGCTGCCTTGAGCTTGTCTGTCACAAAGCCTGTTGTTGCCTCATAGCAGAATTTCTGCTGCTTGTTCTCGTCAACTGTCATGTGGACGTGATAGTCCTTCTTCCACTGTTCAAGCTCCTTCTGGAACAGGATGTCATCAGGCGAGCGGTAGCCTAAGAAAAGATAGATATCCTTATATGCAGCCCTGTGGTTATAGACATAGTCAATGATGCCCTTCAATGGCGCAACACCACAGCCTCCGCCGATGATTATCAGATCGTTTCCCCTAAGCGCCTGCATAGGGTAGCCTCTGCCGTAGGGGCCTCTGATGAGTACGGTGTCGCCTACCTTGAGCTTTGCCAGCGCTTTTGTGACCGTGCCTACTTCCCTGATGTTGAGGCGGATGAATTCCCGTGAATCAGAGCAGATGGATATGGGCGATTCTCCAAATCCTGGCAATGAGACCTGGACGAATTGGCCAGGGTCATGATAGGTCTTCATGTCAACTGCTATGGTGAAGGTGTCAGGCGATTCACGGACATAGTCAAGTACCCTATAGGGTTTTGGAAGGTAGGGATTCTCTGAAGCGCCTGGGCGCTTGGGCACTATCGCAACTGGCGTAATTCTCTTTGCCGCTGCCTTTTTTGCCTTTTCTGGCGCCATGGTTGCCTTTCCAGGTGATAAAAGTATTCGCTTCCGCCTGCCTTTTCCTTTTGCGCTTTTCTTCGCGGGAAATTTTATCTTTGCTCTCGCTGGCGAACTCGTCTTCCTCTTTTTGCCAGATGGGGTATGCGAAAGCTCCCTGAGCTTTTGGTCTATAAATCTCTGGAAAGCATCAGCTTCCTCTGCCGTCTTTCCTTTCCTCCTGAAGAATCCTTGCGCCATCTATGCCTCTTTTTTTTCTGGTCTTTCCATCCTGTTAATGATGTCTACAAAATCTATGCGCGTAGGGCATCCTTCTATGCACCTGCCGCAGCCAACGCACATCTGTATGCCGTACTTTTCCCTGAAATAGTCCAGCTGGTGATAGATGCGATGCTTGAAGCGCTCCTCGCGCTCTTTTCTAAATACATGGTCGCCTGCGACGCGGGTGAAGTCCTGCAGCTGGCAACTGCTCCAGAAGCGCTTGCGCTCGCCTGATTGTGGATCAGCAAGTTTTGTTTCGTCATGGAACTCAAAGCAGTAGCACGTCGGGCAAAGAGCGGTGCAGGCGCCGCAGGAAAGGCACTTATCAACCCCTTCCTTCCAGCCAGGGTTGTCATAGAGGTGGGCAATGTCCTTTACTTTCAGGCGGTCAGCTCCAGGGATATGCTTCTCGTCCTGCGTTATGAGGCGGTTATGCTGCTCAAAAAGGTCATGGTGCTCTGCTATGAGGGCTTCTCCCCTGTCTGAGCCTACCTCAATCAGGAAGTAATCTTCCTTGTCATAGAACATGAGGTCAAAGAAATCAACAAGGTCCATGGAGCCGCAAAAGCAGTACTGCGAAGGCGCAGTGTTGCAGTGGTAGCCTAAGAGCAGCGAATGCTCCCTTTGGGCCTTGTAGTAGGGGTCACCTACGTCATTAATGAATACCATGTCCTGATGGCGGATGGCGTTCAGATCGCATTTTCGTACGCCAAAGAAGATGCGCTGCTTTGGCGCTGTAAAGGCAGGAACGGTGAGCTTGTTGCCCGTGAATTGGAAGATTACCTCCTCTTTTCTGAAGAACCATTCCTTCAGGGGAAAGTAGGCGTTTTTTTCAAGGTAAATCTGCTCAGGGTCAGTGATGGGCTCAAATCGTAGGAGGTCAGTCTTTACCGGAGCTATGAGTTCAGCGCTTCTGCTAAGCCGAATGAGAAATTCCCTCCACCTCTTTTTATCCTGACGGAAAACCTGCATTTCCCCATTTTGATAATGGGAGCGCCCTTTATAAAAGTAGCTGTTAACTATTGTTAAGAGCTCAAGCCAGAAATCCTATGGGTCTGCCCTTGAGCGAAGCGGAAGGGCAGGGTGTGCCCCTGCATCATAACTCTCCTGAGGCTCAGTAAAGAAATCAATGGCATACTCTGTTTCTGTGTTACCTATCGTCATGCCATCTGCAGTAATCTCAGGTTGCTCAGGGCTGCTTGTGAGCATTTCTCCCTGCTCTCCTGCCTGCCCATTGCTTGCAAAGCTAACTGCAGAGATGCCCAGCAAAGGCCAGACCAATTGATAATGCAGCAGGTTTTCCTGAATGCGCTTTTTTCATGAATTCAACTGAAGTTGCTCTTTTAGGTGCCAGTTGAGTGCCACAAAAATCCTATAAATCATTGACCGTGAGGAGGGTTATCCTTGTCTCGTTGGGCTTTACTTTTGAACCCATCGCGACAAGATAGCTCACGTCTGCTGACTCAGCTGCTTTTACCATATCCCGCTCGATGGTTCCATCAAAGACGACTGCGTGGATTGCATTGGGCATGCTGTTGATGGTGGACTGCAACTCGCTAACAGGAACCTTCCCAAGTACCCCAAGATTCTTGTCCAGCATATGGGCACCACGGGTTCCGATGAGTTTCTCTATCGCTTCCTTGAATGCAGCAAGCTCCTCTTTGCTCGGTTTCTGCTGGGAAGGAGCAGGAGGACCTCTTCGCTGGTCGCGGATTCCATTGTCCCTTGGACCTTCACGGCGGGGGTAGTTGGTGCCACCCTGCGGTGGGCGGTTATCGCGGGGGTCACGGCGGGGGTAATTGGCGCTACCCTGCTGGCTCCTTCGTATGCCCTGCTCGTTGTAGCGCTCGCTCTCTTTGGAAAGCTCAAGCTTTGCCTGCTCTGCTGATATTCTGCTTCGCAGCGCCTTATGTATCTCTTTCTTTGTGATCTCCTCAACTTCCTTGCCGTCAGGGGCCCTGGTGACGAAATCCACTTCGCCGACAGTTGTCAGCTCCTTTATGATGATGTTGCCACCCCTGTCCCCGTCCACGAAGGCAGTTACGACCTTCTTCTTGGTGAGCTCAATAATGGTCTCGGGAATCGAGGTGCCATTCACGGCTATGACATTTTTGAAGCCGTGCTTGAGGAGGTTGACGACATCCGCTCTCCCTTCAACGATGATGATCTCCTCAGACTCATCAATTGCAGGACCAGCAGGCAGGCGGTCTTTGCCATATTCAACAACTTCCATGACCCTGACAGCATAGGATACCTCATCTGCAAGTTCCTGAGAATCAGGCATGACGGTATCCATCATGCTCTTAAGCAGCTCTTTTGCCCTCTGGATGACAAAATTGCGCTTGCTGACACGGACGTCCTCGATATTCCTTACCTTAATCTTTGCGTTGCAGGGGCCAATCCTCTGGATGATTTCCAGTGCTGCTGCAACAATCGAGGTTTCTGCCTTATCAAGGCTTGAGGGGATAACTATCTGCCCCTGAGTCTTCCCCGAGGTGGTATCTACATTAACTTCTATCCTTCCTATCCTTCCCGAGCGCTGAAGCTCGCGAAGCTCAAGATCTGCCCCAAGAAGCCCTTCGGTCTGGCCGAAAATCGCTCCGATGACATCAGGTCTATCTACGATGCCATCAATCTCTATGTTTGAGTGGATGATGTATTTTGAGGATACAGGGCTTATCTTTCCCATTTTTGCCTCCGGTGTTTCCAGAATGGAATTTTCTTCTTGTGAACTTCCAATCCTGTTGTGTCCTGCTTTTGCAGGCACGTCAAAGCTGCCCGCATTGCGGACCGCTGCGCTGTTGACTCTTTGCGAATGGACCTCTTCCTATCGCATAGCCGCCAGCCAGTAAAAGCACTTAGAACTACATCCTATCTATACCGTACAGGGGAGGCACAATGCCAATAAAACAATGAACCCCACACGCAAACCATGATACAATGATGAAACGATAATTGCAATCGGGATGTGCTCTAAACGACGGTTATGGCGGCTTTTGATGCCTTTATCCTAATCTTTACCTGTGTAGCCACAGGCGCTATAAAGCATAAGCGGATATTGCAGCCCGCACCACTAACTCCCAAGCTTCATCGCTTGCTTTCTTAGCGTAAACTCCGTTGAGTACTCTCGTGACGGGCCATACCAGGTTTCCCAACCCGATATTAACGATATGATAGGAATGCGCTCCTGTTTAAATACTTTTGGATGGTGAGGGCTTCATCCAAAAATGCTTTTCGCGCTGTATCACTCCGCAATCCATCCGCCCCTGGCAGGCTTCTTGAGCGGCATTGAAGTTCAGATAAAGGCCTTAACCAAAATTACACCACATCCACGTCCTTTACCGCATGGTTAATCACGTCAGCACAGCTGCCCATCATCATTTCTAATCTCCTGTCGTCAGTAGCATGGCGTATCTGGTTGATCCTGTCAAGCATCTGGCGTAGCAGGCGCAGGATGTCGCCCTCAGGAAGATTGGTGCTGCCAATGACGTCGAAGATGCTCCTGCCATGATAGAGGGGATGGATTAGGGCCGTGAGGCGCTGCGCCTCGCTAAAGCGCTGCTCATGCATAAGGAACGGCGAGCGCTGCAGGAGCCTCTCCAGCTCCTTCACGTGCCTTGCTGGGAAGGTTGCATGGAACTGGGTATTTTCTCGGGCTTCATAGCACAGGCACGCTATGGCAAGGAGCATCTGGTACTCGTTCAGCTCGGCATAGAAGTGTCCGGTGAAAAGCTCAGCAGTGAGCAGCTCATCGGCGTATATCTTTGAGGCAAACAACCCCTTCTCTGTTAATGCGCTCCCTTTGAGGTAGCCCCTCTTTGACAGGCTCTTCTTGAGATTCATGAATGTCCTGTGGGCTGCATGGCTCTCCTTTGCATGGAATGCCCTGCCGTATTGCTGGAAGGAGTGAAAGCTCATCCTGAGGATCTTTGCGATTTCCTTAGCGTCATGCTGGTGGATAAGATTCAGCACGGTGTTCACCGAGAGGCGGTATTGCGACCTGATAGGCTCAATGTCCTTGTCAGTCACCCTTTGGATAGCCTTGTAGTTGAAGTCTCTCCTGGCTATCATGGGGATAACAAACCCCTCAGTGTCAATCCCCCTTCTTCCCGCCCTTCCGGCAATCTGGAAGAACTCCTTTGAGTTGAGAAGGCGAAACCCTCTGCCGTCGAACTTGCGCAATGACTCAAAGCATACCGTCTTGGCAGGCATATTGATGCCTACGGCAAAGGTTTCTGTGGTGTAGAGGACGTGGATAAACCCAAGAGCAAACAGCTCCTCGACAAGCTCCTTGAGGATGGGAAGAAGCCCGGCATGATGAAAGCCAATGCCATGGGGAAGGGTCTGGCGCAGGAGCTTGGCTGAGGGAAGCTTTGCTATGTCAGGTGGAGCGTCACGCAGTTTGGCTGCGATATGTGATACTATCTGCGGACTCTGCTCAAAGTACCCTTTGCCCAGCAGCTCTAACGAGTTCTTCTGGCAGCCGGCTCTGGAGAAGCAGAAGAAGAAGCAGGGAGTCTTTCCTATGATTGCCTTGATGAGCCTTGTGTGATCAGGCTGCGGTGCTGGAGGAAGGCGCCTTCTCCTCCTGCCCCTGAAATGATGATAGTCGGGAATTCCCGCAACGTCATTTATTTTCTCAAGGGTGGTCACCCCAAGCTCTTCATCATAGAACTGAAGGCGCAGGGGGATGGGCCTTTGCTCATGCAGCACCACGACGACCTCATGGCGCTTGATTGAGCGGATCCAGTCAGCGAACTCCTCAGCATTGGGGATGGTTGCTGAGAGGCAGAGCATGCGGGTCCTTCTTTTTGAGAAGATGATGGATTCTTCCCAGATGACTCCCCTCTCGATGTCATTGATGTAGTGTATCTCATCGAAGATGGCGTAGGAGATGCCCTCAAGGAGAGGGTCGCCTGTCATGACCATGTTGCGATAGACTTCTGTTGTCATGATGAGGACAAGCCCGCCAGGATTCCTGACGACATCGCCAGTAATGAGGCCTACGCTTTCCTCGCCATATTCAGCGCAGAACTCCTTGTATTTCTGGTTGGAGAGTGCCTTGATGGGCGCTGTATAGATTACCTTGATGCCCTTTTTGACGTCCCTGTTGATGATGTAGTCAGCAATGAGGGTCTTGCCTGATCCAGTCGGAGCAGAGACGACCACTGACTTGTTGCTATCTATTGCCTGAATTGCCTCTTCCTGGAATCGGTCAAGGGTAAACTCTTTGTACTTCATGGAGTTGATGAGATTGTGGATTGGTTAAAAATGTTTGGTAGCACGGTAACACCTCACGCTCCATGAAGCGATGTTTCAGCACTCTCTTTTCAATCGGCTGGAAGCTTAAGAAAGGAGAAGAAGCAAGAGCAGGCAGCATAGCGGGCAGCTATCCCTTCAGGATTGCGAGCTGCTGCATGCGTGCATGGAGGATGGATGCCTCTGCAGGGCATGGCGGAAACGTTATCATCACTATTTCCATAGACATCAAAGAAGAAAAAAAGACAATGTTGAGGGTGGCAAAGAAGCCATCGCTATTGATTTTTTTGGAATGCCCTTTTTTTGTAACACTTCACGAGCCTGAAAGGCTCATCGGGATAGCCATGAGTTGAGGCTTTGAGAAATATAAGTGGGCAGGTTTGTGGAAAAGAGGCATTCCCAAAAGCTCAGTAGAAAAAAAGGCAATGCCTATTCTCCCATCGCTTCAACAGCCAATGCGTAACCTCATTCTTTTCTATTCATGCCATCATCTCAATTGCGCTTTCCGACGGGGAAAAGAAAAATAAAGAAAGAAAAAAGGCGAAGAAAGAAAAACGAAGAAAGAAAAGAAGAAAAAAGTGAAGGAAAAGAAGTGA
>DUKR01000046.1:0-611 GCA_013329175.1 Candidatus Woesearchaeota archaeon
TCATCACCCTGAGATAATCTATACAAAACCAGTCCTTGTCAGGAGAGATGGCATTGAGCGGTGGGAACTCGCGGCGCTGAGAAAGGAGGTGCTGATGGAGTTTGTAAAGGGGCTGAAGCAGTCGGGCACAACGGTCTCCATTGCCTCAATCAAGCAGGCTCCATTAACGGATATATATTTTCCTGCGTTGAGCCCGGATTTTTCCGAACAGCAGCAAAATGCGCTTTCCCTTGCCAAGAAAGAAGGGTACTATGATTTTCCGAGGAAAGCTTGGCTGGCACAACTTGCAAATGTCTCAGGCGTCAGCATTTCTACGTTTCGAGAGCATTTGAGGAAGGCCGAGAGGAAGTTGTTAAGCACGGCTCACTAGTTCGCTACCGCAATAGTGCGGGTAAAAATAAAAAAAGATATCTGACTTCTCTGATAGTATAATGCTCGAATTTAAAGATTATCTCACTGTGGCTGGATGGAAAGAAGATTATAATCAAGCGAAGGCTAATCTAAGAGGATTTGGAAGTAACTTCTTAACGATAGCTGTCCCAGGCATACTCTCCTACCAATATCATGCAGCGGTCAATAAAAAGTATCCTAAGATGGAGGAAGGAGATCAG
>DUKR01000046.1:686-3997 GCA_013329175.1 Candidatus Woesearchaeota archaeon
GATGGAGGAAGGAGATCAGTCTAGATTCAAAAGCCTATTGAATTTCCCCAATAAAGAATTCTTTTTAACTATGTGTTTTTTAAGTTTGGATTTAGCTACCGCATGCATTATGTATGAGGAACTTTTTTCTGCATCTTCTGCTTTATCCGATGGCCGATTATTGGACTCTATCATGAGGTATTCGACATGTAGTATATATTGTGGGCAGAGATTCTTACTTGAGGATTTAACAAAGATGGCCCGTGAGGATCAATCACCTAGTTTGGATACTCTCGCTGAATAGATGATAATGCGATACATCGGCGTTGCCGTAGAAAATAGTCATCTCAAATGCAACTCCACAATGTCCCCATCCTCGAGCTTATGCTCAAGCTTTCGTATCTGCTGGCCGTCAAACCGTGCTGACCTGCCCCAAATCCTTGCAAACCTCAGGCGGCTCTGAAAGTTCCTGTGCAGCTTGTCGGCAAAATCGCCTAGCGAGCCCTTCCTGCTTATGATGACAGGGATGTCAAGGTCAGCTTTCTTGCCAATGTCCTTGCAGTAGATGCGCATGAGGTCCAGCCTGTCAAAGATGAGCTGCTTAAGCTCTTCCAGATGGGTCTTGTTGTGGGCAGAGACGAGGATGTCAGGCTTATACTTCTTCTGTATTGCAGCAAGCTCACCATCTGAGACAAGGTCTATCTTGTTGAGGGCGACTATTCCAGGGAGGTATTTCTTGTTGCCCTCAATGACGTCAATCAGCTGCTCCTCGTTGATATCCTCACGGATGGTAACACTAGCATTCATGATGCGAAACTCCTTCAGGATAGCCTCTATCGTCTCCCTGCTTATCCTGGTGAGCCGGCAGGTTGTTCCTATGGTTATCCCTCCCCTTGATGTCTTCTCTATTTTCACGTCGGGCTTTGTCTCGTTGATTCTCAGGTTGGCCTCCCGCACCTCATGCATGATGACCTCTCTGTTCTCAGGCTTGAAGACGTCAATCATAAGCAGGACCAGGTCAGCGCTCATAGCACAGGAGAGCACCTCTCTTCCCCTCCCCCTTCCTGAGGCTGCCCCTTCAACGACTCCTGGGACGTCAAGAACCTGAATCTTTGCATGGTTGTACTCAAGGAGCCCAGGGATGCAGGTGAGGGTGGTGAACGCGTAGGCAGCTATCGCTGATTCGGCATTGGTGAGCGCATTGAGCAGGGTGCTCTTGCCTACGCTTGGGAAGCCGACAAGGATGACAGTCCCGTCACCTGTCTTTCTGATGTTGTAGCCCTCGCCGCCGCCTTTTCCTGCAAGCCTTTTCTCTTCCTTTTCCCTGAGGACTGCAATCTTGGCCTTGACAAGGCCGACGTGGTGCTGGGTTCTCTTGTTGTATTTAGTCTTTGAAAGCTCGTCCCGCAATTCCTTTATCTTGTCTTTTGTGTTTGCCATAATCCGTGAACAGGCTGCCTTCGCTGCTGAATCCCCGAATCCCCAAAGATTTATAAATGTGCTTCCCCTAAAAAAGGAAGAGTGAAAAAAGAGGCGGTCCGATGGTTGAGTATCTAGAGGGCATACTGAAAATAGCTAACATCTTTCTTGCTATCGTTGCGGGAGTGATTGCTGCAACGCTTTGGAAGGCTTCGAAAAGGCGAAGCGACCTTAGGCCGTGGCTCTTTCTGATCCCTGCGCTTCTGCTGTTCATGGTGCAGGAGATACTCGGGGCGCTGCGCGCGTTCCAGCGCTTCGAGAGCCTATTTTTTACCCACATCATCCCAACAGGCATCCTTGCCTTCCTGATTATTGCTCTTGTCCTTCAGCTATTGGCGAATGAGGGGAAACTATGACCGCTGCAGACGCCTGCTTACGGGTTGTTGCACCCTACTATAACCTGATTCTTGTGCTGATAGCGCTGTTCTTCTTCTACAAAATCCTAACGACAAGGAACTGCAGGGCATATATCCAGCCATGGAGGCTTCTGTTTGTAGCGGTGCTCGTGTACATCATCGAGCAGGTGGTTGCTATCCTTGACATCGCAGGAGCAATCATGGTAGGCAAGCTGTTCTTCCCTCTGCTTGAGATGGTGATCATTGCGCTCTTTGTCTATACCCTGCTTCTGCAGAAGGCGTATATTGAGAAATCAGCAACAAGTTTCACCAAGCCACCGTCAAAACATGCCGTGGGGGGGAAAAAAGCAGCAACAGGACGGAGGGGAGCATGATAGGGAAGAGGGGACTTTCCCCGCTTGTCGCAACCATCATCCTAGTGGTGTTCTCGCTTCTTATCGGAACTATCGTGATGAGCCTTGGAGGGAAGTATACTGCTGTCAATGAGGATGCGGGTGCAAGTGCATCTACCGGGAGCGCCATGGTCATCAGCACCGATGACTTCTTAGGGGACCCCCTGAAGGAGCTGCAGATCAAGTACATCACAGGGAAGATTTCAAGAGAAGAGTATCTGGAGAAAGAGCAGGAGATTCTACAATCGTAGTGAGAATACCCTCCCTTGAGTTTCTGAACTGAGCCCATACTCCTTTTTTCAAAGCCATTTTATTTCTTAGTGTCCTCGTATCGTTTCCAGAGCATTCTATTCTCCTCAAGGGAATAGCTCTTCAAGCCATTGGTAAATTCTTGCTTCTTTTGATGTTGTCAGCAGGGACACAATACCATCAAAGTTGTTTCCCAGAAACTCTATTTTACCCTCATGGGAGACTATCCCCCTTACCTTTTTCCTAAAGCTTTCAGGATTCACCATACTTCACTATTCTGAATCTTTTTTCTAACATCTCCTCTGCCTCTCCCAAAATACACGCTTGAGCAGTGCGTAATCAAGAGGCAATCGCGACGCCAATGCAGCCTTTTTTTCTTCCTCCTCGGAATTGGCAAGTGCACGAGAGTATGCAACAAAAAGGAGGAAGTTACCCGTTAGCTGTGGAAGCGATGGGAGGAGTGCTAATGCCTTTTTTCAATGATTTGTTGTAAATGATTCTTTTTGAAATACCGGAAACGTAAGTTTCGCTGCTGTCCTGCCTCACAGTGGCGTGCGAGAGGCAGTTCAACCCCGAAAAACAGGCCATTACCGCATCATTTGTTGCCACCTGCGCCGCTCCTGCCATTTTTGATTTCGTTCGATGGAACATTGCCGTTGAAAATTCCGTGATCCTTTAGTCATGGAATCTTCATAGAGGTTGTCGTTTGGGTCGTTTATTTCTATGCCTCTTCTTTGAGGCTGTTTATGATGAGTGCTATTGCCTCCTTTAGGAGAATGGATTTCTCGCTGGCCTGCACAAGCATTGTTTTTTCTTGCTGTGTTGCATAATTCCTCTGGCTCTCTGAGCATTTGTT
>DUKR01000055.1 GCA_013329175.1 Candidatus Woesearchaeota archaeon
TTGGCTGGAGAAGCGATGGGAGGAGTGCTAATGCCTTTTTTTTGATTGATTTTTTAGGGAATGCCCCTCACCACAAGCCATATCTCTCAATGCTTCAACTCATGGCTATCCCACGAGCCCGCACCCTTCCTCCCGACAGGACTTTTCAGGAGGGTGAAGGAGTAGGTTCAAGAACAAGTATCAAGGGGTGCACTCAACTCCCCTACAGATTCTGCAATTCATCCTTAATTTTTGCGACCTCGGCAAGCTTTTCCTTCACCGACTTGAGCTTACGATCTGCCTCGTCCTTCTTCTGGCTGATGATGCCTTCCTTTGCGACAAGCCTTGATATCTCGTCACGAAGCTGCTGCTCTTTGTTCTGTGCCCTGACAGCCTCGCCGCGAAACTCTCCAAGCTTCCTCTCTAGATCGTCCTTTCTCTCGCGAAGCTTTGCTAACTCCTTACTGAGCTGTGAAACAGCATCCATGAGCAACTCCTGCTTGTAAGATGCACCCGTTTGCTTTTGCTTTGCTTTCTTGGGCCTTGCTTTTACCATGCTCTATAGCCTTCCTCTCTCCTTTGCGTGTTGGAGGGTATTTAAATCTTTTTGCCGCCCTTCCCGCCGTTATATGACCTGAATACCCTTCTTGCGAGGATGAGCGCACGCTGCTCCTCAGCAAGCTTCGCCTGCTTTTCTCTCAATTCGGCTTCCCTGTGGGCAAGAGCACTCTCTTTTCTCAGCAGCACTTCCTGTGCGCCCTGCAGCGCAACTTCTTTGTGCTTCAGCGACTGCTCTCTTTTTTTGAGCCTTCTCTCCTGCTGCTTCTGCCGTGCTCTTTCCTTAGCGACCCTTCCCTTTCTCTGCTGCTCTTCGCCTGCCGCTGCCTCTATCCTACTCTCTAGGCGGTGCTCATCTGCCCTGATGGAGAATTTCTCTTTCCTTATAGCCTCCTTTGCCTTTTCATGGCGCTGCGCAAGCAGTCTGAGGCGCCCTTCCTTGCCAGCCAGGAAAGCCTGCTTTTGCGCAAGCGAGGCCTTTGCTTTCTTTACCGCTGCCTCCCCTCTCCAAAGCCTTTGCTTTTTTTCCCTGAAGAGGTGCTCTTCCTGTGCGAGCCTGCGAAGCTTTCCTGCCTTCTGCTTTCGCTTTGCTTCATAGCTCTTTATCTTTTCCAGCTCACCCTTTTCTTTCAGACGGCAGGCTTCCTGACTTTTCCTTGTGCTTTTGATGCTATCCTGCAGCCGGAAGAACTCTTCTTTCATGCGGGATAGCTCGGAGAGGAGGACGTGCTCCTCTGCTGGTTCCCTCCTCTTCTGCCCTGCAGGCTTTTTTCCTGCCTTGTTCAGCAGGTTATATACTATGACCTTCCATGCTTTTGGAAGCAGATGATAGAGCCACTGGATTTCTCGGTATGCGCTTCTTGCAAGGCTCTCCTGCAATTCCACCAGAAGCTCCTCTTTTGTCGTGGTGTTGCTGAGTCTTCCAGCAAGCTCAGGGTCATTGAATGTCGCCTGTACCCAGGCTACAAAGCGATTGCGATTGCCCCTCGAGTATCCTGCATAGGAACTTTGGGTCATCTTCTGGAGGGCAGCGATAAGCCCATGAATGCTTGCGATGCTCTCTCCATCAGGAAGATAAAGCCTTTTTGCAGGCGGCACGCTTTGCGTGAGGGGAGTCTTGCTGATTGTTGTCACCTCTTGCTTCATTGATGGTATGATATTTCAGGGTTTGGGTTTTGTTTAAAAATCCTGAGGGGATTACCGCAGATTCCCGCTGCAATTTAATAATGAGCAAAGCTTCCTATCGCAGCCTGCACTCTATGGCCTTCTTTGACCTTTTGTATACGTCTCTGGAAATGAAGCCGCCCGCATGGGCTTTTTCCAGCGCCTGCAGCTTTTTCATCAGCTTCTCCCTCTCCTCATTGCTGAGTCTCTTCTCATGCTCCTGCTGCTCTCTTTGCTTTCTCTCCTGCTCTTCCCTCGCTTTTCTTTCTTCCTCTTTTTTTGTTCTTTCCTTCTCTTTTGCTTTTCTTTCTTCCTCTTCCAGAACATTCTCTTTTCTCTTTTGCCTTTGCTCCTGCTCCTTTCTTTTCATCTCCTTCTCTTTCAGCTTTTGCTCTTTTTTCTCCAGCAGCCCTTTCTCTGTTTCTTTCCTTTTTCTTTCTTTCTCCCTCTCTTTTCTCCTCTCCTGCAGACTTGGCTTCTTCTGCTTCAGCCCTTTCTGCAGCCTGCTGAACTGGATAGCTAGGGAAATAAGGATAAGCACAACCAAAAAGAGCAGGCCGCTTGAGAGCAGGGTGCCAAGGTCCATCGCCTGCAGGGGAGAAAACAGCTCGTCATGCCTCATAACGGTGAAACGCTCACTTGCGGTCCCTACTGAGCTGTCTTTTTTGACCATGACTGCAAGGACATAGGAGCCGGGTTCCATGGCAGCAGGAAGCTGGAAAACCTTTGCAAACGAGACCTGCTGCCCAAGGGAAATAGTTTCCTGCTCTGTAAAGTATTCAAGCCCTGTAGTGCCCCTGATGCTATAAATGACAGTCACGTCGGATAACCCTCGTCCCTGCAGGCTGAAGATGGTGACTGTGGCATGGAGCTCATCCAGAGGGTAGACTGTCTTGCTTTCTGCCGCAAGGTCAAGGCTTGCATCGAAGAGAATAGATGCTGATTCGACTTCCAGGATAAGGTCAATAGTGTCACGAATGCCCCCGGATTCTGCGGTGAGCGTCCCAAGATAGATTTCAGGCCACAACTCCTGTGCATCAAAGGTCAGGAGCAGCGGTTTCTCTTCTCCAGCGAAAATCCAGAATGCTGTGGTATTGACTACAACTGCTCCCTGCAGGCCTTCAAGGAAAAGCGTTACGTAAGCGCTGTGCGCTCCGGTATTCCGAAGCACCACCTGCTTCTGGATGCTTTCCCCTTCTTTCAGCATGACCTTGATGAGGTCTTCAGAAAAAGAGAGTTCAGGAGGCTCGCCTTGAACTGGCTGTGCGCCACCTCCTCCCCCTCCTCCTCCTGCTCCTCCACCAGTGCTTCCTCCGCCAGATGCGCCAGGCACTTCAGGAAGGGTCCGGTTTGTCATGGTCAGATTGAATGCCCTTGTGAAGCCATTGTTATCACAGCCGCTGGTGTCGTTCAACTGTATGAGGATAGTGAAGTTGAGCTCGCTGTTATTCCCAAGGTGGGCCTGGATTGGAAGGAAGGCAATCTCAGCAGTGGCTGTGCCTGTCTTGGTAATGTTGAAAAGGGAGGTGTCATTGAGGGCAAATGAGACATTTTCGCTGTTGTCATCATCTGCTGAGAGGGAGAGCAAAAAAAGCGTTCCCACTCTTGCCGTCTGGTGGCTTATTGCGCCAAGAAATGGCCGGGCATTGAAGCAGAGGCTTACTATGCCTTCGTTTGTTGATTCGCCTGTGATGTCACTGAAGCTTTCCTTCTGCTCTCCTTTCTGAAGCAGGAACATATCATAGAGGCTGAGGCCAAGGAAGGCTGCTGCAAGAATGAACAGGAATGCAATTGACTTGATGCGGTTCTTTTTCCTGTCCATAGCCGCTGTGCCTACCATAGTGCCCTGCTGCTGATTATCCGAAGATAGCCTGAATAATTGCCAAGATGGGCATAAGGCGGAGGATAGGCAGTTGCCTGCACGGCAGCTTTTCCGAACGGACTGAGCGTAACGCTAGCATTGCTGAGTGCGACCCATGGGCCAATGTCTCCTTTCTTCTGTATCCTAACCAGTAGAGGGTATGGCCTGTTGCTCTGTATGGTAAAAGTGCGCCGCACCTCCCCCCCTGGCGGAGTCCTTGCAAAGTAGAGCTTGTCCGTCTCCAGATTGAAGCCGTAGCTTGTCCCTATCTGCAGGCTCATCTCCATGGTCTGGACACCAGTTATGATGGCAAAGGTGTAGAGCAGCACGCTTACGATGCCAATGCAGAAGCATGCTGAGAGCAGGAGCAGTTTGCGGTTCATCTTCGCCTGCGCGTTTTCTTTTTCGGCTGCCCTCTCCTTGCTACCATCCAAACAGCGTCAATGATGATGAGGAGAATCACTGCTGCAATGAGTGCAAGATTGAGCGGGCTTAGAAGGATTCCTGCCTTCTCCTGCTTCTCAATGATGCTGATGGTGTCCCTTACTAGAGTCTCCTTCCCCGCATAATAGAGCGTGATTGCCATGGCATAGGTGCCAACGGGGACAGAGGAAGTGTCAATGAAAGCCTCTATGCTTTTTGTTTCCCATGGCTTTAGGGAAAAGGGAGGGGTTCTTGCATTTTGTATGAGCGGCGCACTGCCGCCAATGTCAATCTCAGCATAGGCGTGCTCAATAGGGCCGTTCCATCTGCTGGCAACGACAAGCTCTACCTTGTTGATTGTTCCGTTGTAGAGCATTTTTGGGTAGTCAAGCAACTCAACAGAGAGCTCGCCTACCCTGAATTCCTGCTTCCTGGTGAGGCTGTAGGCATCGTAGCCTATATCAGCAACGGCACGGTAGGAGCCTGGCCCAAGCGCTCCAGCAGGCAGCTCAACATGAAAATCAATGCTTTCTCCAGCAGGCAACTCTGCTGCCTGCGTTTCCCTCCTCACCGATTCACTGCTCTCCTGCAGCGCAGATATGGCAAGAGATGCAGCAAGCCTTTTGATATCCTCTGTCCCGATGTTTCGCACGTGAATCTCAAAGGGGATGCTCTCATTGTCGCTGGCATCTGCTGTGCTCAACGAGGCTTCAATATAGTAGCCTTCATAGGGAACCATAACGTAGATGGGAGTCTGGATTGCTGCTGCTGCGCTGATAATGCCCTGGTCCGCGCCAGTCTCCACTGCTCCGATGAGGATGGTATGTTTCCCAGGCGCATCAAGTTTTTCAGGAAGAGCAATGCTGACAAGGATGTCTCCTTTTCCCTCCACAGAAGTCTGGTTGAGGGTGACGTATTCAGCAAGGTCTCCCTTCTTGTAGATTGCGATGTGCTCGGCGCCCCATGTTCTGAAGATGAATTCCTTGCTGTAGCCTGGCTCAAACTGGATATCAATCTTTGAGGGGGTGATGCTGACTGCATAGGCTGCAGGAAGGAGCATGAGCATTAGCACTGCTGTAAGGAAGTGGCGTTCCCTCATGGCAGTTTTTTGGAGCGATGAAGGTATAAAAAGCCATCGATGAAAAACGGGGATTGAAGAATCAGACGGTTGTCCCTGTTGCCGTCAGCTTCGCTGCTTTTGCGCCGGTGGGAGCATCATAGGGAATCGTCAGGTTAATGGATATGTTGAGGGAGTCGCTTGCATCAATATAGCGCAGGCGGTAGCAGATGACTTTCTCTGTGGTTGTGACGCTCTCAAAGGTGGTGGTATTGGGGGCAACTGCATCACCAGTAGCGTTGAGGCAGCTTCCGACTTCAATGTTGGTGACATTCCATTCAAAGACTGCATTGCTTCCTATGAACTGGCTGCCGGTCACGTTGGAAATCAGAGTTACCGTCAGGTTAGTGTTGCCGTCATTCTCTATGGCAAGGCCGCTTGTTTCAGGAGTGACGCTTCCCCCGGCGCCATCGGTGCAGCTGTCTGTGGTGTAGCCTGGTGTGGTTGTCAGGATGCAGGTGTTTGTCTTGCTTACGTTGACTGCAACCGTTCCCCAGCTGATGGAGCTATCGAGAAAGGTGAGTGAGGCAGTGTCCTGTACCGTCAATGTTACTGTCGCATTAGGGTTGACAGCAAATCCTGTGATTCCTGCAAGCCTATACCTGATAAGCAGAAGGGTTGTTCCTGCTATGATGATGCCGATAATCAGCAGTACAGCCACTACCTGCTCAGTTTCCCTTTTCATGTTCCTGCGCCTGTCGCTGTATCGTCAGGGGGAAGGACCGTGAGCGAGACAGTGGCCACATGAGGATTAGAGGCAGGTTCCTGCTCAGCGACGATGCCGCTTCCTTGCGCAAGCTCCCATGCTATCATGCCAACCAAAGCAATGAAGACAATGGTAAGAACGGCAATAGCTCCTGTCAGGCTTCTCTCCTTTTTTACAGACTTTCCCATTTCAGCTTTTTGAAATTACCTTTTTGGCTTATTTAAATGTTTCTTTTTGTCGGGGCGAGTTTTGATTTGAGAGTGGGAACATCCGCTTTGCCTGTTTGCCTGTTTCTGGGTTGATCCCTTGCTTCATAGCTCCTTTCTTTTGTGGTAGAAATGGTAGAGGCTGAGGATAATCAGCAGGATGACCGTTGCAAGGAGGAGCATAGTGAAGTCGTTTTGCTCTCCAATGGTTGCCATGCCAAGGCGCATCTTGATTGGAATGCTCAACTCTGCTGTTGTGCGCTCATGGGTGACACGCACCGTGAGGTTATAGATGCCGTCTGGCAGTGCTCCAGCCTCAAGGTAGGCTGTCACCACCGACGCTCCTGGTAGCAGTGCTGCTTCAGGCGTTGTGAACTGTGCAATTGCTTCGCCGCTGCTGTTTTTCATGATACCATAAGCAATAATTCCTGAGAGGTTTCTGTTCCATTCCAAGTAGAGGGTAATCCTTAGGGGGATGATGCCGGTAGTGAGAGGGTCAGCTTTAACTGAAGTGATGGCAATCTTTGGCTCTCCTATGCTGAATTCCTGCTGCAGGGAGAGATTTCCTGTGGCATAGGCAATTGAGGCGTGTGCTGCGTAGATGCCAGCGCCCTCCTTCGGCTGCCTGGTGAAGGCAAGCAGCGCATCGCCTCTGGCGCTGACTGCAGTATGTTTTTGCGGCAGGGCATTCAGCAGTTGCTCCCTGTCCTTGATGAGTATTGCCGCCGAGGCATTTTCTATTGCTTCTGCCCCTAAGTTGAAGAGAAGCACCACCACCCTTTGGGATTGGCCCCGCTCAACTGATGGCACCAGAAGCCTTGCCTCAAGATGCTGCTTCGGATAGGGCACTCTTACAAGCAGCCTGTGGATGAGGGAAGGGCTTGCCGTGACCGCAGTGCCAGAGTTTTCTGCCCGCCCGCTCTGTACCTGGGTTACTGCTATGCTTGCTTCATGCACTCCTGGCCATTCCAAAGCCTGCGGAAGCGTGAGGAGGATTTCTGCTTGCTTTGCCCCCTCATCTCCAGCGAATGCAAGAGCGCTTTCCCTGAATGATACATAGGGAGCAAGCTCGCCTGATGCCAGAAGCGTAACTGAAATATCATTCTGCTCATTATTGATGATGGTAAGAGGGATGGCTTTGCTTAGGTTTGGCTCAAAGTCAATGATGGTCTTAGCAGGGATGATGCCAAGGGCAATTGCATCTGTTGCAGAAAGGAGCGCCATAACTAGCAGGATGCAAGCCACTGCGTTTCTCCTGTTATGAATCATGGCTGTTCGCCTTCTATCAGTACACCAGCGTATTTTGTGCCTGGCGGCTCGTCAATGGGGACGGTGATTTTTATCTCTATCTGAGCGCTGTCATAGGCATCGGTATAGTTGAGGGATGCTATGAGGGATTGTGCGGCTATTGAGATGTTCTCCCATGCTGCTGCGCTAGCGCTCCAGTTGAAGGAGCCTGCCTCCGTCGTGTTGCCAGCCATGAACTGGAAGTATTCTGTTCCAAGGCCTGCATAGCTTCTCTCCCAGAGGCTTACGTTTGCTGCAATGGTCAGGTTGAGGCGGACGTTTCCGTCGTTCTCCATTGAAAGCGGCAGCGGGGAATCAAGGGTTGTGTTCTTCGATTCGCCGATTGCAAGAGCGCCAAAGTCTATGCTGCCTAGCGTGAAGCGCAGGCTGAGATAAGAGGAGATGGTGAGATTCCTTACTGAGCTCCATTCACCGTACTCTATCCCATCATAGGCTCTTACTGTCCAGTTGTAGGCTGAGTCCGCATCAAGCTCCTGAGCAATGGTGTGGTTGGCAGCCTCGATACTCGTGACATTCACAAGGTCAGTGAAGCAGTCATTGCTTATGTCATTGCAGGAAAGCCTGGTGATGAGCAGCTCATAGGTGACATTGTCATTGTCAGGGTTGGCATCCGCAGTCCAGTTGAAGTTTGACGTGCGGTTGATTGTTGATGCATTTGCCAATGGGTGGGAGAGGACCACCTGCGAGGGCGGGGTGTTTGCAACGGTGAAGCAGCTGAGTCCTGATGCTGCGGTAAGCCCTCCACTGTCATTGATGGATAGGTTTGCACAGACATACGCGCCGCGGGTTGCGGTTATTGCTTTTGTGATGTTGATAACGTAGGATGTCCCGTTGATAGCGACTGCTGCGTCGCTTATGAATGAGCCTGAATCGTTGAAACTGAAGAGGTAATGGCTGAGGTTGACGTCGTCGGTGAGGGTTGCAGACCAGTTGACGTAGCCGCCAACCCTAGTTGCGGTTGAGGCATTGCTGGCAAAGCCTGCAATGGAGGGCGCAGCGTTGCCTGTATAGGCAAAGACATAGGTTGCGTTGAGTCCAATGCCATCCTTATCCATGAGCTGGTCTCCTGATAGGTCAACAGCTTCTGCTACAACCCTGTATGTCCCTGGGCCGTAGCTGAGGTTGGCTGTGGTGTAGTGAAGCGGATTCCAGAGCGCATCCAGCTTGATGAGGTTGCCTGCCCCAGCACTCGTGTTGACGAGCCTTTGCGTCCCTGTTGCTGTGTCGTTGACAATGACGTCATCGGTTATCCACTGGCCTGAATTGTTGAACTGGGTATAGAGCAGCAGATAGACGCTCATGTTGGTGGTTCCGTTGTTCTGGAGTTTTGACTGGTTTGCCTCAGCCCACGTGTAATTTGAAAATCCTGCAACACTGAAGGTGAAGTTGATGCCAGGGTTCACCTCAAGCACCGAGCAGTCGGCGCAGCCAAAGCCGTCTTTTCTGATTTCAGGGTAGGCAATCTTTCCAGTGGTGATGGTAATGTTAGCTGACGAATTCAATGCTGCAATGCTTCCATTGACATAGGCGAAATCTTCGGTTATCTCCACTGCATCAGAGAGGTTGATGGTGTTGTTGAGCACGAGGGTTTCATTCCATGCAATAAACCCGATGCCATCCCTTGCCAAAATGACGGACAGGTTAACGTTGTTGTTTTTGACATGGCTTAGGTTTGTGGTTCTGGGGCTGTCCATGAACTCGCTATAATCAATAGACGGCTGCTCGGGCAGGATAGTGATATTATACAGCTCTTTTGTGTTTGCAAATTCGAGGAGCGTTCCATCACTAGCGCAGGATGAATCAACTGTTATGTTTACTGAGCCGACTGCAACGGCCTGTGCGCTCCATGTTGTGTTTACTGTTGCCCCGAGGGAAACATTGCCAAGGCTGTGCGTCGCATTCTCTCCGGTTGAGACATTGGCAACAGATGCGTTGGTGAAAGCGATGCTTGCGTTGCAGAATGTTCCATTTGCCCCAAGCATGGTTATGATTGCTGTTACGTTGAATGTGTCAGGGATATAGTATGCCGTATGGTTGTCAGGTGAATGTATGGATACATTTGCCTCTGAGCCTCTTTGCAGCAGGAAGTAGATGTTGGTAATGGTATCTCCAGGAGCAATGGAGAGGTTTGTAACGTTCTCTCCATAATGCGTAGCGTTCCATGACCTGATGACAATGGTTTCATTGTCAATTCCCATGACGTTGATGTCATAGCTGTTCTCAAACGTCGGAGGGCCTGTTGTAGAGGTGCGATAGGTAGTGTTGGAAAGGGTGAGATTTATCCAGACTGGCGTAGTAAGCGCAGCATCCAGGCCATTGTTATCGAATACCTCTCCAAGGACGCGATGTAGTGAAGGCGGAGCGCTTAGTACAAGGAAGGAAACGAAAGCCAAGGCTACGGCGATTACACCAGCTGACTTGTACCATTCAGCTTTGGCGCTTCTCATTTCCTGCCCCCCGTTTCCTTTTTCATGGCCAAAGCATAGGCTGCCCAGATGGTCCGCGGGTCGCGATGCAGAATTCTTCCTATGCCTGAAAACGACAGCGCCAGCTTGTCATGCAGATAGAGCACGACAGACTCAGGCGCAGTAAGCCCCTGTTTGAACTCAGAAACCGGAATGTGTAATCTGGAGCCAGCCACATCCCCTAGGTCTTTGCCTCTTCTGGCGTTGCGGTATGCCTGGGATGCTGACTTCTCGCTGACGTGCAGAAGCCCTGCAATAGCCTTATTCCTGAAGCCTTTCTTATCACGAAGATAGTGCACAATGCTTTGCAGTATTGTCCTCTCTTTGGAGAATACTGTATCTGGGATGCTGACTTGGCCAGATGCCGATGCAAGAATGTCGCTTACTGAAACATGGTATCGCTTTGTGACTGTTTGCGTAAAAGCCTTCAGTCCAATGAAGGCCTTGTCTTCAGCCAGGTCTTCTGCTGCTCTTTTTGCTGATTTTTTTTCTGCCCTTCTGAAAAGCGTCCAGATAGTTCTCTGGTCTCGCCTGAGGATATCCGCAATGCCCCTGAATGATACTTTTTCTGTTATCCTGAGGTGAAAAACAACGCTTTCAAGGGCAGTCAATCCAGGCTTGAGCGCAGAAAGAGGAATGGCGTAGGCTGCTTTCTGCCTTGTGAATACCTCCTGCTGTATTGCTTTGCTGTTTCTGTATGCCTGCCAGACTGACTTTTGGCTTATGTGGGCAATCTTTGCTATCTCACTATTTTTCAGGCTGCGCTCCTCTTTGAGATATTTTACAATAGACTGCAGTGCGGTAAGGCTTTCGTTGAAAACGTAGTCAGGAATGGTTATGGATTGCTGCAGAAGCTCCGCTATTTTGGCTTCAGTGGCAGGGTATTGCTTCCCGAATGCCTGAATCTCACTTTTGATATATCTGATGTGGGGGTCGTTTTGAAAGCTGCCGCTAGTTACATCGAGAGAAATCGCCCTTTTTTCAGCACTTTTTCTATTCATTTAAGTAATTTTATCTATCTATGTAAGTATCTGTTTAAAAAGGTATAGAACTCCATAAGGGGTGCGAAGGAGAGATGGTATGCTGTAGCACTTCACCAGCCTGAAAAGGAATCGGGGTGGCCATGAGTGGCAAGCTTTGAGGGATATACGTGGGCATTCCCAGAAAATCATTCA
>DUKR01000056.1:0-3513 GCA_013329175.1 Candidatus Woesearchaeota archaeon
GTAGGCAAAAGGAGAGAAAACAGTAGCGCCGCTTTTGACAAGGTGGCCGTAGGTAATGCACTTTTTCCTGAATTGACGCCCTTCGCACGCTACAAAGAGGCAGGCAAGCAGCGAAACTTGCGTTTCTGGGTACACTCAAGCTTCGCTTTCGCGACCAGCGAGACTAGCGTCTCTGGCCATGCGACAGGGTCGCAGGCTTCATGATGGTGAAGTGTTACGGAACCCCCCGTTTACAAAGATGGGAAGATTACAAAGTTCCGCAAACCTTTAAATACGATTATGCAATCTCGTTTTCTCATGGGAGACAGCCTCTTCAGCAAGGTCTGGAAGAAGCACACCGTACGTGAATTGCCTACCGGACAGACTCAACTCTTTATCGGGCTGCATCTTATCCATGAAGTAACCAGCCCACAGGCATTCCAGATGCTTCGCGAGAGAAACCTTGAAGTCCTCTATCCAAAAAGGACCGTTGCTACCGTTGACCATATAGTTCCGACAAAGAATCAACAGCGGCCGTTCTCCGATGAGCTTGCCGAGAAGATGATGCAGGAACTCGAGAAGAACGCAAGGGAATTTGGCATCCAGCTATTTGACGTGAAAAACTACCGCCAGGGCATCGTGCACATCATCGGGCCTGAATTGGGATTAACCCAGCCAGGCATGACCATAGCCTGCGGCGACTCGCATACCTCAACCCACGGCGCTTTTGGCACCATCGCTTTGGGTATAGGGACAAGCCAGATACGGGACGTGCTTGCATCACAATGCTTAGCTGTAGCCAGGCTGAAAGTCAGGAAGCTCAATATCACCGGCTCATTAGGAAAAGGAGTCTATGCTAAGGATGTCATTCTCATAATCATGCGGCAACTCGGCGTGAAAGGAGGCATCGGCTATGCCTATGAATATGCTGGAGAAGTCATTGAAAAGATGAGCATGGAAGAGCGCATGACCATCTGCAACATGAGCATAGAAGGCGGAGCGCGTGCTGGCTACGTCAATCCTGACCAGACAACCTTTGACTATATCAAGGGAAAAGAATTTGCACCCCAAGGCGCAGCATGGGATAAAGCAGTAGCCTATTGGAAGTCCATAGCATCAGACCCTGATGCAGCTTATGATGATGTGGTGGAGGTAAAGGGCTCAAAAATCAAGCCGATGGTCACCTGGGGGATAACACCTGGGCAGGCTATTACCATAGAGGAAACTATTCCAAAGCCAGGAGATTTTCCCGTTGATGAGCGGCCGAACATCGAGCTTGCCCTGCGGCACATGCAGTTCAGGGGAGGAGAGCCTATAAGGGGAAAGAAGATAGATGTAGCCTTCATCGGCTCCTGCACGAACAGCAGAATCTCGGATTTGAGGGAGGCTGCCAGAATATTCAGGGGAAGAAAAATAGCTAGCAGCGTGAAGGCAATCGTGGTACCTGGCTCTCAACTAGTGAAGAGGCAGGCAGAGAAAGAAGGCCTTGGTAAGATTTTCATTGCTGCAGGCTGCGAGTGGCGCAAAGCAGGATGCTCCATGTGCCTTGCCATGAATCCTGACAAGCTTTCAGGCGCGCAGATCTGCGCATCATCCTCAAACCGAAACTTCATCGGGCGTCAGGGCAGCCCAAGGGGCAGGACCCTGCTGATGAGCCCTGCAATGGTAGCTGCAGCAGCAATAGAAGGGAAAGTTGCTGATGTGAGGGATTATCTATGACGCGGTACATCCATGACGCCAAGGGAACCGGCATCGTTGTTCGGGGTGATGATATTGATACTGACAGGATTATCCCAGCACGCTATCTTCGCGAGATAACGTTTGCGAGGATGGGAGAATATGCCTTTTATGATGAGCGTTTTAAGGAGGATGGCAAAAAAAAGGAGCATCCATTCAACAATGAGAGGTTTGAAGGGGCCTCAATCCTGATAGTCAATGATAACTTTGGATGTGGATCATCGCGAGAGCACGCACCCCAGGCGCTCATGCGGTGGGGCATCAAAGCTATTGTAGGTGAGAGCTTTGCTGAAATATTTGCAGGCAACTGCACCATGCTTGGGATACCTGTGGTGACTTTGCCTCATGACGGGATAAAGAAGCTGATGGATAGTATTGAGCACGATCCTTCGGTTGAGATAGCAGTCAATCTTGATGATGGGATAGTCAAGTACGGCAAGAATGAGGTAGCATTTGCTGCAGACGAGTCAGCACGAAAGGCTTTGATCGAGGGAACATGGGATTCCACTTCTTTATTACTTTCAGCAAAGGAGCAGATCCTTGAGAAGGGGAAGGCATTGCCGTATATCACAGATTTCGATGCGTAATACCTCCTATGCTCCCTACCCAAGGCTATGGGATTCACCGGGCACCCCCTCTTTAAGGCAGGAAACTAAGATGAATGCTTTTAGGCTGCTTTAACAGGAAGGCATGGTTAACTTGGAAAGCCTCTCCTTCAGTGCGTTTAGCTCAAGTGCACCGTATTTCTTTGCAAGCCCCTGAGCAAGGCTCTTTTCAGCGACATCAGCCTTTGCAACATAGACAAGCACCTCTTTTTTTGTCTTTTTCACTTTTTCAAGCAGCTTCTCCTGAAGCTCCAATGGGGATGAGGCTTCTGTAGGGTCAACCACAAAGACAATGGTATCGGCAAGATAATGCAGCGCAAGCTCTGCCTGCTGCTCAATGGAGTTCATCTTGTCCCTGCGGTTCAATGAGCCAGGGGTATCAATAAGCTGTATCTTCTTGCCATCTTCCCGGATAAGATAGGACACGTTGAGATTCTGCGTCGTGAATGCATAGGGCTTGATATCAGGCTTTGAGCCTGTCAGCTTGAAGAGCAGTGTGGTCTTTCCGATGTTGGGAAAGCCATAGATGACTGCCGTAGGGATTGAGGTCTTTATTGTGGGATAGCCCTTCATCACCTTACGCGCTTCCTCAAGATACGCTAGCTCTTCTTTAATTTGCTTCAAAACAGATGCTATCCTTCCGTAGAATGCTCTGGCATGTGCTGAGATGTCCGAAGCGCTTGCTGCCCGCGCAATCTTTTGCTGGTACATCCTAAAACGCGTCTGGAACTGCTTTGTTGCCCAGTTCATGGCTCCAAGTGACTTCTTCAGTTGAGGATAATCAAGGGTAATCCTGACAAGCTGCCTGTAGAAGGGGTCAAGGTGGTCAACTGATGGGAAGCTCTTTAGAAGGTGCATGAATTTATCTACCAAAACCGCGCGGATGACATCAATCTTGCCTATTTCTGCTGCCTTGAGCTTCTCTAATCCTCCGTGCCTCTTTGCTTCCTTTGCCTTTGCTGCATGCTCCTTCGCTCTCCTGAAAGCAATGTCAAGGTAGGTGTCAGGAGTCTCTACTTTCTGGAGGGTCTGGAAATTCATAAGAGCGGAATATCATGTGCATTTATAAAAGTGGCTGTTGCATGTAATACTTCACCAATGAAGCCTGCAACTCTGTTGCATGGCCAGAGACACTAGTCTCGCTGGTCGCGAAAGCGAAGCTTGAGTGTACCCAGAAACGCAAGTTTCGCTG
>DUKR01000056.1:3610-4672 GCA_013329175.1 Candidatus Woesearchaeota archaeon
CGCTGCCTGCCTGCCTCTTTGTAGCGTGCGAAGGGCGTCAATTCAGGAAAAAGTGCATTACCTACGGCCACCTTGTCAAAAGCGGCGCTACTGTTTTCTCTCCTTTTGCCTACGGCGAAATTGCTCTTGAAAATTCCGTCGTGCACTGCTGCCCGCGCTCATCCTTCATACCCGACGGTGCAGCGCTCTAATACTAATGCGATGGCTGCAGCAAATGCTCTGATGCCAGCGCGGCCAGAGCCGTTTTTGTTTTCTTCTTTTCTTTCTTCACTTTTTTCCCCCCGAATGATTTTATGGGGAATGCCAACTTTCCACTAACCTGCCTGCCAATATCCCTCAAAGATTCAACTCATGGCTATCCCACGAGCATGCTCCCTTACTCCCCGACTGGGCTTTTCAGAAGAGTGAACGATTACTGTTGCATGCTAATACTTTGCCAATTTTGAAGCAGTCCTAGGGACTTGTAAGAGAGTTTCAGAGAGGACTTCCCTTTAACCAGTATACAAAACCCCTGCTTCCCGTCGGGATAGCGACCAAAAGCTTTATAAATTGGTGACCATTTCTAAAAACTTATATTTTATCGCCTCCAGACGCCACGGCTGAATAAGATACCATTTCTTTGAAAGCAGCTGCAACAAAGTCGTCATTTGTTACCTGAGTTAAAAGATGAGTGCTTAATAGCAGTATTAGGCATGATGTAGGTCTGGTAGTGAATAACCCATTGATAGCAAAGTTTTAGCTTTACGACCAAGGAAGAATACCCGTTGATCCTGCGGGAGGTTGCTGCTATCAGGATTCGACTAAGCCATGCAAGTCTAGGGGGAGCAATCCCCCGGCAGAATGCTCAGTAACACGTCATTAATCTGCCCTCAAGTCTGGGATAACGTCGGGAAACTGACGACAATACCGGATAGGGGAGCCAATCTGGAACGATGGTTCTCCTAAAGATCCGTCGCTTGAGGATGAGATGGCGGCTGATTAGGTTGTTGGCGGTGTAACGGACCACCAAGCCTTTGATCAGTAGGGGCCTTGAGAGAGGGAGCCCCGAGAAGGGCACTGAGA
>DUKR01000056.1:4903-5192 GCA_013329175.1 Candidatus Woesearchaeota archaeon
CGCCGCGGTAACACCAGCGCCACAAGTGGCAACCACATTTATTGGGCCTAAAGCGTCCGTAGCCGGGCCGTTAAATCTCTTGTGAAAGTGTTGTGCCTAACACAACAGAATGCAGGGGAGACTGGCAGCCTAGGGACCGGGAGGAGTCAGAGGTATTCCGGGGGGAGCGGTAAAATGTTATAATCCCCGGAGGACCACCTGTGGCGAAGGCGTCTGACTAGAACGGATTCGACGGTGAGGGACGAAAGCCAGGGGAGCAATCCGGATTAGATACCCGAGTAGTCCTGGC
>DUKR01000120.1:0-6598 GCA_013329175.1 Candidatus Woesearchaeota archaeon
ATTTTGGATGGGCACTGACAAAGAAATGGATATGGTCTGGCATAATCTCCAGCGCAAGCGTATGCCATCCGTATGAGGTTCAATTAGTCTTGAAAATTCCGCCGTGCACAGTGCCATCGCTCATCCTCCATGCACGCAAATAGCAGCGCGCTACACTGCGGCAATGGCCTGCGCAGCCCGAGCCGTTTTTGTTTTCACTTTTATTTCTTCACTCTTTTTCTTCTTTTCTTTCTTCATTTTTCTTTTCCACCTCGGAATTTCAAAGTGCGCTATGCCCTGCAATACAAAGGAGGAAGTTATGAATTGAGTGTGGAAGCAATGGGAGGCATGGCTAATGCCTTTTTCCTAATGAGCTTTAGGGGAATGCCAACTTCCCATAAGACTGCCTCCAATATTCCTCAAAGCCTGCCGCTCATGGCCATCCCGATTCCTTTTCAGGAGAGTGAAGGGGTACTGAGTTCTGCATTCCTTTCAGGCTATAGAGAGAAAGCATAGGACAAAGAAGAGGGAATAATGCTACGAGAACATCAGCCTTGCCACATCAGCCATCCTGCAGGAATATCCCCATTCATTGTCGTACCACCCCACGACGATAATGTTGTTGCCGATGATTTCTGTCAACTGCGAGTCAAAGATGCAGGAATGCGGATTCCCTATGATGTCTGACGACACCAGCGCCTCGTTGGAATACTCAAGCACGCCCATGTAGTCGGTGTGCGCCATGTCATGGAACAACTTGTTCACCTGGGTGACCGTAGCCTTCTTCTTCACCTCAGCGACAAAATGCACCATGGAGCCGTCAGCAACTGGCACGCGAACCGCAGCGCCGATGAGCTTTCCCTTCAGCTGCGGTATGACCTCAGAGATGGCCTCAGCTGCTCCAGTTGAGGTAGGAACGATGTTCAGCGATGCAGCCTTGCCTCGCCGCAGGTCTTTATGGGGGGCATCAATAAGCCTCTGGTCAGCGGTCATGGCGTGCACCGTGGTCATCACGCCGTCAATGATTTTGTAGTTGTCATGCAGTATCTTTGCTATAGGCGCAAAGCAGTTCGTGGTGCAGGAGGCATTCGAGACGATATCCTCTCCCTTGTAGCTCTCATCATTCACTCCCATCACTATGGTTTTCACGGCATCCTTTCCCTTTGCCGGAGCAGAAAGCAAAACCTTCTTTGCCCCTGCTCTGATGTGGACCTCAGCGGAAGCCCTGTCCCTGAAAAGGCCTGTGCATTCGCACACCAAGTCAACGGAAAGCCTCTTCCACGGAAGCTTCTTTGGGTCCTTCTCAGAAAGGATGGGGATGTGCCTGCCATTCACTTCTATGGCGTCCTTCTTTGCAAGGATTGAGCCGTTGAACATCCCATGCACCGAGTCATAGCGGAGCAGGTGCGCTAGCGTTCCTGCATCGCACAGGTCGTTGATGCCGACAACAGTGAACTCTGACCTGTTCATCATTGCCCGAAACACTAGCCTTCCGATCCTTCCAAACCCGTTGATTGCGACGTTGATCATAGAAATGCACCTCTTTTCTATGGCTTGCTCCTGCACCCTTGACTATTTAAGTCTTGGGGTTGGATGGGGTGTGGGGCTGGCTTCAAAAGCGAAAAAGCGGCTTTCACCAAAGCAATAGAGATGGTCAAGGAGACTGGCGTTAGGATAAGGATCCTGCGCATGGGCTGTTACTACAGCGTGCAGAAGTACGCCAAATCATGGGAGAGCAATTCAGGAATGTAAAGCTTTGCTGTCCCACACCCTCTATTTTGCAAAGGTGTATAGTCTTACATAGCCTCCACTTTTGTGGTTTCCTAATTCAATAACTCCTTTCATGCAGTCCATCGATTTACGGATAATAGCTAGTCCGTCTCCTGAAGAACGAGTGCTACTGAAATGAAAATCAAAGTACCTGCCTGCCTCTAACAAATCACTATCAAAACCAGGGCCATTATCATAAAGAGTAAAACTAACAACCTGCGGATGATGCTCAAGAACAGTCTCGTCCTTATACCCCATAAAAGTTTTTTGTATTTCATGAGGCAGCCTTTCTATTAGACAACTTTCAATATCTATCCTTTCTACTTGTCCGCCTGCTGCTACAGCATTTTCCATAATCTGATTTAATGCAAATACAAATTGTGAATGCTGAACATAAATCTGGGATTGTACTGCTCTAATCTCCAGACTTAGCCCCCTTTTTTGAAAATAATTATAGAATTTGTTAATATCAACCCAGTTAGGACTATCAGCAAATTTACTCTTTTTTCTAATCAAAGATCCCAATACGCCTAACTTTTCAATAAGAGGTCCGATGGAATTATTAAACTCATAAAGTAAACCTCTGGCTGTTTCATAACCACTTGGAAATTCATTGAAACCATCAAAATCTCTTTGTTCTATCCCCATGGCATATGCATAAGTGCTGATTATATTTCTTGGCTTTGTTACACCTTTTACTGCATATAACCCTAAATATCGTGCCAGATCATGCTGAAATCCATCTACACTTTCACCTATATTATTAAGAGATTCTAGTGTGTAAGGAATTAATGGTTTTCCATCAGGATTTCCACTGTCTAAAAAATACGCTCTTAGCGTCTGTGTGAATGTCTCTTTCCATGGAAAAATATTTGAACCAGAATTTAAAACCACTGGAGGTATCTTATTAAGTCCTTTTTCAATTATTCCTTTGTTCGATTCAAAGAATGCTAAAAATTCAAGCAATAGATTTCGCATATTTAATGTAGATTCTACGAAAGCCACTGCAATCTCCTCATCTTGGCTTTCTATTAAATAAACCGGCTTAAGTTTTTCACACATTTGATCAAAGCCCGTTATATATACCTCTGAAAAAACATGGTGCATATATAATAATTCTAAAAGCAATAACGCTGGAGGGTCATTCTTTGAAATGAATTGACCAGTAAAAGTATTACCCCTACGCTCGGTTATGGCTGAATTGATGGCAGCACGTGTGTTCATTTCTCTCAGCACAGGCACAATAATACTCTGCATTGAAATTGCATGCGGACCTGAATAAACAACGAACGGAAAGTATCTTTTTTCGCTTTTCATATATTGCAACAGCTCAATACCTCCTTTTTCACCCATTCTAAGATCAATTATCAATGCATCTATTGATTTATGACAAGATTCAATCTGTTCTTCTGCTTCATCAACTGTTCGCACTTGCTGCAAAGTCATATTAGGAGCTAGGCGGCCAATCAGGGACGTTAAATATAATCCTACATATGGATCATCATCTATTAAGAGTATCTTAAGATTACTCCGTTCTGGAAACATCTTCAAATATTCTACAACTAACTCGTCCAAAGGCAAATCTTCTGTTTTTAGATCCATACAAGACGTGAGAGCTTTTTTGTATTTATAAATTTATCCTCAAATTAACTACTAATTAGTAGGTATCTAACTCCAAAATCCCGTCTGAGCTGCCCCTTCACCCTTTATGCCCCTGCCTGCCCCACGGTAGCGCCTGAAGGGCAGCTCATTCCCGAAAAGCACTCCAAAAAATCAATGGCGACGGCTTCTTTCTCATCCGAGCACTCTGATTTCCTTTCTCCCTTTATTTTTGCTGCAAATCCTGATGACCAAAATTCCGCCATGCTCTGCAGAGGCTATCATCCTCCATGCCAGACGGTGCAGCGTGCTACACTGCGGCAATGGCATGCTGGCCAACTGAGGCTTTTTTTCTCCATCATCGGAATTTAAAGGTTCACGATAGCCTAAAACGAAAAGGAGGAAGCAACGCCCTGTTGGTGGAAGCGGGAAAAGGCAGAGGTATTGATTTTAGGGGGTTATTGATTCTTTTCGAATGTTTTTTTTGAATGCCCTGGCCGAAAAACTACGTACACAAAAAGTAATGGCGCGATTTATCTCTCAACAAGCACAGCCTTAATTCTCCTCACGCCCGCAGAAATGGACTCCTCCTTCCTGATTTTGAGCCTGCCAAGCTCTTGAGTGGAGGAAACGTGTGGCCCTCCGCAGATTTCAACAGAATAGTCGCCGATGAAATACACAAACACCCTCTCCCCATATTTGTGCTCAAACACCCCCTGTGCACCGGCACCCTTTGCCTCCTCAACCGTCATCTCCTTCACTCTCACCGGCAGATCTCTTGCTATATTGGCATTCACCTCATCTTCAACTGCCTGCAGCTCGGCCTTCTCAAGCTTTCTTGCAAAATTAAAATCAAAGCGCAATCGCTCAGGCGTGATGTTGGAGCCCATCTGCCTGATGGAATCATCTTTTAGCACATTTCGCAAAGCCTGGTTCAGGAGATGGGTTGCGGTATGAAGCTTCCTTGATTCATCAGAGGCATCAGCCAATCCTCCCTTGAAGCGCTTTTCAGCGCCGACTCTTGAACGCTCCTGATGCAGGGCAAAAGCGTGGTCAAAACCCCTTCTGTCAACGCTAATCCCTTTCTCTTTTGCTAGCTCCACCACCATCTCAATGGGAAATCCGTAGCTCTGGAACAAAAGGAATGCCTCATCTCCAGACAAGTCCTTTGTTGCCATCTCCTCAAACCTGCGAAGGCCATTCTGCAGCGTCTGCAAAAAGCGAGCCTCCTCTCTTTGCAGCTCGTCAAGTATGAAGGCTTCATTCATACCAACCTCAGGCCACTCTTCCCTGTAAGCGTCAATGATATCTTTTGCGACAGCCGCCGTGAAATTGCCCTCTATTCCAAGGCAATGCCCATGCCTGATGGCCCTTCGGATGAATCTTCTCAGAACGTACCCCTGGTCAAGATTCGATGGCGTGACCCGATGCTCATCACCCAGGATAAAAACGGCAGCCCGAAGATGGTCAGTAATCACCCGCTCAGACTTTACGCTCTCCTCTCCTGAGAGAGTAGCAAGCTCCCTGACCTTTGCTGCAATTCTGGCAAGCGCCTCAGTATCATATATGCTCTTTTTTCCCTGAAGCATAGCAGCAGTTCTCTCAACCCCCATTCCCGTATCCACATTCTTCTGGGACAGCGGCTCATAGGTAGCATCCTCTTTCTTGTTGTACTGCATAAAGACATCATTCCATATTTCAACCCACCGCGCATCATCAGGGTCAAATGCCTCCGGCGCTGAATCGCCTGATGACCAGTAGAACATCTCCGTATCAGGCCCGCATGGCCCTGTAGCGCCAGCAGGCCCCCACCAATTGTCCTTTTTTGGCCGATAGGAAATCCGTGACGCAGGAATCCCTAAGGATTTCCATATTCCAGCAGACTCTTCGTCCCTTGGTGCGTCATCGTCACCTGCAAAAACGGTAATGCCAAGCCTCTCCAGCGGGATGCCCAATTCCTCTGTCAGGAACTCAAACGAAAACGAGATAGCCTCTTTCTTGAAGTAATCGCCAAGGCTCCAGTTGCCAAGCATCTCAAAGAACGTCAGGTGGGTAGCATCGCCAACCTCATCAATATCCCCTGTCCTGATGCACTTCTGCACGTCGGCAAGCCTCCTGCCTTCAGGATGCGGCTGGCCCATCAGGAATGGCACAAGCGGGTGCATCCCTGCCGTGGTAAACAGCACTGTCGGGTCATGCTCAGGTATCAGGGAAGCTGAAGCTATCACTGCATGCCGCTTCTTCTCAAAAAATGCAAGATATCTCCTCTTCAGTTCGGCTGCTTTCATAGCGAGAATAAAAGGAGAATGGGCATTTTTTTAAAGCTTTCTTTCACTACACCAGAGAAAATGCAGGTTCAGGCAGTCATGGTCCATCCGAAAGCGCTGAAGAAAATAAAGGAAAAAGAAAAAGCCAAAGAGCAGATAATGGGCTATTTCGCACAGGCAAGCGCTGCTTTCCCTGCGGACCAGAAGAAAGCCAGCCTCTTTATCCACAAGGCCAGAAGAGTGGCAATGAAGCATCGCTACAGGATGCCGCCAGAGTTGAAACGCAGGTTCTGCAAACGGTGCTATGCCTACCTGCAGCCAGGAGTGAATGCCCGCATGCGAATCCATCAGGGAAATAAGGTAGTCACCTGCCTTGATTGCAATCACATTGAGAGGATTCCCTTTAAAAAATAGGGTTGCGTACTACTTCATCTTTATGGAGCTTCCCTGCCCCTCAGTAATTACGAAGGGCATCAATCCAGGAAAAAGTGCATTCCCTAAAAGCTCATTGCCGATGGCTTTTTTCTTATCCGAGCACTTTATTTTTCTTTCATTCTTGTTTTGCAGCAAATGTTGATGACAATAATTCCGCCGTGCACAGCAGAGCCGCTCATCCTTCACACCCGATGGTGCAGCGCTCAGGCCTAGGGCAATAGCCTGCTCAGCGCTCTAACACTAAGGCGATGGCTGCAACGAAATAGCCCGCCGCAAGTGCAGCCCGAGCCGTTTTTGTTTTCACTTATTTTCCTTCACTTTTTTGCCTTCTTTTCTTTCTTCGTTTTTCTTTTCTCCCTCGGAATCTCAAAGTGCACCATGCCCTGCAATACAAAGGAGGAGGTTGCGCATTGCCTGTGGAAGCGATGGGAGGAGTGCTATTGCCTTTTTTCTGATGAGCTTTGGGAAAATGCCACAACCCCCACACGAGCCTGCCCCATTCTTCCCAGATGAAGCCTAGGGTTGCAGCTTCATCCAAAAAATCCTTT
>DUKR01000120.1:6766-12516 GCA_013329175.1 Candidatus Woesearchaeota archaeon
CGTCCCCACCCCGCCTGCGCCATGAATGGATTGCTTCGTTCTACCGTTTTCTTTATTTTTTGGATGAAGCCTAGGGTTGCACAACATTTATATAGCATCGTTAGGGGGCAACAAACTCCCGAGGCGCAATATGGATCCCAGAACAAAGAAGTTGGCAGAGGTGCTGGTCAACCATTCCATACTCATAAATAAAGATGACATCATCGAAGTCAGCTGCGGGCATGAAGCTAAAGACCTTGCCCTTGAAGTGACAAGGCTCATTCTCCAGAAAGGCGCCTACCCAAGGGTCAACTGCGGAATACCTGGCATGTCCTATACCTATCTTAAGTACGCTACAGATGAGCAACTGGCAAAAAGGCCCGAGCTGCGCATATATGAAGCAAAAAAAATCAACGGCACCATCAGCATCGGCACCGAATACAACACCAAGGAACTCACAGGAATAGACCCAAAGAAGATTGCAATCCGAAGGAAAGCTACCCGCATCCTGACTGAGATTGCCCTTAAGAAAGACAACTGGGTGATTTGCGAATACCCTACCAATGCTCTGGCCCAGGATGCAGAGATGAGCCTTCAGGAGTTTGAGGACTTTGCCTACAAGGCATGCCTTATTGACTGGAAAAAGCAGAAAGCCATTCAGGGCAAGATCAAGAAAGTCCTTGACAAGGGAAAGGAAGCCCGCATAGTGGGCAGGAACACTGACATCCGCTTTTTAATTGAGGGAAGAACAGCCATTCCCTGCTTTGGCGAGCGCAACATGCCTGACGGCGAAGTGTTCATAGCACCAGTTGAGACCACAACTGAAGGCCACATCAACTATGATTTCCCCTGCGTCTACATGGGAAAAGAGGTAGATGACGTGAAGCTTGAGTTTAAGCAAGGCAAAGTAATCAAGGCAACGGCAGCAAAGAACGAAAAATTCCTTCATGAAATGCTCAAAATGGACAAGGGAGCAAAGTACCTTGGCGAGTTTGGCATCGGCACCAATTTTGGCATCAACAGGTTCATACGCAACATCCTCTTTGACGAGAAAATCGGCGGAACCATCCATCTTGCCCTAGGCATGGCCTACAAGAAAGGCGGCGGCAGAAATAATTCTATTCTGCACTGGGACATGATAAAGGATTTGCGTAATGATGGCGCGGTCTACATTGATGGCAAACTCCTTGAGAAGAAGGGGAAGTTCTCCATCTGAAAACGCATATCCTCCATCCCACTGGATGCTGTTGATCATGCCCGAAAGTGATTGCCTTTGGCACAAGCCCTGAACTCTTTTCCATAGAGTAGGGGTACCCTCAGCGAAGTGCCCGAAAAGGCTAAAACTAGTAAATTTTAAAATATTAAAGCCTAAAAGTAAAAAATAGAGTGTTGGGAAAAAATAATAACCTTTTTATAATAGCCTATCTTAAAAAAACGCAATTGGGGGTGTAGGTTTGAGGGCATACTAATGCACCAGTGATAACCGTAGCACATGAATATTGACAATGAGCAGTTGAAACAGGCAAAAATCGGCTCTTTAGTCCCCATCTATAAGGTGCTTGATGCACCAGAGGATCCCATAGAGTATTTTGCAAAGCTCAGTGATTATGGCAGAAAAAAGCACTGTCTCCTTTTGGAATCAGCTGATATTGTTGAAAAATACGGGCAGTTTTCGATAGGCAGCGCAAGTCCCTGCCTGAGACTCTCAGGGAAAGGGAGCGAATTTGAGCTCAAAGCCCTCAACGCAATAGGAAAAAAGTTCCTTCTCCTTGTAAAAAAAGACCTCACGTTCTGCCAGAGGCTTCGCCATAATGGAGATACCCTTACAGGAGCCCTTGAGCCTGTCAGGATGAACGTTTCAGAAGATGAGCGCCTGAAACTGAGGACCCACATGGATATTTTACGGGCCATAGCATTCAGGTTCAAGCCTACTGAAAAGCCGTTTACGGCATATGCTGGGCTCTTTGGCTGCTTTTCCTATGACTTCATCGACCAGTTTGAGGACCTGCCAAAGAACGAGAAAGATGCCGTTGGTGATCCTGATTATGAGTTCTACTTCTGCGACAACCTCTTCATGATTGACCACAAGACGAAGAAACTCCACATCGTAGCAAATGCCCTCATCACTGACAAAAAGACCGATGATGAGTACAGGCGCTGCAAGAATATCCTTAGGGACTATGAGAAGTCGCTCACGGCAAAGGCCCCATTGCCCAAGCGATTCAAGCCAAAAAAACAGCAGATAGTTTCAGACACAACAAAAGAGCAGTATGAGCGCATGGTGGTGAGATTGAAGGAGAACATTGTCAACGGCGACATCTTCCAGGCAGTGCCTTCAAGGACCATCACCAGCGAATACAACGCTGAGCCCCTTGACATCTACTCAACCCTTCGCAGCCTTAACCCAAGCCCCTACATGTTCTTCATCAATACCCAGAAAGGGATTCTCCTTGGCTCATCCCCCGAAATGTTCCTCAAAGTCGAAGGTGATGGCCAAAAGACCGTGGAGATACGCCCCATTGCAGGCACAAAGCCAAGAGGCTTTTGCAATGGCGGGATTGACAAAGACCTTGATTCCCGCTATGAAGCAGAGCTTAAGATAGACAAAAAAGAGCTTGCTGAGCACACCATGCTTATTGACCTTGCCAGAAACGACATAGCCAGGATAGCAAAGCCAGGCACCCGCTATGTAGATGAGCCCTATGTCATTGAGAAATACTCCCATGTCCAGCACCTTGTCTCAAATGTGCGGGGGACGTTAAAAGACGGGCTAGACGCCCTGCATGCGTATCTTGCGTCCATGAACATGGGCACGTTGACTGGCGCTCCAAAGGTCAAGGCGATGGAGCTTCTCAGAAAGATTGAGAAGACAAAGCGGGGATTCTATGGCGGCTCTGTAGGCTATCTCACTCCGTCAGGAGATTTTGATTCTGCAATCATCATTAGAGCCATGCGCCTTGTAGGGGGAAAGGCCAACGTCAGGGTCGGGGCAGGCGTTGTCTATGACTCAATCCCAGAATCAGAATACGAGGAGACCGAAAAGAAGGCAAGAGCCTGCTTAAAGGCCATAGAGGAGGCAGGAGGCTTACGATGAGCACGAAAAAGATGGTCCCTGCAGTGAAGGCGAAGGCAGCAGCAGGAAAGGCGCCTCAAAAAAAGCCAGGCAAGGAAAAGAAGGGCCAGAAGAAAAAGGAAGCAAGCCAAAAGCCAAGGCCAGCCCAGGCTCCTGTTAAGGAAGAGGATGCCTTGCAGCAACCGTCAAAAGCACAGGAAGCAAGCGGAACAAAGGTGCTGTTTATTGACAACTTTGATTCCTTCACCTACAATCTGGTTGATGAGTTTGAGAAGCGAGGCTGCGAGGTTCTCGTCTACCGCAATAGCATTGATATGCAGCGTGCGGCAAGAATCATCGAGCGTTTTCAGCCTCACCTCATTGTCATCTCCCCTGGCCCCTCAGGCCCGCGGGACGCTGGCGTCTGCATTGACCTCATCAGGGCATACTACGACAAGATTCCCATGTTTGGTGTGTGTCTTGGCCACCAGTGCATGATTGAAGCCTTTGGCGGCATTGTTGACAAGGCTGGCGAGATATATCATGGCAAGCCATCACGGATAAAGCACGACAACGAAGGGATTTTCAAAGGGCTTCCCAACCCTTTTCAGGCAGGAAGATATCATTCATTGACTGGGATTGACATCCCCTACTGTTTTGAAATCTCTGCCCGCTCTGAAGGCTCAGACCTTGTCATGGCAATCCGCCATAAGGAGCACAAGCTCTATGGCGTCCAGTTCCATCCTGAAAGCATTCTCACTCCCATCGGCCATGAAATCATTGAAAGCGTCCTTGCTCTGGTGAAGAGGAAATGATACAGGAAGCGATAGCGAAACTCCTCACCCGCTCTGATCTCACCTCACCTGAGGCAGAGGCTGTCATGGATGAGGTCATGTCAGGCGCTGCAACGCAGGCGCAGATCGGCGGTCTCCTCGTTGCCCTTCGGATGAAAGGCGAGAGCATTGATGAGATAGCTTCTTTTGCAAGAGTCATGCGAAAAAAAGCCATTACAATCCACCCTAATGGCGAGCTTCTTGACGTGGTAGGCACTGGCGGGGATGGCCTGCACACCTTCAACATCTCGACTGCCTCAGCTATTGTTGCAGCAGGGGCGGGAGTAAAGGTTGCAAAGCACGGCAACAGGTCAGTTTCAAGCACCTCAGGCGCAGCAGACGTTCTCACTAAGCTTGGTGTCAATATCGCCCTTGAGCCTGCGCAGGTTGAGGCATGCATAAATGAAATGGGGATAGGCTTTATGTTTGCTCCTGCATTCCACAAGGCTATGAAGTACGCAATAGCACCTAGACGTGAGCTTGGCGTTCGCACAGTCTTCAACGTCCTTGGTCCGCTTACCAACCCAGCTGGTGCCCAGAGGCTTCTTGTCGGGGTATATGACCATGCAATGACTGAGCCCATCGCAACTGTCCTTGGAAAGCTTGGGCAAAAAGCTGCAATGGTCGTGCATGGGCAGGGGATGGACGAGATTACCATTACAGGCACCACTCAGATATCTGAATATCGCGACGGTCACGTCAGAACGTACGAGCTTGATCCTCAGGAGATAGGCATAGCCTATGCTGACAGAAGCGTGCTCACCTGCAAGAGTCCAGAGGAGTCTGCAGCGCTCATCACCGCAATCCTTGAGGGAAAAGAGAAGGGCCCGCGAAGGGACATCATCCTCCTCAACGCGGCAGCAGCCCTTATGGTAGCAGGAAAAGCGCAAAGCTTTCGGGAAGGAGTAGCCATTGCAGCAGAGACTATTGATAGCGGCAAGGCAAAGAGGAAGCTGCAGGAGCTGGTTGACTGGACTACGACTAATTGAACGCTGCTGAGGCTTCATCCAAAAAATAAAGAAAATGCATCATTCTCCACCATGATTCTTGACAACATTCTGGAAAAGAAACTGGAGGAAATCCGAAAAAGAAAGGAGGATTCCCCGCTTGACAGCTTTCAGCATCAGCTTGGGAAGCCTGCACGCTCATTTCGCAAAGCTCTCTGCACAAAAGGAAAGACTGTCATCATTGCCGAACTCAAAAAAGCATCCCCCTCAGAGGGCATCATCAGAAAGGATTTCAATCCGGTAGCTCTGGCAAAGGCCTATGAAAAAGCAGGGGCCAAAGCATTGTCAGTCCTCACTGACTGGCCATTCTTTCAGGGCTCACTTCACGACCTTGAGAAGGTAAAAGAGGCAGTATCCCTTCCCCTCCTCCAAAAGGATTTTATCATTGACCCTTATCAGGTGTATGAGGCAAAGCGGCATGGAGCAGATGCAATCCTTCTCATCGCAAGAATACTCCCCACAATAGATATACGCAGGTTTCTGGCAGTTGCAGCAGAGCTTGGCATGGATGCACTTGTGGAAGTCCATAATGAGGAAGAACTGAAAAGGGCACTTGATGCTCATGCTGTCATCATTGGCATCAACAACCGTGACCTGGATACCCTGAAGATTGACCTTCGCACAACAGAGAGGCTGCTGAAAAAGATTCCGAACGGAACGCTGACGGTATGCGAAAGCGGCATTGTTACCAGAGAGGATTTTGCGAAGGTGAAGGGAAGGGTCAGCGCAGCCCTTATAGGGACAGCCTTTATGAAGTCATCTGACATTTTCAAGAAATTTCAGGAGCTGACAGGCAATGCATAGAATCAGGATAGCCCCTGAAGTGAACCCTTGTTTATCTAATCTACAATAGTAGAATTGAACCTCATACGGACTGCG
>DUKR01000031.1 GCA_013329175.1 Candidatus Woesearchaeota archaeon
CTCTCAATAGGTTTAAAATTTCCCTTAGTGTCCTAATATCGTTCCCAGAGCATCCTATTCTCCTCAAGGGAATAGTGGGTCAAGAACGATTTAAGGACACGAGGAAATTTCCAACCTTGTGGGATTTGAAAATACTTTACACATTTCAGCATGGAGTTCATATAATTCCTTCATAATTGGATATTAGTATATCCTAATATTTAAATATTCTCTGTTCTTGCCTGTTTCACCGGACAGGAATGCAGGTACAGAGCAGTGCGGTAGATGCCATAGCAAAGCAATGCAATAGACATAAGAGACAACTCAAATCCTTTGTATGGCAGGAGCACAAGCACACTTCCTCCTATGCCTAGAAGCGATGCGACACCAAGCCCGCATGCAGCACATCCTGGAGCAAGGACGCCAAGAAATGCGCCAACTGAAGCAAGTATTTTTGCCTTCCCTCCCCCTGCAATTGCACCTACCCTCATTTTATATGCAAGCAGGCTAACCAGCACTCCCAACAGCAGGCTGATAACGGCCAGGCTCAGAAAGGAATGCAACATGATTGTTGCAGGAAAGCTCCAGAGGAGGATGGCAACAGACGTAGTTGCATATCCCAAAGATTGCCCTGCGGAAAATGACCAGATATTACCAAGATTTGCAAGAACGGCATTCGCAAGATAAAAGAAGAAAGCAACCGCTATGGTGAGCATGGCGTATTCCTTTTTCTTCAGGACACCCACTGCATTGGCAAAAGCTGATGCCGTATTTTTTCTCATGCACATGACTATCCTCACCCACCTATGTAACTGACAATGCTGTCATCATTCCAGCTTCAAGATGCTCTGCGATATGACAATGCGCCATCCACTCGCCTGGATTTGTCACATCAACCAGGATATCAACTGTGCTTCCGAGCGGCACAAGCACGGTGTCTTTCCAGGCAAAATTTTTGGTAGGCACTCCATCAACGCTTAGCACCAGGAATCTCTGCCCGTGCAGGTGTATAGGATGCTGCATAGGGTGCATTGAGTTAGGGTCGTTGAATAAGCTGATTTTAAGCTTATCTCCAACCTTTGCCTTCATGCCTATGCCCATGTTTTCTTTGCCTGTCAATCCATCTTTCAATATCCACTTGATGTTGCTTGTGTCAGAATGAGAATTCATCATCTGCATAGTGTCCTCCCATTCAATTTTTTCTCTTTCCTGATCCCCATCCATCTTCATCATATCCTTCATCATCCCCATTGGCAGGCCGATAGTGAGATTGAGCTGGTAATCCACAGGTTTGCTAAAATATTCCCTGAAATGGTCCACATCGCTGATGACCTCTCTGTTCTCCCTCATGGCATCAAAAGAGCGTGCATAAGAGGCATCGGTTTGCGAAGGGCTTACTCTTACTGAGCCAAGAGTATATGTCCTCTTCGGCGTGGTGTGCAGTATTGCATAGTTCCCTTCCTGCTCATAGAAGACATCAACAATGTATCGCTCAGCAGGGGCAATTAGTATGCTGTCAACATACTCTTCCTGCTCATATTGGCCAAGGTCGCTGCCCACAAGCTTCATCTTGCCGCCCACAAATGTAATATTAAAAGGCCGTACATTCGCTACATTGGTGAGGTAAAACCTGACAACATCCCCTTTCATCGCGTCAAGCGCATAATCGGTGCCACCATTGACAAGCAGGGTATTGCCGAATCTTCCCATGATAGCGAAGTTCGCATGGTCACTGCCATAAGGGACGATATCACCATCCTCAATCAGGATGTCATCAAGGACGAGAAGCTCTTCCCTGTTCACAGGGTTGTAGGCTTGCGATGGGACAACCAGCATATTTCCGGCAAGGCCGCTGTCCTGCTGGAAGTCTTCCCGGATGTGTGGATGATACCAGAAGATTCCATCATCAGGGAAATAGGTAGTGTAGGTGAATGATTCCCCTTCCTGTACAGGCTCTTGGGAAATCCATGGAACGCCATCATCCTTGATATTGTGCCGCAATCCGTGCCAGTGGACAGTGGTATTCCATTCTATAGTATTCTTGAAGATGACCGTGATTGTTGAACCCTGCTTAACCTTAAAGACGGGCCCTGGAATCTGGCCGTTATATCCGTACATCTTGTAGGACTTTCCATTAATCATCTTAGAAACAATTTCAGCAGTCAACTCTACCGTATCTCCATCATCCAGAGTAAGGATTGTGGTGCTCTTCGCAGGAGAAAGAGAGCTTAACAAAACATCCTCACCAGGGCTGGCCGTATACTGAGAGTCCATCCTTATGTCATCCATCATGCCCTTTCCTTGATTGCTTGGCATCATGCTTCCTGATGCTTTCTGCTCAAGCTCGCGATAATCATCACACCCTCTCATGTTGGGCATCATCTTGCAGTGCTCAATCATTGCCATGTCTTTCTCGCTAAGGACAATTTTCTCTGCATTAAGGGCCGCTTCTTCTCCATTCTGTTGGTTGGACACTGCGCATCCTGCCAGAAATACCATGGCAGCCATGCCAAGTAGCGGCAGTATATGCTTCATTCTGGCGGTAGCATAAGCTTCTTTGTTGCCAAATCCATTTTTTTTCATGTTAACATCCCCTTGAGATTTTTTTCACGGTGTATGATAATCATTGGTTTAGCTTTCATCCCTCGGGGTCTGTGCCTAGGCCAGAGCCAATAAACCCCCTAATAGCATCCTCATCATAGGCATCAAGCACCTTGATGCTGCCAAGCCTTGTTAAGGCAATCTTTGCCTTCATGTTTTTATAAGGTGCGATATATACAAAATCAAATTCATCTGCAAAGCCTTCAAGCTTTCCGATAAGCCCATCTTCACAGGTATAATTCCTACAATCATAATTGATGATGACCCCTCCCCGCCCATTCTCTTCACCATCAGCATGCTCAAGCATATGCTTCTGCACTTCTATACGCAGGGGATTTCTGAGCACATGGGATGGCGGGGACGCCTCCACATGACCCTTTATGTAGGTAGGAGGAAATGTCTTTGCCGTTGAAGCAAAATAGGCGCCTAAGCTGAGAAGGATGATGCTGATAATGATTACTGACCATATTTTCATCCTTTTTTTTGCAGCCGAGTCAAGGAGTGGCTTTTTTGTTGGCGGTGAGTGCTTTGCGTTTTTGTGCTGTTGCAGCGCCTCTGCTGACTGAAACTGCTTATTGCAGTTGCGGCACATAAATTCACTCATCCTTGCCTCCTTCCTTTTTTTTTACGCGCATCCTGATGACTGATACTATGACAATGCCGATGAAAATCGCCAATGTTGTTATCCCCATCGTATCAGCATACGCAAAGCCAAGCAGCCACCGCTGCAACCCATAAAAGTACTGGCTTGTCCCAAAGATATTCCACCCATTCACAACACCAGTACCCCTGAAGATAATGAATACTGCACCGATTCCCGCAAGCAACACGCCTGAAATCATGTTGGGTATAGTTAGTGTGAAAGCCTTCCCAAAAAGCCGTATCTGATACCCCTTCCCCTGCATCCACTTTCTGCTGCCAATATCAAAGCGGTCATAGGCAATCGAGAGAATAAACAGCGGGACAAAGATGCCAAGCGAGTAGAAAAACATAAGCAGCACAGCCCTTGCAATGCTACCTTGGAGTGCAGCTATCCCTAAGATGCCTCCAAGAATTGGCCCTACACACGCAGTCCAGCCTAAGGCAAACAGCAGGCCCTGCGCAAATACTGCCCTTCCCCCATTGCCAGCAATCATTTTTTTTCGAAGAGGAGAGGCAAAGCCCATGCCAAGGAAGGAGAGCATCCCTAATACCACGAGCAGAATGCCTGCAAAGACGATGACCGCAGGATGCTGCAATGCGCTGTACGACCTTTCGCCTATGATGCCTGCGACAATCCCAAATGCTGAGAATACAAGGGCAAACCCAGCAAAAAACACCAGTGTCATGCGGGTAATGTCTTTCTTTTCCCTGCATGCATACGAAAGATATGCTGGAAGCAATGGAAGAATGCAGGGAGAGAGTATGGTCAGTGTTCCTGCAAGAAACGCTACAGCAAGTGAGAGCTTCATAAGAAGTGATGCGGTCATCTCATCATTATACGCTACGATTTTCTGCAGATTATCGGGCAGGTGTGCATCGGCAAAAGCAAAGGGAGCAAAAGCAGCCAAGGCTATAACAATTGTTAAGCACAGCGCAAAATTCCTTGACAGTTTGTGATATCCCATCAGAAAAAAGCCCTATGGCTGCTGTGAAGGTTGGGTTACCTTTCCTGTAGCAGCATCCATGTACGGCAAACCGGCAAACTCTACCGCCTCAAAGACATAGGTGCTGTCGTTTGCGACTTTTCCCACCTGCTTCCATGATGCAATAAGCAGCGGGTACTCCTCAACGTCTCCTGAAAGTAGCAGTGTCGGAAGTTTGGCAATCTCATACCGCTCAACAAGCTCCTTTCCTTTGGCGCTCACTGCATCAATAACCTCTTCGCTGCCTTTTGCGATTCCCATGCGGGAAAGTATCTGGCTGTGGACTTCCTTAGGGTCATAACATTCCTCGCACGAGCTGTCAGAAAGATAGATGACATCAACAAAGCCCTTCACTTTTCTGTCAGGGATACTGTAATAAGGTGGCTCAACCTCTCTTTGGACAAACGAGCCATCCTCTTCAATACTTCCTGCAAGTTTCCATGCCTGTGCTATCTCGGGATATTCGTTTAGCTCCTGGTCAAGAATGAGCGCAGGAAGCTTCTCAATGCCGTACCGTGCGATGAGCTCCTTCCCTTCTGCTGAATCAGCATCTATCCTGTCTTGCTGGCCGATGGCGACACCTGCCTGCGCAAATTGTGTAAGGAGTGGCTCAGGATCTGTGCACTTTTCGCAAGTATCCTTGGCAAGAAGGATAGCCGCAACGCTTCCCTTCACATTACCGCTGGCAGCATCAACATAAGGCGCCAGGACATCAGAGAAAATAAAAGCATCGTTGCCCTCTTCCATGAACGACAAGAGAAAGCCTGCCTTCTCAAGTTCTCCTTCAGCAACCACAGTCGGCAGCCTTGCGATGCCGTGCTTCAGGATAAGATTCTTCGCCTCAGGCTCTGTGGATTGCAGAGCCCTCTCGGACACGATGTTCACGTTGCCTGTTTTTATCCTGTCAGTGACATCCTCAATGGGAAAGCAATTGCTGCAGGATGTTGTGATGGTCGTCAGTTTCAGTTCAGCAGGCCTTGCTGCTTCCTTTGCCTCAGCCATCTTTTCCTCAACAATTGGATTGAGCAAGGCAAGCTGGCCAGCGTTCACAACTGCTATCAGGAGGAGGGCTGCAACTAAACCCATGAGCAGCAGGCGCGTCCTTTTCATATTTTTTTCTTCACCATGTTCTCTGCTCATGGTTTGTGCCCTTATTTAGCATCCCCCGACCATCTGCGGAAGGTTATTGATGCTGCTGGGAAGTGCTGCTGGTGCTCCCGAAGTGCCGCCTGATGCCCCTGGTGCCTGCGATGACGAGGCTGCTTTCACCGAGAAATCGCTTCCGGCTAGGTCGCTTTTGATGCTGTTTAGCTGGAATGCCTGCACTGCCGAGACCAGCAGCAGCACTCCAAGAACAACAGCCATAATAGTTGTCTGTTTCATTCTTTCATTCCTCCATTTTCAGGTAAATAATTAACACCCGCCGACCATGCCTGGCAGGTCCTTCAATACTGACGTATCCCCTCCTCCAAGCTTTGCGCCTAACTCTATCATATTCTTTGGGAAAAACAACGTCTTCCAGCGCATCACTTCGCGCAAAACTTCTGCGTCGCTATAATCAGTATAGGCAGTAAGGTAAAGCGTTACGGATAGCAATGCCGGATTATGCTGGCAGCCGCACTTTGACTCACCGTTCTTGTCTGCTCCAGCAGGCCCTACACCACAGCAATACTCGCACGACACTCCATAGGGATTGGATGCAAGATTCACATACCGCCTGAACGCCTCAGGATTACTCTTCTGTACTTCTGCCTTCAGTGACCTGAACATGTTGGCGAGCTTTGCAAGGGAGTCTACTGGCTCGTCAAAGCTCACCCCAAGCGCTTCTCCATACTCAGGCGTCCCTGTAGGAAACATTACCTTCATCGCTGCATCTGGTGATGTCATCTCTGCAACAGGAAACACCGCAGCTATCGCCTGGGGTGTAGAGGAAATGCCATCAAGAGAAAGCTCACCAAGATCCCCTCCGCCATACATCATCCTGTTTGCCCCTGTGCCTCTTTCTGCAAGTGCTGAGACAGATGCAAGCTGAAACTGGTTGAACCCTATCAGAAGGATGGCTGCAACAACAAGCGTAATCACATGCTTTGTGAATAGCGTTTCTTCCTGGTGATGAATGGCATGATGCTTACCATGCGCTGTGTGCTTCCCTTCTGTTGCATCAGCAGCGTCCTGCTTGATGTCGTCTGATTGTGATTCGTTGCGTACTTCTTTGCTTGGCTCTTTATCTTCCATTACACACCACCTGTATCGCCTTAACAACCGCTGACCCTATATATAAGAGTGGGGAAACGACAGGGAAAAAACAGGGAAAGGCTTATATGCAAACTTGCTTTGACAGCGGCTGCTATGCAAATGCATGGGAAAAAACGGCTCCTTGTAGCGGGCATCATGGGAGGAATTGCCATTGTCGCTGTTGTCATCTTCATCCATGCACTACAGTTCTCAGCAATCGAGCAGACCGTCGTCATGTATCTGGCTGAAAAGCAGCAGATAGAGACAGAGCATGCCGCCCACCAGATAGAGACGCATCTTACCATGATGCGGGATGAGTTGCTCACCAAAAGCAAGTTCCCAGTCATAGAAGAAGTGAGTGCACTGCGCTGCATCAATGCAACAGGCACTCACCCTGATACGGTAAGCGACACTCTCCTCCAGCTTGACCGGAATGGTGATGTCATCGGCTGCTCTTCGTCCCAATATTCTGCCTTTGCGGGAGCAAGCCTGAAAAACAGCCCGCTCTTTCAAAAGCCACGGGAGACAAGAGAGCCCTACGTATCAGGAGCCATGAATGAAGGCAGTAGCGCATTCATCGCTGTCTCTGTCCCGCTGTTTGAGACCAGCGGCTACACTCCCTACCCTGATTTTCGCAAGTCCTTCCAGGGGACAATCATTGGCATCGTCAGCGTCACAAGCATTTATCACAGCTTTATCCATCCAATCACTGATGCTGACGGAAGCAGCTTTATACTTATGCATGAAGGAGACGGTCAGGTGCTTCTCCAAAGCGATGGTATTGGGCAGGACCTGATTAATCCCATTGTGCGTGCCTCTCCACTGTCGGAGGAAAAAAAATATGCTCTTGCAAAGCTACCTGTTATGGGAAAAGCAATCATCACCAGTGAAAGCATCATTCTCGGTGGAGAGACATGGAAGCTTGCAGTCATTACCCCTCTCTCCTACCACAACAAGGACATTCGGGAAGCTCAGGCTGGGCACATCGCAAGTCTCATTATCATCGTCCTTCTCATGGCAGGGGTTTTTGTGCTTCTGCTTTCTCTCTATCGGTCAAAGGAAACTGCTGAAGAAAAGCTCTCGCAGGTGCATGTCACCCTTGAAGAGCTAGGCATCAATATCAGCCATGAGACTGACAAGCCCTATGCAAAGCCTGCCTTCTCTTTGGTTTCAGGAAAGGTCTATCTTATAGCAGATGACAGCGAGAATCAGGCCTACGAATTATTTGCAGGACTCCTTCAGGAAGGCAATGCTGGCTTTGCCCTGACAAGGGAAAACCCTTCATCAGTTCAGGAGCGCTATCACCTCAAAAATACTCCCTTCCTCTGGCTCAGCAAGGCAAAAAGTGAACAGTATCCTTCTGAAACTGATCCAAAAAAGCTCCTTGCACTCATCAGAGAGTTTATCGAGAAAGGAGGAAAGAGCGCAGTACTGATAGACCGGCTTGAATATCTTATCGCTGAGCATGGGGAGCAGGAGACCCTTGGTATGGTTAGAAATCTCAAGGATGCGATAACAGGAAAGCAGGCAGTCCTCATTCTTGGCATCAATCCCGAATCTATTACGCAACAGGCACTCGCTTCCCTTCGCACAGAGGCAGTTGACCTCTATCACAAGGAGCTGGCAAGAAGCCTCCATCTCACCGGGCAGGAGCTTGCCATCCTTTCTCTCATCAATGAGCGCAACGCTGAGCACAAAATGATCTCTTTTCGGGACATCTCGGCAAGCCAGAATATCACCAAGCCCACCACAAGAGCCAGAATCAGACGCCTCTATGATTTGGGACTAGTCACTGTTGACCAGAAGGGAAGATACAAGTCATTATCGCTGACTGCAAAGGGAAGAAGGGCGCTTGGTGGGTGAGATAGCCTTATCTCTTTCATCTCCAGCTCTCAAAAATCCTCAAAAATGTCTGTGCTTTTGCATTTTGGGCATTCAGAAATGGTCAGGATATCCCTTTCACCGCCCCCGATATGGCCATAGTTTTCCACCCCATATCTCTCCAGCATGATTTTTTTGATTTCCTTATCAATGAGCATATTCTCAGGAGAAGTATTCAATTCAAAATATCTGGTCCTTATCCCTTTTTTGTTGTCGCACTTTAGGCAGGCAACAGGCCCAAATGTATCCCATCCATCAGGCAGTTTCACATCACCTGGCTTCACTTCCCTTATCTCAATTACTGGCATGAAGCTTTTGTCTTCAAGCTCGATATCATGCTCAAACAGGAAGTCCATAGCCTCATCAGTAATCTCTTTATCCCTATGGGCAAGCCATTGTTCCCTCAGCTCAGGGTGCAGTTCAAGCAGCGCCTTAAAATTCAGGAATGGCTTTCTTCCCTTCAGGCTTCTGTCAAATTCCTGTGCAAGATTAAAGTCCCTGAGCCCATAGGCAAATGATTGCATAATGTTGATGTCATCTTGTGGCATTCTTGGCTGAAATGCGATGAAATTGTCATTATCCGTTTCTTCAAGCTTCTTTTCATAATCATTCTCATAGTCGCTGATAAAGACAATGCACTGGTTCTTCTTGTCTATCAGGTAATGATGCTCAGAGGATGCTAATTCTATTGCTTCTTTGATGTCATCAAATGGTATGCTGAGTTTCATTTTTCCGTCTCCCTTTTTTGGGTGGCTTTATCATTCCTCCCAGTCAGGATATTGTTCAGGAGAGTCTCCTTTAGAGTCGAGCAAAACAGGATATTTCTTTCCCTTCTCTACTTCTCCAAAATCGATTACCTCTATCTCAAACCTGTGGTCATCCCCAAAATCAAACAGGTAAGCAAATTTCTGCCCTTTCCTGAATGCAAAAGCTCCAGCCTCGATATCAGCAGTCTTTCTTCCTTCAGGTTCATAAGGGCAGGTAAATTCAGCATCGGGATCCTTGCTATAAAACTTGTTGTCCATGTAAAAAGAATACAGGTGGTCATCATCCCAGTCAAGGGCATCTTGGATAGCATCATGCAGGTCTTCCAGAGTCTGCGATGCCTTCAGCTCAATTGTTCTCCATGTGCTTTTTCGATACTTGAATTTGACTTTAAAGATGATTGTCTGTTTCTTGTCAATTGGTGCTGGGACGAAGGGCTTGCTTATTGCTTTGATTTCCTCAATATATTTTTTCAAATCCTCCGTAACAGCATCAATCCTGCTTCTTTTGGACTTGTCGTTAAATGGCAGTTCCCCTGCATCTTCTAGTCGCTCCATCAGTTCAAAAAATATCCTTCCTTTTCTGTCGGGAAGCAGGAATAGGAACTCATGAAAGCCGGTGTCATCCATTTTTTTATACGCTTTTTTAAATCCTCTGAGTTTTGGCTCGAGCCTTTCTTTCACAGCTTTTGTAAATGCTTTCTCACTGCATTCGCCTAATTCTTTCTTGATTTCTTCAGAGATTTCTCTAGTGGTGCTCATCTGTTTGAGCAAAAGCTCAAGAGCGTCAACTACAGGGGTGAAGTCTTTCGTCTTTAGCTCCATCAGATTGGCCATGTCGTAATGTTTGTCGAAAAAATCAAGCATATCTTTGCTGGTTTTCATTCTATGCCTCCTCATAAGGTGATAGATAGCGTCCCTTAGCTTGGAAATGAGTTATGGTTTCATTTTTATCTGGACTGCCTTTTCAATTCCAGCCTTTTGGCCGCCTTGTCTTCTGTAAGCAATCTCATTTGCTGAATCGCTATTCTGTTTAATTTGACCAGCCTTTTATCCTGCTGCATGCCTTCATTGATGAATAGGGCATTGAGGTTTTCCAGATTGGAAAGGCATACCAGTTGAGAAACGTTTGCGTAATCTCTTAATATTACCGTTTTTGCTGGTGTTGCTGTCTCTCCACTCTTTAGCAATCATCCCGAATAATGCCACATTCAGGATATCTGCTTCGCTTGCATAGATGCAGTTTGCCTGCTCTTTTGTAATCTCTTCAGGTATGAGATTTTCTTTTATTGCATCCGTATGAATCCGATAGTTGATTTTGGCAAGATTCCTCCTGATGTCCCAGCCCAATAGCTCTCTTTCCTGCTCCTTCAGCCGTTGGAATTCCTTGATGAGATATATCTTAAATTCCGGGCTAATCCACATGCCAAATTCAAAAGCAATGTCTTTGTGGGCATACGTTCCGCCATAACGACCGGCAGTTGCCCTCAATCCAATAGCATTTGTTTTTTCAACCCATTCTTTTACACTAACCTTAAAATTGTTCAATCCTGCTTTGCTTCTAATTGCGGCATATTCGCCATAATTAAAATTAGGGTTGTTTAATTTTTCCTTAGTGTCCTCATATCGTTCCCAGAGCATCCTATTCTCCTCAAGGGAATAGTGGGTCAAGAACGATTTAAGGACACGAGGAAATACTGTCGAGACCAATAAGTCCTCTTTGTGCTCAACATCTTTTATCTCGGAAAGCTTGCCTTTTTTCAATGCTTCAATCATTGTATCCCTCTATCTAATTTTGACATCCACTTCCCTTCATCCCAAGCACTTCGGATTCTCTTGTCCTGAAAAACAACAAGCGCAGCATCTTTTGAACCCATAACCCATTGCAAACCTCCAGCATATATAATCGTTTTGCTTTTATTCCTTTATTCAGCACCAACCATCAACAGGCTTCCTGAATTGCATGCCTAAGCGGGCTTTTTTTTTTGATAAAATTCTTCATGGATTATCCTGCTAATGCCTTTGCCATTTTACGACAGCGAAAGCTATAAATAGCATCCCGATAAAAGATGCCCAGCAAGAATACCAGGCCATTTTGCGGCGCATAAGGCAGAGCCTGTGCCCCTATGCACAACGCCTGAAAGCTGGTGTACGTAGCAAAAAAAAAGGTGAAAGCAATGCAAGTTGAACAAAAACAATGGGCAAAGGAATCAGGATGGAAAGAAATTACTTCACAAAAGCTTACGGCAAAGCCTCAGCTAGTGCTTGCCTTTGGTGCAACAGCGCTCCTGAAAGACAAGGCCAGATATGACGAAATAAAATCACTGTACCCTTCTTCCCATCTGGTGGTGTGCTCGACAGCAGGAGAGATTGCAGGCACCACTGTTTCTGACGGCACCCTTGTCGTGACTGCCATCCAGTTTGAAAAAAGCACGGTGGAATGCGTTTCCGTAAGCATCAGCAATGCTGAAGAAAGCCAGCAGAAAGGAAAAGAACTTGCCGGCATGCTGAAAAAAGAAGGTCTTGTGCATGCACTCGTCTTTTCTGACGGGCTAAAAGTAAACGGCACAGCGCTTGTTGCTGGACTCCTTGAGAGCCTGCCTGAAAATGTCTCAGTCACAGGCGGCCTTGTGGGTGACGGTGCAGATTTCAAGAGGACGCTTGTAGGCATCGACAGCCCTCCTGAAGAAGGAAAGATTGGCCTTATCGGATTGTACGGCGGGATAAAGATAGGCTACGGTTCCTTAGGAGGATGGGACCCCTTCGGAGTTGAAAGGACAATTACCAAATCAAAAGGCAACATCCTGTATGAGCTTGACGGAAAACCCGCATTGAATCTCTATAGGGAATACCTAGGAGAGCAGGCAGCAGGCCTTCCCGGAACAGGACTCCTGTTTCCCTTGTCCCTCAGGATGAAAGATGGAGATGGAGGCAACGAAGTGGAAGTGGTGCGCACCATCCTTGCAATTGACGAAAAAGAGCAAAGCCTGACTTTTGCAGGCGATGTGCCTGAAGGGACTCCCGCAACCCTCATGAAAGCGAATTTTGAGCGACTCATTGACGGAGCAGGGAAGGCAGCCTCAATGAGCATAGAGCCTATTGCAGGAGGAAAGGCAGAGCTTGCCCTCCTGATCAGTTGCATTGGCAGAAAGCTAGTCCTCAAGGAGCGTGTTGAAGAGGAGATAGAAGCTGTCCAAAGCGCTATCGGTGGGCAGGCAGCACTGACAGGTTTTTATTCTTATGGAGAAATATGCCCTACTGCTCCGAAAAAAAAGCAATGCCGGCTGCATAATCAAACCATGACCATCACGACATTCAGGGAATAGCATGCACAACATACTCAAGCGCCAGGCAAAGAAGCACCTTGGCTTTTCTATCGATGCCATCCCAAAAGAATGGGAACACTTTCTTGCGGCAGTCAGCACCACCTACGATGACTGTGATATGGACAGGCGCCTGATAGAGCATTCGCTTGAGCTCAGCACCAAAGAGCTGAACGAGACAAACAGGAACCTGAAGGAGCAGATCAGAAGGGCAGAAGAGCGCACACACGATCTTGAGCGGTTCAACAAGGCCGCTGTTGACAGAGAGCTGAAGATGATTGAACTCAAGAAGCGAATAAAGGAGCTAGAAGGAAAAGCGTGAAATACCTCCATAAGCTGCTCATGGGATTTAGCATTGCCTTCCTTTTCGTAGCGCTCACCGGCACTGTTGCGATGTATCTCAGCCAGCAGGCATTAAAGGAATCCATTGGGAATGGTTTTATTGAGCTTGCTGAGGAGGCAATAGATAAGATAGACCGGAGCATCAGCAAGAGAATAGAGCAAGCTGAAGCCTATGCTATTAACGTTGCGGGAGATCCTGACTTGCGGGAATCAAACACACGCTTTGCGGCGATGGATGATGTGCAGGGCTACATTGATGAGCAGGAAAGGGAATGGAGGGCTGCAAAAAGTGATGAGCTGACGCCATTTATGCAAGCACTGATCCTGAACCCACTTTCCCGGGAGATACGGGATGAGTTCCTGCTTGAAGCCTTCTATAGGGAAAAGTATGGCTATCCTGTCTTTGCCGAGGCATTTGCTACAAACGCCTACGGAGCAGTCGTTGCTCTCAGCAATAGGACATCAGACTACCGTCAGGATGATGAAGAATGGTGGCAAAAGGCAAAAGAAGCAGGGAAGTACGTTTCAGACTTCAACTATGACGAAAGCGCAGGGGTGTACTCGCTTGATATTGCCGTGAGAATGGAAGATACCGAAGGCAATTTTGCAGGAGTCTTCAAGGCGGTGTTGAACATAAGAGAGATAGTAGACATTGCAACGGTTGTGCATCTAGCTGAGCACAACGAGGAGATGGATTTTCGGCTTCTTGACAGGGAGGGAAGGACCATCACTGCAACTGATGATTATGAGGTCATGGAAGCATTCGCTTCTGGCAGGCTTCTTCCCAGGCTTTCGGCGGCCACAGCAGGCTTCTTCACGGCAAAAAGCAGCGATGAGAGGGAAGGCGATGAATTTATTTCCTATGCCCATTCCAGAGGTTCTGGAGAGTATGCGGGCAATGGATGGATCCTCGTCATTGAGCACGAAAAAGAGCATGCACTGCAGCCTATCTACAGGCTTCGCGCAATCCTTGTAATCATTGCAGGCATGTCAGTTTTGGTGGTGGTGGTTATCTGCCTCTATCTATATGCCATCGTTTCAACGCCTATTAGAAGACTGAGAAAAGCAACAGAGCAGGTTGCAAAAGGCAACCTTTCAGTAAAGATGCCTGTAGAATCACATGATGAGCTGGGGCTTCTTGCAGCTGACTTCAAAAAAATGGTTGTGGCGCTGGATGCGTCACGAAAGGAGCTGGATGCCCTCAATAAGGGTCTTCAGAATAAAATAGAAGAGGGAACAAAGGAAGCAAGGAAAACTGCGGAAGAAGCCGAAAAAGCAAAGCGGGCCACCCTCAATATGATGGATGACCTCACAGAAGCGATGGAAAAGCAGAAGCGGCTTGAGAAAATCAAGACTGAGTTCCTCAGCGTCACTTCCCATGAGCTGAGAACTCCCATTACGCCTATGAGCAGTGAAGTGGAGATGCTTCTTGGGGAATTCTTCGGAAAGCTGACTGACGAGCAGAAGAAGAGCCTTGAATTGGTTCAGCGAAACATCACCCATCTTGACCATCTTATCAGCGACATTCTCGACATCTCCAAGCTTGAATCAGGCAACATGAAGTTTCTCATGAAAAAAGGGAGCCTTGTTGCAGTATTGCAGGATGTCGTTGAGACGATGAAGATCAAGGCAAATGAGAGGAATATCTCTCTAACGCTGAAGGCAGATGCCATCCCTGAATGCGTGTTTGACCATGACAGGATTGCACAGGTTGCAAGAAACCTGGTCAACAATGCCATAAAATTCACGGATTCTGGCGGGGAAATAACAGTTGAAGCAATCAACCAGGGCGACTATGCCCTCATGAAAGTCAGCGATACGGGCATAGGGATACTTAAGGAGGACCAGGAGAAAATTTTCAGGCCGTTTGTTCAGGTGGACTCCAGCATGTCCCGCAATTATGAGGGAAGCGGTTTAGGTCTTGCTATATGCAAGGGAATCATCGCAAACCACAATGGAAGGATATGGGCTGAGTCTGAAATAGGCAAAGGCTCAGTTTTCCAGTTTACCATACCCTATAAACTCAGCGCAATGAAAGGGGAGGTAGAGCTGTTTAACTATAGTGAAGAGGAAGCCTTAAATAGGTTTATGGAAGACATAAAGAAAAAAGGATACCGCATAGTGCAGGGCAAGGAAAAAGAGCTTTTGGGTGGTAATGTCATAGATACAAAAGGCAAACTGAGGTATGACCTTTCATTAAAAGATCTTGAGGAAAAAGGATATATAACAGGAGAGGATAACCATCAGCAAGAGCATATTGGTAGTGGATGACCAGAGAGATGTTGCAGGGACCATCAGCACGGTGCTGAAAAAGCACGGCTATGATGTCGAAACTGCGTATGATGGGAATGAATGCCTGCAAAAGGTAGAGAATGGCCGTTTCAGGCTGATTTTCCTTGACATTATGCTGCCTGGAATGAGCGGCGATGCAATAGCAAAAGAACTGCGAAAGACCTATGACAGCAAAATAAAAATAGTGTATGTGACCATCAAGCCAAAGGCTGAGGTAGATATAACTGATGCTGACGGATTCATCCAGAAGCCGTTTAAAATCAGGGAAATCATCAGGGAAGCGGAAGTAATGATTGCATAGTGATATGCAGAGGAGCTTTTTGCATTCTTTCAACAAAATACTGCGGCAAAGCAGGAATCAGGGGTGAAAACAATGGCTACCATTATTATAGTTGATGACCACAAGGACATAGTGGACACATTGGTAAAGATAGTCGTGAAGATGGGGCACACCGCAGTTACGGCAGGTAATGGCGAGGAATTTCTCAGCAAGGTGAGCGATGCAAAGCCTGACCTGGCATTGCTTGACGTGATGATGCCAGGACTTACCACAAAACAGATACTCAACGGTCTTAAGGAAAAGAATCTTGGAAATCTGAAGGTCATCCTCGTAACAGTCGTTCGCTTTGCAGATGAGGAGAAAAAAGCGCTGATGAGTGAGCATAACATCGTGGACTATGTCACCAAGCCATTCAAAGTACATGAGCTGATGGAAAGCATCAAAAGGCAGCTTTAGGCGGACACTATGGAAACCGAGTTGGTCATCATCTCACCGCAGATCTATCATGCATCAGTGATTGGGTTTGCCAAAAAAGCTGCAGAAAGCAATGAAAACGTCTGCTATGTGTCGCTGAACAAGACCTATAAGTCAATGCTACAGGCTTTGAAGAAGAGCAGCATTGAGAAAAAAAAATTCTTTTTCATTGACGTGATATCTCCAACCGTCTTTAAGACAGCTGCTGCCAAGCAGTGCATTTTTCTGGATTCATTGAACCTGAATGACCTGGGGAGCACGCTTCTTGGCGTCATCAAAAAGAACAGGATAACATTGGTTATTTTTGACTCGCTGTCGTCCCTTCTGGTCTATAAAAAAGATGATGAGGTGCTTGATTTTACCAATTATGTCCTGCCTTTTCTGGAGGAGTCAGGGGTAAAAGCCACCCTGCTGTGCCTGTCTGACGATTCCGAAAAGCCGGCAATCAAGCAGCTGAAGATGCGGGTTGGTGACGTTACGCTTATGAAAGAGTGACTTTCAGAATGGTCAATATACTTGCGATTGTCTCAAATTACCTCTATCAGGGAAAGTTGTATGAGATAGTCAAGGACGCTGAGAGGGTGAATAACAAGATACTGTATGTCTCCCTGAACAAGACGTACAAAAGCCTGATTGCCCAGTGCAGTAGTGATGCTGTTGATATAGGAAAATTCTATTTTATCGATACGATAACCGCTACGGTCACTGAGCCAGCTCCTGTTGAGCATTGCTTGTTTCTGCCCACTGCAGATGATGTTCAGTCGCTGTATGCGGGGATAATAAAAACCGTAAAAGAAAAAGGCATAGACATCGTGATATTTGATTCCCTTTCCTCACTGACGACATATAAAAATTTTGATGAAATCGTGCATTTTGTCACGACGCTTTTAGGCACTCTCTCCATTCTTGACTGCTCAGCGGTATTTACCTGCATGCAAAGCGATGAGAATGCGCCGTTGATCCAGCACGTCAAGATGAAGGTTGATAAAAGCTATGAGCTGAGCTGATGGATATCAATAAAGCATGGCACCTCAAAAACACCTCATGTCCTTAAATCGTTCTACCCACTATTTCCTTGAGGAGAATGGAGGGCTCTGAGAACGATATTAGGACACTAAGGAATACATCAGATCTCTATAATTTTCCAACTTGACAAGTCATTAGGATTGTATTCGTATTTCTCTTTGTCATTGTCATTGTAACGCCATGTTCCGTTTACAAAAATAGCAATACCGCCCCAGACTTTCTTATCTTTGTTTTTCTTGAGGTATTTTTGTAATCCTTCGGCTCTTGGCCCTGCTTCTTTTGCTGTCATTCCGCTTTTTGTGTCAAAGAGACCGGTAGAGCCGTCTGTAAACAGCACGATGAAGTCAACATAGAAAGCTCTCTCAATTCCATTCTCATCTGTATATGGCACTGCGAAATATTTTGCTTCTGCTTCGCCGTTCTTGAACCACCATTTTGCTTTTTTTGATTTGTTGAGCAATTCTATAAATCTTCTTTCCGGCTCGCTTGGTTTCTTTGTGTAAAATGGCTTCATTATTGAGGTTGGCTGTTCTTCTTTGCTGTATCTGCTGTTGTAGCTGATAATAACAGGAATTTCCCATTTTGGTATCTCTTTCTTCTCTCTCTTTTCGTTGAGTTGTTCAACGACTTCTTTTTTGTAGCGTTCTTTTGCTATGTTGATGGCATCTACGAATGCCTGCACGTTTTCCTTTCCTAAAACTATTCTTTGGGCTTGCGGATCAAACTTTCTGAGCTTGTATTTTTCTGTGAAAAAGTTGTAAAGTGCTGTTTTCATCCTATCGCTTGAATCTGATGGTGCGTATGGTGTGCAGTTATCAGCAATGAATTTATCAAATAACTGCTGTAATTCTGCAAGATTTAGCTGGACTTCAATTTGCCCTTTTCTTTCAATTTCTCCTAATTGGTCAATGTTTACAATTTTGCCATCTGCGATTATCGGGCTTACTATTCGTGATGGCTGGGCAGTAATTTTCTTCTGGAGTTTGGTTTCTTCTGCCACTTTCATAAAAATATCGCCAAACTTTCCCGATAGTCTTGTTCGTTCTCTTTGTCTTTTCAGGAAAATTGAGGGCAGATAGATGTCTTTGTAGAGTTTGCTGTCCCTTTTTGCTTCATAAACAGTAACGTAATCCTTTGCATAATCTTCTGTAATCTCAATATTCGGCAGGTTTGTAAAGACATAACCTTTATTCAAATCTTCTTCATTATAATACTTCAATTCAGGCATTCTCATAATTCTGCCAATGGTCTGAATGGTAAAAGTGAAGCTTTTTGATTCTCTGAAAATAACGAGAATTTGCGCTCTTGGGCAATCCCAACCTAAAGCAATAGCCTGTTTGAAAACCAAAACGTCTACTTCATTGTCGTTTTTGTCAACATTTGCCAGATTGTCGGTTTTTTCTTCTGAAAGCCACACTGCCAGCTTTCCGTTTTCTTCAGTTATCTTGAATTTGTCCTTTAGAATTTTTACAACATCATCTTTTTTGTTAATGAGATTACTCTTTTTGTCTGGCAGTTGGATAAGCACAAGAGGGTTTATGTTTGAGCCTTCTTTCTCGTAAAGTTTGGCTACTTCCTGCCTTTTCTTTAACGCTTGCTCTATAATCAGCTCATCTGAGCTTTTCGTACCTGTTTTTATTTCCAGAAATTCGGGATTAACAGCTATCTCTGACTTAATCATTTCTTCAGCTTTTACCTGTGAAATATGCACTTTTTCAATCTCAGAAACGTTCTCTTTTAAGTGGGGAGTAGCTGATACTTCAATCGTAACTTTGGGCCCGATTGTCTCAATCAATTCTTTTGATTTTTCAGAACTCGCTGTATGATGGCTTTCATCAATGATTAGGATTATTTGCCTTCCTTCTTCCTTTGTATTCTGTATTAGGGCATTGAGATTATTGTCCTGCTCATTCTCTCGGACATAAATGTTAATGTCTTTCTTGTTTATGCTATGCCAATTTATGAACAAAATCTCATTTTCCCCTATCTGTCTGTCTTCCAAATCTTCAAAATAAGAGCATTGGATTAACCGGTCATCTTCGTAATATTTCTCTAATTTCTCTTTGCTTTGTTCGTGTAACATTCTGACAGAAACCCAGACGAAAGAGTATTTTGTATGGTTCTCCTTGACCAATTGTTTAAGCATCTCAGAAACCATAACTGTTTTACCGCTTCCTGTCGGTGCTTGGAAAATTACAACTTCATTGTCCGGCGTATTCAGAACATTCTGGACTTTTGCTTTAAGACTTTCAACTGCCTTTTTCTGATAATCTCGTAAGTCTATCATTTGAATATCCTCTTGTAAACGTTTAATATGACTGCTGGAATTGGCCTTAATTCAACCAGATCAGCGACATCCTCAAATTCATCTTCTCTTGCACTTTCATCAAGAGAGAAAACATAAACGACAAACTGCTTTTTTAATTTTTTAGCTTCTTTTTTGAATGGCTCAATGCCCTCATCATCGTAAATTATTCCTAAATGTTTGTCTTGACCATTCTTGAAAATTTTGAAATTCTTGCCATCCATAACCTCATCAAAACAATCTTCTTTTAAGCAAAGCATTTCTGTTGATTTATCAACCATTTTATGCTTATTAGTATCGGTTTGTTCAGCATCAACGAAGCCGGTTTTATAATACTTCAAACCGCCGGGCATATTACTTACTAACTTACCTTTAGATTCTTTTTCTAAATTTTGAATTACCTTTTTAACACGAGGATAGCATATATCCTCGGCAATTTTATCACCTGAACCGTTATTGTTTTCATTGTTTGTACAGAGTATAAACTTTCTAAATCCATTATCCTCCAAATTGTACTCTGTTACAGCTTGCCCAGTAGTACCCGAACCCGCAAAAAAATCAAGAATAATACTCTTTTTTGTTGATGATAATTCTACTATTCTTTTAATTAGTGAAACAGGTTTCGGATTATTAAATTTTTTAGCACCTAACAATTTTTCTAATTCCTGAGTTCCATTAGTAGTTGTCCCAACGTCATCCCAAATTGATTTTGGGGCTAACCCTTTACCCTCCGCATCAGTTAAATAGCGTTTTAGTTGTGGTTTTGAATTTCCAGATTTTCCAAATATTATTCTACCCTCTGCAAAATATTTTTTATATTCTTCCTCTGTTGTTCTCCAATGCCTACCTTTAGGAGGCATAAAAATTTTTCCTGTTTTAGGATTTTTTATTGGATATTCTAAATTTGGTCGTATTTCTGGAGCATCAAATGGATCAGCAGTCCATGGACCTCTTGGATCATTATCGGAATTAAGAAATTTACCATTATTTACGCCTTTTAATCTAAATTCATGCTTATGTTTTTGTAACCACTTCATGCTTTTTGCATAGAATAATGTGTGATTGTGATTCAGAGAAACAATTGTATCGCTTGAAACTGATTTTCTTGAATTCCAAATAATATCAATAACAAAATTTTCTTCACCAAAGATATCATCACATAATAATTTTAATTGTGCAACTTCAGTATCATCAATAGAAATAAAAATCATTCCTCTTATCGACATTAAATTTTTTGCTAATTTCAATCTCTTAGACATGAATGAAAGCCATTTACTATGTCTGTAAGTATCCTCTCTGTCAATTATTTTATCGTTATAAACGAAATTGTCTCCAGAGCCACGATTATACGGCGGATCAATGTAGATAACATCAACAGTCCCCTTATGCGTATAATTCAAAACTGAAAGAGCGTGATAATTATCGCCCTCTATCAAAATATTTACTTGCTTTTTGTCATCCGTTTTAATTTCCTTTTTTGTATCTTCTTCTAGAATAGGCAATTCTGTTTCGCATCTTTTTGCAACAGTTTCAGGCTTTTCTTCCCAGACTATTCCATATTTCTTTCTTTTTTCAACTTTCTTTAACTCTCTAACCAATTCTTCTTTTGACCAATTGGAATAATCTTTTTTTGCCATAATTTAAGACCTTGATTTGTTCCTCTTTAATTCCTCAACCATAAAATTTTCAAACTGTTTTGATAAGATGAAGCCCTTCTGCTCACAGTATCTTCTGTATTCTTCGTAAACTTCTTCTTCAACGCTTAACGATACTGTCTTTTTTGCCATAACCACCAACCCATGTATGTATATATAATCTTAAATGTAACTCCTATATAAATGTAACGACACCCTCTCTCATATAATATTTTTTCAGAAAAAGAAACAAAAACACGCCCCTGCTCCCTGTCCTTCGGAAATCATAGTCATCCTTTTTCCCCATTCTTTCCCTATTATTTCTTCCAGTATTTATATTGGGTACGCCATTGCCCATAGCATGGCACCAAAAACAGCGTACGGATACAAAAGAGCACTCAGCATCCCTTTTACTGAAGCACTGGACAAAGCAAGAACTGAGTTGCAGGCAAATGGCTTTGGCGTCCTGTGCGAGATAGACGTCGCGGCAAAGCTCAAAGAAAAAGTCGGCGCAAACATCGGCAGGTATGTCATACTTGGAGCCTGTAACCCTCCTTTGGCGTACAGGGCAATTTGTGCTGAGCGGGACATCGGCCTTATGTTTCCCTGCAACATTGTCATCTCTGAGAAGGATAGCAAGGTGACAGCCTCCTGCATCCTCCCGACAACAGCGATGGGGATGATTGATAATCCCAAACTCAGGGAAGTTGCAGCAGAAGTTGAAGTGCAGCTCAAAACAATAATAGACAAGCTCTAAAGAGTATCTACAATGGCAGATGCACATCTCAAGGAAAAGCTCGCAACCGCAACAGGCAGCATATCGGGCGCTGCAAGCATTATGGGCTCCTGGCAGGTCTGCCACAGCATCTGCCTTGGGCTTATCGCACTACTTGGCATCATTGGCATCACCATCACAGGTATGCCCTTGCTTTTCCTCAATAAGATTGCCATTCCGCTATGGAGCATAGCAGTCATCCTTCTGGGAGTTACCTCTTATTTGTATGTTACAAAAAAGTGCATATCAAAGAATCTTATCCTGCTCAACACAGGACTCATTATTGCTGGCATTCCCTTCCCAAAAGTCAGCAGCTTCCAGCCCTTATTCTGGATTATCGGAGGGATGGCCGCAATCTTTGGCCTGACGCTCTTCATCAGGGAAAAGCTTGACAAGAAAAAATGCAGGAGGCACCATCATGGATAACAACAAGGAAACATACCTGCTCTACGGGATTGTCGCTCTCGCAATCATCGTCCTCGCGTACACTGGCTACAGCGTCATTGGGCAGGGCATAATGCAGAAAGACAAGTACATCCAGACTGTCCCAATAACAGGAGAAGATTCCCCCTACCAGGCAGTCTCTACAGGAAGCACAGGAGAAGGCGAAGTGCAGATAGAACTCAGCCCTCATGAGCCGCAAGGCGGAAGGCTTGCTATTGACATAGCAGCAAACACCCATTCTGTTGACCTCTCGCAGTTTGACCTGAAGGAGATAACCGCATTGCAGATAGGAACAAAGCAGTTCAGGCCTATTGACGCGCCAACTCTTTCCAGCCATCATGCCTCAGGCACTCTTACATTTGATATCGGCTCAGCTAAAACTGACGCATTCATTGTCATTATCACAGGCATCCCAAAGGTTGCAACGCGATCTTTCAGATGGGATGGAACATAAAGAAGACTCCCAAAAGAGAGAGGAACAAGAACAATGAAACGAACAATACTGTTAACTGCCCTGCTTGCAGCGGGCATTCTCATCCTTGCCGGCTGTGCGCAATCAGGCACCAACACAGGCGCAAGCGTAGCGGGGAAATCATCAGGCACCGCGATTACCATTTTCAAATCAGACTCCTGCGGCTGCTGCGGAGTGTACACTAAATACATGGATAGGGAAGGCTATAACGTAACCATCAATACTGTCAGGGACACCACAGCAATAAAGGAGCAGTACGGCGTCCCTGCTGCATTGCAGAGTTGCCACACAACTGTGGTAGGCGATTATGTTGTTGAAGGACATATCCCAAGTGAAGCGGTAGAAAAGTTGCTTTCTGAAAGGCCTGACATCAAAGGCATAGCGTTGCCGGGAATGCCATCAGGCTCTCCAGGTATGCCTGGCTCTAAAACTGGCGAATGGACCATCTATGCGCTCAACAACGACGGAAGCTATGACGTGTTCATGAAGGTATGAGGATGAAGCTCAAGCCTCTTTTTGTACTGGCAATGGCCTCCCTGCTGTTCGCAAGGATAGCAGATGCCCATTGCCCCCTTTGCACTATAGGCGCAGGCGCACTAGCCGGAAGCGCAGCATGGCTTGGCGTCAGCAAGTCAGTGATAGGCGTATTCATCGGAGCATTTGCTGTCTCCACGGGCTGGTGGATGGCAAGGCTCATTAAAAAGAAGGTCATCCCCTACCAGATGCCAGCAATAATTTTGGCATCATACCTCCTGACCGTTCTGCCGCTCATTCCTCTGCTGAAAGATTATCATCCCCTCTACCTTTCGTGGCTTGGCACCTATGGCACAACCTACGCCATTGACGTCTTTTTGCTCGGAAGCATAGTTGGTGGCATCATCGTCTGCATCACACCCTGGCTTTCCGCAAAGCTCACTGCTCTGCGCAAGGGGAATCTCATTCCGTATCAAGGTATCAGCTTAACCTTTGGCTTGCTTTTCATTGCAGGTATCATCATGCAGGTGGTGGCATAATATGGGAACAAACGGCGCAGCTAGGGAACTGCAGGAATGGATGGAAAAGCTAAAGAAGTCAAAAACAAATGAAGCAGACCTTTCCCGCGACGAAGACTTAAGCATTGCTATTATGAACCTTATCAGCCTTGAGGAGCATTTCTATTTCACCGCAATGAAGACAGGCAACGGCTCGTACCTTGAGTTGCTTGATGAAGTAAGAAAGAAGCGCATTCAATTCCTCAAAAAGATTGTCAGGGATCCAAAGGGTGAGGAATGGTGCATAAGTAAGCATCTCCTTGCAGCAAGCATGCGCTTATTTGAAGTAGGCACAAAAGAATTGTCGGTAAAGGGAAAAGATGCAGCAATGCCATTTTTTCAATCAGGCTTTGACCTGTGGTCCATGTTTTTTTGCATTAATCTTGGGATGATAGAAGCCAAAGACATGAATCAGGAAGCGCTTCAGAAAGAGCATACCAGAACAGGAAAGCTCTCGGAAATGATGAAAAATATCATCAACTGCTGCAAAGAGTGGTAGCAGGGCGTTATTGGCAAGTTTGCGGCATCAGTTTATCAATAGCAAAAAAGGACACTGGTGATGCGACCATGATGAACACAACAAAAAAAATAATGGCATTACTTGCACTAACGATGCTCTTTGCAGGCATTACGCTTGCTATAGAGAGCGATGGGATGCACGGCTCCTTTGAGCAGGCTGAGGCACTGATTAACGCAAAGGCCACCTGCTCAAGCCTTACCGATGAGCAACTGGAATTGATTGGCGACTACGTGATGGAGCAGATGCATCCCGGAGAAGCCCATGAAGCGATGGATGCTATGATGGGCGGCGAGGGTTCTGAAAGGCTTCGGCTTGTCCATATCAACATGGCACGATCATACTATTGTGGAGATGCGCAGGCAATGGGCACTGGCATGATGTATAGCGGCTATGGAGGAAACCGTGTAGGGATGATGGGTTCTGCAATGATGGGGCAAAACTACCCGGCAGCAGGAGACAGTGGATATGGCATGATAAGCCAGTACGGTGCATATCCTGGTGTCCAACAGGGATACAGCGGCATGGGTTCGATGATGAATGGAGGCTCCATGATGTACGGCTACAGCTTGTGGTATCCGCTTCTGCAGCTTGTGTACCTTGCTCTTGCAGCATTGGTTTTTGGCGCCATCTTCTGGTGGACGTACAGGCTGATAGCAAGAGAGAAGAAAAGAAAGTAATTGAAAGTCTCATTATTATAGCAAAGTGCAGTAATAATGAAACTTTTAGATATGCACTTTGCTATACTAGCAGAAAACACAAATGTTCGATAATTAATGTTTTCTGCTATTACTGCACTTTGCTATAAGGGCAATGCAGGAGTGACGAGGGTACCATGCTCAGCGACGACTATGCCTACGGAAACTGGATTATTGTGGTTAGCCTGATAGCTCTTGCCCTCTTCTTCATCACAAAATACATTCCCTTAAGGACCAGGTTTGAGAAGCGGACTGGAGGAGTGCTGCTTGCCTTCTTTACGGCACTCTTTGCCGAGATGTATGGCATTCCGCTGACAATTTACCTTCTCTCCTCGTTTTTTGGCGTGCAGATCCCCTTCACCCACCAGTATGGCCATCTCCTTGCCTATGCATTCACGTTTATCGGCATCCCCATCCTCTATGGGTGGATATTCGTGATGGCAGTAAGCACCATCATGCTGCTCATAGGAATAGGCCTCATCATCAAGGGATGGAAGGCAGTCTATCATGCCAAAGGAAGCATGGTGACCACAGGCATCTACGCAAAAATCAGGCATCCTCAGTATACAGGGATTTTCATTATCATTACTGCATTCATCATCCAGTGGCCTACGTTAATTACCCTCATCATGTACCCTTTTCTTGTGGTGATGTACTACAGGCTTGCGCTTCGTGAGGAAAAAGAGGTGATGCTGCGTTTTCCTGCCAGATACTCAGCTTACCAGAGGAAAACGCCAATGTTTTTCCCTTCACTGCTGAAGCAGAAAATCAGGAGACGACTACCCAATGCAAAAGCCTGATGGATGCACCATCACCAAAGGAGAAAAAGAAAAACGCATGACCGTGCGCCTTTGCACCATGCTTGAGGAGTGTGAATGCAATGAAGAAAACTGTTGCCGTAAAAAAAAGCCATAACCACAGCAATCACCTGCTGCTGATGGCACTTTGCTGCATAGCTCCGATACTCATCGCAGCCCTTGCTGTCTATGCCTTTGGCCTCAACAGGAGCTATCTTGCCTGGGCAGCTCTCATCGGCTGCATGCTCATGCACGTCTTCATGATAAAGGGCTGCCATAAGGAAGAAGAAGCAGGCATGAATAAAAACAGCAAAGAGCAGGAGAAGTGCCACTGAGTATGGTGGCAATAAAAGAAGTGCACAGTGGCTAAATACCCTAGCAATAAAGTGACTCTCGCACTCAAAGTGAGGGGTATGGACAACTCGCACTGCGTCCACATCGTAGGCTCTGCCCTCGACAGGCTTGAGGGCATCATTGACAAAAAGCTTTCAGCAAATGAAAAGGCAGCAATTACATTCAACCCCAAAATAGTTACTGCAGAGCGCATCAGGCAGATAATCAATGACGCTGGATACGATACCTATGAGGAAAGCACTGGCATTGCTGACCGGGAAAAGGAAGACCGCAAAAAAGAGATTCAGAGCCTGAAGAAAAAGACCTTTATCTCAGCAGTGCTTGGCCTTCCCCTTCTCTATCTTGCGATGGCTCGCCATATTGGCCTTCCCACCATTGAAGACATATCCCTTCTGGCTATCATCCAGTTCCTCTTTACAACGCCCATCATGCTCCTTGGCTATCAGCTCTTCACTAAGGGGTTTCGTTCCCTCATCAAGGCAAAGACAGCAAACATGGACACCCTCATCGCTATTGGAACAGGCGCTGCCTACGCCTACAGCCTCATAGCATCAGCTTTCATCCTTTCAGGAAGCACCCTCTTTGGGAAAGAGGATATCTACTTTGAAGTTGCCGGTCTTCTTATCGTCTTCATCCTGCTTGGCAGATACTTTGAGGCAGTCGTTAAAGGCAGGACATCTGAGGCCATTAAAAAGCTCATGGGTCTTGCGGCAAAAACTGCCATCGTCATCAGGGATGGAAAAGAGCAGGAAGTGCAAATTGACGCTGTCATTGTCGGCGATGATGTCGTTGTCAAACCAGGGCAGAAGATTCCGGTTGATGGCGTTGTGCTTTCTGGCCATTCGTCAGTTGACGAGAGCATGGTGTCAGGCGAAAGTATCCCTGTCGAAAAGACAAAGGGAAGCAAGGTCATCGGTGTAACTATCAACAGGACAGGGGCATTCACCTTTAGGGCGACAAAGATAGGAAAAGACACCATGCTTGCCCAAATCATCAAATTGGTCGAGGATGCGCAGGCAAGTAAGGCTCCCATCCAGAAGCTTGCCGATACCATCTCAGCCTATTTTGTCCCTGTCGTCGTTGGCATAGGCATCATTGCAGCGATCACCTGGTATCTTCTGGGCATGGGCTTTTTGTTCTCTTTCACTATACTTATCGCTGTCCTGATTATCGCCTGCCCCTGCGCTCTTGGCCTTGCAACACCCACTGCCGTCATGATGGGCACAGGCAAAGGAGCAGAGCATGGCATCCTCATCAAGAGTGCTGAGGCCCTTCAGAAGACAGGAAAGCTCTCGGTAGTCATATTTGATAAGACCGGGACGATCACCAAAGGGAAACCCGAAGTGACTGACATCGTCAGGGCAGGGACAGGAAGGCTTGATGAAAAGGAATTGCTCAGGCTTGCGGCAATCGCCGAAAAGAAGTCAGAGCATCCTCTGGCCGAAGCGATTCTTGCAAAAGCAAAGCTCCTCAAGCTGGATGTTCCTAACCCTTCATCATTCAATGCTGTTGCTGGCCAGGGTATTGAAGCAGCATCAGGGAGAGCCACAATCCTGCTTGGCAACAGGAAGCTCATGCAGACAAAGGGCGTTCCCATAGATGGCATCAAAGGGCAGCTTGCAGGGCTGGAGCGTGAAGGAAAGACCGCAATGCTCATAGCAGTCAATGGCAAAGCAGCAGGCGTCATTGCAGTCGCTGACACTATCAAAGAGCAGTCAGCAAAAGCTATAGCGAATCTTCAGGCAATGGGCATTGCAACCTACATGCTCACCGGCGACAATGAGACTACTGCCAGGGCAATAGCACGTCAGGCAGGCATCCAGAATGTCCTTGCAGAAGTCATGCCTCAGGACAAGGAAGAGGAGGTCAAAAAGCTTCAGGAGAAAGGCGAGGTTGTAGCAATGGTTGGCGACGGCATCAACGATGCTCCCGCATTGACGCAGGCAGATGTGGGAATTGCAATTGGCTCGGGAACTGATGTTGCTATTGAGTCAGGCGACATCGTTCTCGTGAAGAATGAACTGTCCGACGTAGTTTCCGCTATCAACCTCAGCCGCTACACTCTCAAGAAAATCAAGCAGAATCTCTTCTGGGCCTTCATCTACAATATATTAGGCATACCAGTTGCAGCAGGCATCCTCTATCCCTTCACTGGGTTCCTCCTGAATCCAGTCATTGCAGGAGCTGCTATGGCCTTCAGCTCGGTATCGGTTGTTGCAAATTCACTGATGATGAAACGATATAGTTTAGGTAGGGGGAGGTGAAATCCAAAAATAATCGCAGAGGTTCATTTAGGGAAAGCCTTTCTAAACGTTTTAAACTATAAATTTCAGCTTTTTAAACGGTTGGCAAGGCAATTTACAATACGAATGATATTAATACTACCCGCTGTTACAAAATGAAAAAAAAATAGAGAGGCCCCAGAGGGATTACAGATGGCAAAAAAAACACTTAACCTGAGCATAAAGGGCATGCACTGCCCAAGCTGTGAAGCGCTTATCAAGGACATTGCAGGCGACTGCAAGGCAGACGTCAAGTCAATCTCCCACAAGACCGGCAAAGCAGAGGTATCTATAGAAGAAAAAGACCTGCCAGCATTCAAAAAAGAGATGGCAAAAGAAGGCTATACGGTGGAACAGGTATGACAACAACAATCTATGTCCCTGACATCGAATGCGATTCCTGTGTCAGGCTTATCGGACGCAGGCTTGCTGGCAAAGGCATAACAGGCTACACCATAACAGGAGATATCCTTCTTCTTGAAGATTCCGAGAAGGCAAATGACGTCATCAAGGAAATTAAATCACTAGGCTTCCGGGCATCAACAAGCCCATTTGACAGGAAGTCTTTCAAAGAGCGCTTTCGGGACTTCAGGGAAAACAAAGAGAAATACCAGACAGAGAGAGAAGGCATTGAGACAGCCTTAGGCGTCTTTGGCCTCCTGGCAGCAATAACCATCGTGGCCTATGTAGGCTTTCTTAACAGAATCCCAAACTTCCTGCATAATTACGGCTGGTGGCTCTTCTACCTGCTTATAGCAATCACAGCAATAGGCGCAGCTCTCTGGCACTACACAGCTTACCGGGCAAAATTCACCTGCATGGTTGGCATGATGGTCGGCATGACCTTTGGCATGCAGACAGGGATGATGCTTGGCGCAATAATTGGTGCGACAAACGGCTTCTTCATAGGTTCAATGATTGGCATGCTCATCGGAACAGCAGCAGGCGTAGTAACAGGCAAATGCTGCGGTGTCATGGGCATCATGGAAGGCATGATGGCAGGCGTCATGGGCGGCACCATGGGCCCGATGATTTCGGTCATGATGTTCTCAGACCATCTGCTTTGGTTCATGCCCTTCTTTATGCTCATAAACATCGTCATCATCATCGGCCTCTCCTATCTGCTCTTTGAGGAGGTCGTTGAGCAGAATAAGGAAATCATACGAAAGCCTGCTGACTTTCTTACCGTAGCGTCGCTTTCCATCATTGCAGCGTTCCTTCTTGGAGCGCTCATGCTCTACGGGCCAACATCAGCATTGCTCACATTTTGAGGTGAAAAACAATGAAACAAATCATACGATACAGCGCCTTTGGCGGCGCAACTCTTGCCATCGCTGCTATCCTGTTCTTCTCATTTACAGCATCAGGAATAGCAACTGTAGGTGCAGTCACAGGAAACGCAGTCAAAGATGCAGTAAAAAGCCAAGTATCAGCTAACGGTATTCAGGAAGTCGCGCTTTCCTATAAAAATTATCAGTATCTCCTTGAGCCATCCACGCTTACAAAAGGCGTCCCCGTCAGGATGACGGTTGATCTTGCCACGGTCAATGGGTGCCTGCGTGACATTGTCATTGCCTCTTTTGGTGTGCGAAAGCGCGTAGCAGAGGGCGACAATATCATAGAATTCACCCCGGACAAGGCAGGAACCTTCACCATCGCCTGCTCCATGAACATGGGCCGCGGCACCTTTGAAGTTGTCGAGCCTGACGGTACGCAATCTTCATATCAGGAGACAGCTCCATCAGTAGCAGCAGGAGCTGCAAGTTGCGGCGCATCCGGAAGCGGCTGTGGCTGCGGTGGAATGAGATAATCAGTCTCTTTTGAGCCGTTGAAAATGAAACACACAACACTCAACATCACAGGCATGCATTGCGCATCCTGCTCGGCAGTCATCAACAGGGCGCTTAACAAAGCAGAGGGCGTAACAAAGGCAAACGTCAACATTGCAACGAACAAAGCGACCATAACATACGATGAAAAGAAGATAGATATTCCCAGAATCATTGCAGCAATAAAAAATAAAGGCTATGGTGCAGGCGTTGCTGACGGCAAGGACAATACAGAGGCTCAGCAGGAGAAGCAGAAGCTTGAGATAAAGGCGCTCATGTTCCAGTTCACGATGGGATGCATCCTCTCCCTTCCCATCCTCATTCTTGGCATGTTCTTCATGCAAAGCCCTATCCCCTATCAGGACTTCATCATGTGGACGCTTGCCACCCCTGTTCAGTTCATCGTCGCTGCGCCTATGTACCAGAGTGCATGGCAAGCTTTGAAAGGAAAATCAGCAAACATGGATACCCTGATTGTGATGGGAACTTCAGCAGCCTACTTTTACAGCCTCTATGCCCTTTTTTCAGGCAATGGCTACCTTTACTTTGAGGCAAGCGCGGTCCTCATCACTGTTGTCGTCCTTGGCCGATTATTGGAAGCAAAAGCAAAAGGAAAGGCAAGCGACGCCATAAAGCGCCTCATAGGCCTTAAGCCAAAGACTGCCCTTGTGATTCGCAATGGCAGGGAGGAGAATATAGCGGTTGATGAGGTCATGGAAGGCGACCTTATCATCGTCAAGCCAGGCGAGAAAGTGCCAGTTGATGGCATCATCACTGAGGGCAATTCAGCAATAGACGAATCCATGGTTACTGGCGAATCGCTTCCTGTAGAGAAGAAAAAGGGTGATGCAGTGATAGGCGCAACCATCAATAAGCACGGCTCATTCACCTTCAAAGCGACAAAGGTAGGAGCAAACACTACACTTGCCCAGATCATCAGGCTTATAGAGGAAGCGCAGGGAAGCAAGGCTCCTATCCAGCGCTTTGCCGATACCGTCTCAGCCTATTTTGTCCCCGCAGTGCTCGTCATTGCAGCCCTGACCTTCATAGGATGGATGACTTTCGGCAATAAAGACCTCAGTTTCGCTCTTATAACTACCGTAGCAGTCCTCGTCATTGCCTGCCCTTGTGCTTTGGGCCTTGCCACCCCTACCGCAATCATGGTAGGCACGGGAAAAGGCGCAAGGGAGGGAATCCTCATCAAAGGAGGTGAGGCACTGGAAAAAGCCCATAAGATAAAGCACGTCATCCTGGATAAGACAGGGACAATAACCAAGGGCAAGCCTGAAGTAACTGACATCATCCCTTTAGGCAAACAGGCAAGAAAGGCAGTGCTTGAGATTGCAGCATCCATAGAGAAAGGAAGCGAGCATCCCTTGGCTGAAGCGATTGTTGCAGAAGGAAAAAAAGAGGGCATTTCCCTCAAAAAGGCTTCGGCTTTCAGAGCAATCCCTGGCCACGGCATCACGGCAAAGATTGCAGGAAAAGCCTATCACCTTGGAAACGCAAGGCTTATGAAAAAGCTTGGCGTGCCGCTCACCAGATACCAGCAGGAGATCCATGCCCTTGAGTCTGACGGAAAGACTGCAATGCTCCTTGCCAAAGGAAAATCCCTTCTTTGCATCATTGCTGTCGCTGACACCATCAAGGAAAGTTCACCTGATGCCATAGCGCTCCTGCACAGGATGGGCATCAGGACATACATGATAACTGGCGATAATGAGCGTACGGCAAAAGCCATAGCAAAGAAGGCAGGAGTAGATACGGTTTTTGCAGAAGTGTTGCCTGAAGACAAGGCCAAGCATGTGCAAAATCTTCAGAAAAGCGGAGCCGTTGCCATGGTGGGCGACGGCATCAATGATGCTCCAGCGTTAGCCCAGGCAGACATTGGGATTGCCATGGGCTCAGGGACTGACGTTGCCATGGAAACAGGCGACATCGTCCTCATGCAGGACGACCTGGTGGGTGTCGCAAAAGCCATCAGGCTTAGCAGGCTCACCATGGCAAAGATCAGGCAGAACATGTTCTGGGCACTGGTGTACAACACCTTAGGGATTCCTGTTGCTGCGGGCCTTCTCTATCCCTTCACGGGCTGGCTGCTTTCGCCTATCATTGCAGGGGCAGCTATGGCATTGAGCAGCGTTTCGGTTGTGAGCAATTCATTGCTATTGAGGATGAAGAGGTTATGAATGTGAAGGCTCACAGTCTCTTGATATCATAACAGTTATTGACATTTGTGTTTTCTGCTCGAAGGAGTGAAAAATGCAAAGGAACGAGGAGAAGCAGGCAGCACAGCAGAAAACACAGCAGGCAGCACATCGCTTCAGGATTGAGCGCTGCGCGAGCCATTGCCGCAGTGTAGCGCACTGAGCAGGTGGGGTTGATGGATGGGTGCTGGCACCGTGCACGACGGAATTTCCATGAGCTATCTCACCGTAGGCAAAAGGAGAGAGAACAGCAGCATCGCTTTTGGCAAAGTATAGAGAAATGCGTTGATTA
>DUKR01000069.1 GCA_013329175.1 Candidatus Woesearchaeota archaeon
TATATAAAGGTTATTGCCCAAATACAGCATCAGATTTATTAAGGAAAGTGTCTCCCTCTGGAATCTCCATGATTAAAGATTTTGAGCCCCGCCTCTACCAGCAGACCATCTTCTCAGAAGCCATAAAGCAGAACACCCTGGTAGTTCTTCCTACAGGCTTGGGAAAGACCAACATATTCCTCATGGTTGCTGCCCACAGGCTAAGGCATTTCCCCAGCCACAAGATTCTTCTTATCGGCCCCACGAAGCCGCTTGTTGACCAGTACATCGAGGTGTTCCGGAATCACTTTGACATCGAAGAGCACAGGCTTGCAGTCTTTACCGGCCTTGTCCGGCCAGAGAGAAGAGAAGAGCTATGGAAGTCAGCGCAGGTCATCTTCTCAACCCCTCAGGGCCTTGAGAACGACATCATCGCAAAGCGGGTCAACCTCAGTGAAGTATCATTGTTAGGCATTGACGAAGCCCACCGCGCGACAGGCGACTACGCCTACGTCTTTGTGGCTAAGCAATACCAGAAGATTGCACAATATCCAAGAATCATTGCAATGACTGCATCCCCTGGCTCAGACATGGAAAAGATTACCGAGATTTGCCAGAACCTCTTCATAGAGCACATCGAAGTGAGGAATGACAATGACCATGACGTTGCGCCATACATTCAGGAGACTAACGTTGAGCACATAGCAGTCCACCTCCCGCCTCCCTTCTTTGAGCTGCAAAAATCCCTGGCGGGCTTTCTCAACATGCGCATGCAGAAACTCAAATCCTTAGGGCTCCTCAAGCAGCCAAGCCTTTCCCACATCAATAAGACTGACCTGCTTAAGCTCTCTGCTGTGCTGAGAGGGGAGATGGCGCGGGGCGCAAAAGGCCCTGAAATCTGGCAGGGATTGTCAGTTCTGGCAGAAGTACTCAAGATGCAGCACGCTCTGGAGCTGGCAGAGACCCAAGGCGTCATTCCCACGTACCATTATCTCAATGCCCTCCATCAGGAGTCATTCACAACAACAGTGAAGGCAGTGAAGAACATCGCGTCAGACATCCACTTCCGTGAAGCCCTCATCAAGGCAAATCAGCTTGTTGACGAAGGCATCGAGCACCCGAAGCTTGTCGAGCTGCAAAGGATTATAGAAAGCGAAGCAAAGCAGGAAGGCTTCAAGGCTATCGTCTTCAACCAGTACAGGGACAACGCTCTTGATGTCACCCAGAAGCTCATGAGGATTGAGGGAGTCAGGGCATCCATTTTTGTAGGCCAGGCAAAAAAGGGCGACACTGGCTTTTCACAAAAGCAGCAGAAGGAAATCCTTGAGAAATTCAGGAAAGGTGAATTCAACGTCCTGGTCGCTACATCAATAGCTGAGGAAGGCCTTGACATCCCAAACGTTGACCTTGTCATATTTTATGAGCCCATCCCCTCAGCTATAAGGAGCATCCAGCGAAGGGGTAGGACCGGACGGCATGGCAAAGGGAAGGTAATTATCCTTGAGACCAAAGGAACAAGAGACGAAGGCTACCGCTGGTCAGCAATCCACAAGGAGAGGCGCATGCGCAGGAACCTTGACGAGCTTAAGCGGGTTCGCCTCGAAAAGCCTGCAATAGAGCAGAGGGCGCTAACGGAAAAAGAGCAGCAGGAAAAGCCCATGGTCTACGTTGATTACCGCGAGAGATCATCGGGCCTTGTCAAGGATCTCATGGAAGCGGGTTTTGAGATAAAGCTTGAGCAGCTTCAGACAGGAGACTATCTTCTCAGCTCTCGCGTGGGCATCGAGTTCAAGACGGTCCAGGACTTTGTTGATTCTCTGGTTGACGGAAGATTGCTTGAGCAGCTCAAAAATCTCAAGCAGCAGTTTGAGAGGCCCATCATAGTTATTGAAGGAGACGCAGACATCTATTCGGTGCGAAACGTCCACCCCAACGCTATCCGGGGCCTTATTGCAACCATTGCAGTATCGTATGCGATTCCTATCCTCTTCACCAAATCAGGAAAAGAGACTGCCCACTACTTCATGGCAATAGCGCGAAGAGAGCAGCAGGAAGGAAAGCAGTTCTCCCCTCATTTTGAAAAGAGAAGCATCGGCCAGCAGCAGGCTATGGAATACATCGTCTCCTCATTCCCTGGAGTAGGCACAGCTCTTGCTAAGCCCCTGCTCAGGCACTTCATGAGCATCAAAAAAATCGTTAACGCAAAAACTGAGCAGCTGGAGAGCGTGGAAAAGATTGGCCCAAAGAAAGCAAAAGCCCTGCGGGACATCTTCGATGCTGAATATAGTGGGTAGACAGGGATAAAGAAGGGAAAAAAAGAAAAGAGCAAGATGCTGCACTTTGCTATACTACTGCAAAATGATTGCCACTCTCACCGATTTCGGAAACTCTGAGTATCTTGGCGCCATGAAAGGAGTCATCAGGAGCATATCCTTTGATGCGGATATCATTGACCTCTACAACGACGTCGCTCCCCAGAGCGTAAGGCAGGCAGCATGGGTACTCCTCAGCAATTATGCCTGCTTTCCCAAAGGCGCACTCTTCCTCTGCATAGTAGATCCTGGCGTCGGGACAGACAGAAAAGCATTGGCTGTGCAGACCAAAAGCTACACCTTCATCGCGCCAGACAACGGCCTCATCTATCCTGCTGCGCAGAAAGACGGCATAACAAGCGTCATCAGCATCACCATCCCTAAAGACGCGTCAAGAACCTTCCACGGCAGAGACATCTTTGCAAAAGCTGCTGCAAAGCTTGACAGCGGTCATGGCATAGCATCACTGGGAAAGCCTGCAAAGACAATACAACCACTTCATTTTCATAAAAAGGGGCGTGAGGGGGAAGTTGTGCGCATTGACCATTTTGGCAACATCATTACTAACCTTTCTTGCCTGCCTGGCGAAAAGAGATATGCAGCCACCCTTGGAAAAGAAAAGATGAACCTGCCGTTCTACGCTACATACGCCGAAGCAAAAAGCGATGAGCTGTTCCTCATTGAAGGAAGCGCAAGGACACTTGAAATCTCTGTAAAATCCGGAAGCGCAAAGCAAAAGCTTCATCCAAAAATAGGAGAGCATATCAGGATAATCGGCATGCAGAGAGGCAATATCCCAGGCGCTGAAGGGGGGGTTTTGAGGGGTGTTTTTCTTAAAAAGTGATAACAACAGTTTAAATAGGTACCAGGCATGAGCAGCGCTATGTGGCTACGGTGGCGGAAATACCCAAAAATGCTCAGGTTGGCATGGAATACCTCATGATTGTGGGTTTTGTGACCTTCATATTAACCATCGCGCTCGTGACATCCCAATTTTATTCGGATTATTTTAAAGAGCAGATAACCGTAAACCAAGTTGACAGAATCGGAAAGGAGCTCATTGACACTGCTGAAGAGGTTTATTTTTTTGGTGAGCCGACAAGGCTGACAATAAGAGCCTATATGCCTGATGATGTCAGCGAAATAATCATCAGCGATAAGCTGATTGCATTCACCATACAGGGTGGCGGCAACCTGTTTAACATTACACATTATTCACAAGTCTCTCTGCAGGGGAATATCTCATCTGGCCAGGGATTAAAGGATATCAAGGTCGCTGCTGCTGGAGGATTTGTATGGATAAACGGAACATAAAAAGCCAGGTTGCGATGGAATTCATGCTTTTGGTGGGCATTGCGCTTTTTATCATCCTCATACTCTTCACCCTCTTTGCCAACCACATGCAGTCGCTCAGGACGGAAAAGGAGCAGAGGGTGGCAGAGAGCATGGCATTCAAGCTCCAAAAAGAATTAAACCTTGCTGCAACAGTAGCTGACGGCTATCAACGGGAAATCTATGTGCCCCCTGAGCTGGATGGCATAGCATATACGCTCTCCTATGAGTACGACTGCTGGCATGTTCCAGGAGGAGGAGTGAGCGCTACGCGTGTGCCCTGTAATGACCCCACAGCAAATTTCAATGCCTCGAGGCTAAGAATCAGCACAGGAGGCTTTCAGCCTACAGTCCAAATCCCAAAGACAGTGGGAGAATTAACCTTTGGCATCAACAGGATAAGGAAAGAAAATGGCACCGTATATCTCAACAACTAAAAAAAAACGCACAAAAGGTGGCCAGGTATGGAGCATTGACTTTGCCCTGGCTATCCTGCTACTGTCAGGCGCTATCCTGATTTTCTCGCAGTATGTTTTTAGCCTGTCAAGCAACCATAAGGAACGGGCTGAGATTTTAATGGTGGATGCCCTTAGTGTTGCTGACGCCGTCATGTCAGAAGGGTCGCCCCATGGCTGGCAAGTGGAGAACGTTACCCAGCTGGGAATCATTGGCGAGCCTGGATATATTGACCAAGGCAAGGTGAAGGTATTTGAAGCTATTGCAAAAGACGAATATCCAAGATCACAAAAGCTTCTTTCAACAACCTATGACTACCTGATAAACTTTACAAGGAATGGGAACTTCACTGAAGTTGATGGGATATCCTATCTTGGCAAAAGCGGAGAAGATGTGGATGAAGATAACCTCATTGCCATCAACAGGTTCGGATTTTATAATGGGTCAATACTCAACATTGAGATACTCCTATGGTAAAAAAAGGATATTTTTTCAGCGGCGACGTCTTAATAGCTATAGGGTTGCTCATCATGGTCCTGCTAGTCGCACCTTCCTTCTATTTCCATAAGCAGGAGTCAAGCCAGCCACTGTTCTACTCCTCAGACATTGCTACCATACTTTCGTCAGTAAAAATAAATGAATTGGATAATAATTACACCAAGGAACTGATTGCAAATGGAACCATCCATGACCCAAACGCAACAGTGGTGCAGGAAATTCTGAGGCTACAAGTCATGGGATTCGAGGAAGAGGCAAGAGAGATTTCCAGGCAAGTGCTTGAAGATCTTATGCCAGAAGGGTACGACGCGAGCATTGCTATTGAGGGGTATGATGACCCGATTTACCAGACAAACAATACCAACAAGAAAAACAGCACCAATGCAACGCAGGTCATCTCTACAAAGCGGATGGTGTCGGGCATAGAGAAGGGCAAGGCAGTTGAAGGAAGCGCATCACGCATTTTCCTGAAGCAGGCTGGCGAGAGGGAAGAGTCCGCATTTGCCTATTTTGGCGGGTATGTTGGCGACGGGAATATCACCATAGGCATTGAGCTTCCTGATAAGCTGGCAAGCGTCACAGAAGCCTATATGGAGCTTGATGCCGGGTCAAATTTTTCACTGTACATCAATGAGGTGTTTTCAGGGAGTTATGAAATAAGAGCTGCTGATCCTGCCAATATTACTGCTGACAGCTGGACAATTGACCCATTGTATCTTGCTCATTTTAGTGATGGCCTGAACAATATCACCTTTGTTTTTAATGCAAGTTTGGGAAATATTGGGGGCGGGTACATGAAAATCAGCTACCCTTCATCTGATTTTGTAACCCTTCCCTCATTTGGAAAAAAAGTTATTGAGATGCCATCAATTAAGGGTATCATCAACCTCTACGATTCTTTCTACATCCCTGGCACCATAAACAAGATGAATCTCACCCTTTATTATTATTCAGACGCACCCCTGTTCATGTCTATCGGAAACACAACGGTTATCGAAGCAGCCGGTTCAGAATCCGTTAACACCCTGTCTCTTGATGACGCTTATCTTAACGCCATGCTGGACTACTCATTTTTGAGCAATAAGACAGTTCCTTTCAGGATAGGGCTTCTCAATTACACCTCATTTGGACTGTCAGATAGCGTGCTCATCACCGACAGGTCAAGTTCCATGTCTATTCGGGATGTTTCAGTAACGTGCTCGCCTTATGTATGCGACTCTGATCCTGATGGAGGATGCCATGAGTGCAGGGACCGTGTAGCAGAAGCGGCAGGAAAGCTGTTTGTTGATACCATACTCTCAACACAGGGATATGGGGTTGGGCTGACAGGCTACGGCAACAGGATGTGCTCATATCATGACTTTGAAATGATAGGGAAGTCGCTCAACGAGAGGCTTTATGATTACCGGGACGGGTACTGCGGCGCAACCTGCATTTCCTGCGGCATAAAGGGAGCAGCAGAGCTTTTGGTTGACAACATGGCCCTTTGGGATACCGTGATGTTCTCAGACGAGTATGAAGAAGAGACAGCGATTGGAGGGACACACCCCGTACAACAGGAGCTGCTGCTTGAAGGCACGGCCAACAGCTCAGCATTTGTTAAGGCAAGACTATCTATCCTTGGCAGGGGACTTGAGCCTGATGACGATGCAAACAACTGCATCTTCATTAACGGCAGGTTTTTGGGGAGGATGTGCATGGATCCAAATACTGCCAGTGTTGCGATAGGCTGGCATACCTGCTCCTACCCTGTCCCTTTGGAGTGGCTTTCCGGGTTTGACACTTCTGAAAAGCAGTGGCTCCAGACGGAAAAAAAAGATTTCGAAGAGGGATGGAGGGACGACTATGTGGATATACATTCTGAGCATGGCAATATGACGCTCACTGATTACAGCTGGTGGGATGATGAATGGGAAAGGAGGGTAAAAATCAGGTTTAACAGCCTCACTATTGACGAGCCCCTGATTGATTTCCCTGTCCTTGTCAGGCTTGACGGAAGCAGGATTGATTATGCAATGACCCAGAGCCAGGGAGAAGATATCAGGTTTGTTGACCATGACGGGACTGTTCTGGCGCATGAGATTGAATATTGGGAAGAAACACCAGATTCAGCCACAGCTGTCTGGGTAAAGGTGCCAAGAATCGAGCCAAATACCGATACAGACTACATGTGGATGTATTATGGAAACCAGTCTGCTCCTGACAGCCAGGACCCGCACAAGGTCTGGACTGCTGATTATGCCGGCGTCTGGCACTTAAGCGAGGATGCCGTTGATGAGATGGCAACAGCAAAGCATTATGATTCAACCAAAAATCTGATTAACGGCAGCCAGGTTGGGAATCAAAACAGCTCAGGAATAGCGGGAAGGGCCCAGTATTTTGACGGGTGGGAGGATGAGCGTATCGCTATTCCCTATGATACCAGGCTTGCATTGTATAACAAGACCTATACCATCATGGTAAAAATATACGAACATAATAATAGTAAAGACCAGACCTACCATAACCTTTATTATGAGAACAATGGTGGAAACGCATATCTCTATAGTAAAGAATATACCACAGCCCCGACTAGCCTGCGTGTAACCTATCAGATGGCTAATGGGTCCAACCACTATGCTTCCTTGCAACAAATGAGGGGCCAGTATGGAGAATGGTTTCTGTACACCATTGTGTATGAGGCATATGGGCCCAATGTTTTACTTTCAGGTTACAGGAATGGAGAATTTATTGATGATGAGCCATGGAGTGATGGAATTCTTCCGGCAGCAGTAACTTCCATTGGCTCACAGCCTGGCAACTGGCTTACCTTAAACGGCTCAATTGACGAATTCCGTGTTTCCAACGTATCCAGAGGAGAAGAATGGATAAAAGCAGAAAACCGCTCCATATTTGACAAACTTCTGGTGTATGGTGAAGAGGAGACAGGCACTTCAATACAGTTTAATGACCGCGGGGTGTATGTTTCTCCAGTCCATCTTCTCGGAAGCAGCGTACGGCTTGGCAGGATAAGCTGGTCTGAGGAGCTTCCTGCGCTGACAAACATCACCGTTGACATAAGGACTGGAGACTATCCTGTGCCTAACGTGGACTGGGATAATTATTTCTGGAGCCAGCCGTCCTACATTAACGCGGCAGGCGAGGATATCGTGCAGGGGGATGCAAGGTACATACAATTCAGGGTTGTGCTTTCGACTAAAGACACCTTTGCAACTCCAAAACTGTTCTGGGTAAATCTTACCTATAATGCTAGCATTGGAAATAATACCATAGCTATTACTGCAGGGAACGAGTCAAACTGCACGGGCACGGCAGGGGGAGACCCTGGAGGGTGGGAATTTAAGGATGTCAAGCTGTCCATCTGGGAAAGCCCTACTGGCATCAACATTTCATCGTATGCAAACAACGACCTTGAAATACCTGTTACAACTACAAGAGAATTTGCATACTATACCGGCATGAATTATTCAAAAATCAAATCGGCAACACTCAATTTCAAGGCCAAGGACATTGATATTTCCATGCTGAACTGTGTCTATGTCAACAATCATTTCCTTGGATATATTGACAAGCAGAGATGGTCACCTCTCGGAGGAGAGCAGCAGAATATCTCATTTGACGTGCCTGTTGCTGCGCTTAACAGCACAACTGCCACCGTTATGGTTACCGCAGGGGGAAACCTTATGGATGATGATGAGCCCTGTTTTGATACAGGGCCAAATAGCTGGAAAATATCCGATGTGAACCTCACCTTAAGGCACGGGAGCAATGAGACAAGCTATGACCGAGGGATGAGCATGGTGGTGATGTCTGACGGCCAGGCTAACATGATAATAGGGTCAAATGAGATAAATGGCGGAAAAGGACCAATAGAGGCGGTGTCAAAGGCATGCTATTACCATGATGTGTTTGGCATCAGGATTTATTCCATTGCGTTTGGCGATGACGCAAGCACTGACCTCATGCAGGACATTGCCTGCTGCGATGACTGCAGCCATTATTATAATGCAAGCAATGCTGAAGACCTTATGAGCATCTACGTCCAGATAGCACGCGATATAAAGCTCCTGTTTAGGGGCCAGGCTGCAACAACAAACAGCGAGGTACGCTCTACTCTGTATCAGGACTCAAACATTTACGTGGAATATGAGCCAGCAGTTTCGCCGGAATATGGAAGGATTCCTGTCACGATTGAGACTGAAAGGCTGGAAAATAACGTAACTACCGGAAATTTTTATGTTCCTGACGAAGTTCAGGTCTATGACGCAAAAATAGTATCTTACTCAGGAGACAAGTGGACTGACAGGGCTTTTATTAAGGATGGAGGCGGCAATTGGGTGAGTTTCTACAATCTTTCGGACTATAACAATGATTATCTAAGCCTTGGCGACCCTTTTATCATACATGTTCCTACAGAAATGATAAGGACGGGGCAGGATAATGAGGTGCTGGTTTCAACCTCGCTGGATCCGGGAAACCAGAGCGTAGGCTCTTTTGATGACAGAATCATCTACACCATAGGCATTGATATCCAGTCGAACTACACAGCAGTTGCAGAAAAGGCGGAAGGGTGCATCTGGAGTGTAGAGTACGATGACGGGACATTCGACACCGTAACCATCCCTGGTGATTATGGGGGGGTAGAATCATGCACATTTGAATCCGGAATAGACTGCCTTGACCCAACTATGCCCGAGATTTCAGGGGATGGGTTCAATATCGCAATATGCCGGCTCTTTAAGGAGCTTGACTTTAACGATGACGGAAGGCTGTTTGTAAAGATTGGGGATGAGAGTATCGAAGCCTCGGCGGTATCCATCGGGAAGATTCCCTATATGTGGGGCCCGTCAATAGTGGAAGTGCGGGTATGGAGATAGAGCATAAGCAGGGAAGGAGGAGATGGAGAAAAAAAGGGTTCTTATTTACTCTCGTCACCATCTTCGCCCTTATGGTTTTTATTTTTTCACTTACCTTCCAGTCGAACATAAAAATAAAAAACCGGATGCATGCCATAGAATCAAGAATAAGAACAATGGATAGTTTCATTGAGGATTTTAAAAGGGACTTTGAGCGCGGGCTGTACATCTCCTCCTTCAGGGCATTGCTTAGCATAGAAAACAGGATAGTTGCAGACAGCGTTTTTATTTCAGACACAAAAGCCCTTTTCCATGAGGCAGTGGCCAATGGAACCTTAGATGGAGTGCCATCTCCCCTTATGAGCGGGGCAAAAATCACTGACTGGATAACAAAAATAAAAGAGGAGGCAGAAAAGATCAATATTATTCTCAACATCTCAGTTATTTCAGACCCATCACTGGGCCAGGATGATCCATGGTACATACGAGTCAGCATGAACATATCATACGTTGTCGAGGACATGGGAGGCATTGCCATTTGGAATACCTCAGGTGAGATTGTTGCCCAGATTCCTGTTCAGGGCTTAGAGGATCCCTTCTATATCGTATATGGAGAGGGAAGGCTAACTAGGCTTATTAATGAAAGCCCCTATCTGAACAATTTTACCTGGAAAGTTGAAGAGCCAAACACATGGAATGTCTCACATTTGCTTGACCACACTGATCACTCTTTCTATATCCACAACCCTGATGCCCCTAGCTTTTTGCAGAGGCTTGAGGGAGAGATTGATGGCAGTTCAGCGTGCTGCGGCATTGAAAGCCTGCTCAACCTCAAAGATATCTCAGATGCAGGGCTTCCTATTGATGAAAGCTCAAGCATTGTTGACTATCATTATTGGGCAGGCGATGGCAATGGCGACAAGCGCATCAATGAAACCCCTGACTGGTTCAGGCTTGATAACGCTCATCTTGCCATATACAATGCTACAAAAATAGCGTATGACTAGCAAGGCAATTGCCGTGGCAATCTGCCTTGTGCATTAAATGTCCAGTGCGCCAGATGCAGGAGGTTCATTTTTTCACCAGCACCGCGACCTCTCCCTTCATCTCCCTGCCCTTAACAGATGCGCACACTTCAGCTGCCGTCCCACGGATGAATTCCTCAAACCTTTTGGTCAGTTCCCTTGCAACCACCACTTGTGCTGAAGGCATCAATTCAGCAAGCAGCGCAACAGTATCGGCAACCCTGTGGGGAGAATCAAAAAAAACCGCTGTCTCCCCCCTGCCAGTAATGCCAACTACAAAATCTTTCTTTTTCTTCCCCTTCTTCGGGATGAACCCTAAGAAGGAAAATGAGTCAGTCGCAAGTCCGGAAGCGACAAGCGATGCAAGCACGGCGCTTGCCCCTGGAACAGGCACAACAACAATGCCTGCTCTCACGCATTCCCTGCACAGGTAAAAGCCAGGATCAGATATGCAGGGGGTTCCTGAATCAGTGACCAGCGCTACCGCCTGCCCGTCTTTCAGAAGCGAAAGCACAAGGGGAGCCTTCTTCTCCTTGTTGAAGTCATGGAATGACTCTAGCCTTTTCTTGGGGATTGCATAGTGCTTCAGAAGGATGCCTGTGCGCCTTGTATCTTCAGCAAGAATGACGTCAGCTGAGGTTAGCACCCTGACAGCCCTATAGGTCATGTCCTCAAGATTCCCTATCGGTGTGGAGACAAGGTATAGCGCCATTGTCACGGTGCCTGCAAAGGGTGAGAAGGCATCTGCTTCTCTGATTTCTGCTCCTTGCCCTTTCCCGCTGCCTTCTTCTTCACTGATTTCCTGCCTGCTTTTCTCTTAGCTTTTGGCGCTTCCTTTGCCTTCAAAAGGGCATACGAAACAGGATTCCTTATCCTTTTGCAGAATCCATCAGGGTGGCAGAATCCCATGTCGAGGTAGTATGCCTTGTTGTTGCAATTCGGCGGCATGACCAGTTTCTTGCTGGCCTTATGATACCTGATAGAGCCCTTTATGTGCACCTCGCGCAATGGCTCATTATTCTTTGCGTTCCAGCCAAGCAGCAGCTCCTCTATCTTGTCATACCCCCACCCCGCGCTCCTGAGGAAATTCAGCAGAATGAACAATGAGCGCTTCTTCCCGTCCCTGATGCCTGCAAGGATTATCCGTATGCATGGCGGGAAATGCTCGACAGCAACTCCGATAGCAGGAACCTCGTACCCCTTGCTCTGCTCCCTCCGCGTTTCATAAACTCCCCTGATGGCTTCTTTCTGCGTCACCGTCACGGTATGCCACGAAAAAGCAGCATCAAAGAGCTGCTTTGCATCAGCAGACGAGACGCTTTTCCGGCCCATAAAATGGAAAGCAGGGACGATAACCTTATCAGGATCTGCCGATTCGCGCTCAAACCCAAGGATAGTATCAAGCGGCACAAGCACAGAGCACAGCCCGGATTTCTCATGCAGGCTGTAGGGCATCCTGTACATGTGCCTTGATGAGATTAATCCCACGTCAATGTCCATGATTCTGGAAATGTCGAAGATGTCCTTGAAATCTCCTGAGCCGCACTGGCACTTCTGCCTTTCCGACGATTCAACCTTGTTCAGCTTCTTGCACCTAGCGCACTGGAAAAAGCCTGCATCGGGCTTTGGCGTGTTGAACTGGCCGCAATACATGCACAACATTCCTTTCTGTGGCTGTTTTCTCTCTACCTTCAGCTCTTTGCCGCATTTTACGCATACTGCCTTTGTCAATTCATCAACAGCAATCCCAAGTTTTGCGGAAAGCTCCTTCTTGTCCATGCCCAAAAGCCTGGTGCGAAACTCATTCCCATACTGCCTCTTCACGTACTCGACAAGATACAGGGTTATGATCCTTGTGTCGTCGGGAAACCTCTCGGCAACAGATTTCTCAACTGAGGTATGCGGGAACGCCTCAAAGGGTACACCTATGTGGAATCCCTTATTCCCTGAGAACTTGCAGGTGATGGCAGAGACGTTGTGCGCCTGCAATGCCTTCACCATAAGATGTGCGATAAGCTTTGAGAGCTCCCAGTCCTTGCAATCCACGTCAAGCACCAAATCCCAGCCAATGCGCAATGCTTCCTGCTCTCTCTTGCTCATCTCTGCATCAAGCTGCAGGGGGTCCCTCCATCGCTCTTCTGTTGCATGAAATGACGTAGCTCCATTCATCGCAGCCTCAAGCACCTCAGATGGATACCTCAGAACATCAGGCCTTTTGCCAAAAGCCTCCCCATAGCGCACCCCTATCTCCCTGTCGGCAGCATTGGCAACAAGCGCCTCCTGCACGTCCTTTCGCTTGTAGTGCTTCAGAAGGGTAGATTTTGAGAGCATCACAAAACAGGAGAGGAACAACCTTTAAAAGTATTGCCTCACCCTATTCACGAATGCCATTGCTGCCAGCAGCACGAGATGAATTCCTCGCTCTCCTTGAAAAGATAAGGGAGGACGGCACCCTCGTCATAGTTGAGGGCCCGAATGACAAGAAGGCGCTCAAGCACTTCGGCATCACCAACGTCATCTCCATCAACAAGCGAGCGCTCTACAAAGTCATCGAGCAGATAGTGGAAATTGGCCGTGAAGCAATCATCCTCACCGACCTCGACAAAAAAGGAAAAGATCTTTATGCAAGGTTCAACGCAAAGCTCCCCCAGTTCGGCGTGAAAATCAACAATACCCTTAGGCATTTCATGTTCAGGAAAACCTCGCTGAGTCAGATAGAGGGGATGGTTTCATATCTTTGTAATACTTCACTATCCTGAAGCTATTTTCTCATCTCTATTTTCCATCACCTAAAAACATAAATAGGAGGTAGTTACTTTGTAACTACCATGAAAAAAACTATTCAGATGCAGATGGAAGGATATGAA
>DUKR01000030.1 GCA_013329175.1 Candidatus Woesearchaeota archaeon
CGCAGTCCGTATGAGGTTCAATTGAGGAGATAAACTATTCACCTGGTTGCTGTTTGAGACAAACAAGTAACCAGCCCACTAATCTAAAAAGTTAGTGGGCAACCTTTACTTCTTGTGGAGAATGCAGAATTTCATACTTTATATACCACGAGAAATTGAGAATTTCTCTATTTCATAAAGTAATTCAGACTTTATGAACCATCAGAGAAGAAAAGGTAATGCAAAACAGGAATATACGGACAAGGAACGCGAGTATGTATGAGGTTCAATTTTGTTGAATTTGTGGGTATTCGCCCTACGACTTTATAAGGGGTGTGAGCAAGCCATCACTAGGCATCATTGCTGTTTAACCCTCAGAACAATGGCATACCCGTCAGCATAGACAGCCTCAAAGCCTTCAGGAACAGTGCCTGATGCAACCCTTCCAAGGAGAGAGGTGGCGGTGGCATTCTGCTCTTTTCCCGTTGCCCATATGCTGATAAGGCTTCCTACCTCAACCTCATAGCGGGAGACGACAAGATAGTCAGCGCCTATCTTCTCCATCAGTGCAACTGCAATGGTGTCGTCTTCTGCCATGAATATCATGGCAACATCTCTCAGCTGGGAATCTGGAGCGAACTCATAATCCTCCTCATACAGCGGCTGCCATCTTGGATAGCGCTCTTTCATTTCAGCCACAAATGCTTTTGAAGGGCCCAAAAGCACAGCGTTTTTGAGTGCCATTGCTTGGATCATTCCTCCATGATCCCACCATGCAGCAACAGTCACATTGTCCTCAACGTTCCATGAAAGCCATGCCATAGCTTGGCGCATCTCAGCCTTGTATGCGCCAAGGTAAGACCTGTTCTCCCACTCATAGGAGATGATGCGCTTGAATCCATTTTCGGTAATGACCCTGCCGCCTGGCAACTGCTCCCCGCCGCAGTAGAGGATAAGCAGCTCAGCTTTCACCTTGTTGCGGTTTACCGTTGGATTCTGCAAAAAGACAGCATCCGCCAACTGCTCCACAAACTGCTCGCAGGCTGCCTTACTTTCATTTTCAACTGCTGCCTGCTGCGTAAGCTGGCCGCCAGCATCCTCAATACCTTCCCTTATCACTCCGGCATATTTGCTTTCCTGTGCAGGGATGTATGTGGTGCAGCCTGCAATCAGCAGCAATCCTATCATCAGTCCGATAGACAATGTCATTTTCATGGCTTCTCTCCTTTGTAAATGCGCAATCCTATGCTATTACTGGTTAATCCCTGAAGAAGAACTCTTCTCGCTACAGGTGGAGGCGGCTACTATAAATGTTTTGATTCGGGAAATCTGGCCATGCTCACTCATGCCTGATAAATTGGAATGCATCACCAATCACATCAATAACAGCAAGGCAACTCTTTAGGGCAATGTCCCTGGTAGTCCCAATAGTTACGATGACAACGCCATCATTTACATCATCCCTGAAGGGGAACAGCTTTCCTATGGGTGAGAGATCAAACGGGCGGTTCTCCTCAAAAAAAGAGAGGCGCTTTCCTCTGCTAGCCAAGATGAGGCATCCGTCTGCTCCTGAGCGCACTGCCGTGTCCCGCAAGACATAGGTCTTTTCAATCCCTTTGATGTGGCTCAGCACCTGAGCACACGCTATGGTATCAGTGATGTAGAGCGGGAAGAATGCCATGAGGAACTGCTTATCCACTCGCTGAGGGAATATCCTCACCTCCTGCTCAAGACACTGCTGCTCTTTTTTTCCCTTCCCTGACTGGATATGGCCTTTGTTGGTGGGTATGATAAGCTTCTGCTCTATCAGAAGCTCAAGAATGCCTCTTACGCTTCCCTCACCCAGTGCAAGCTCGGAGGTGAGATAGCCTCTGCTGCGCTGCTCTTTCAAAAGGAGGAAGCACCTGATGACATCAAGACGGTTGTATCCGCTCGGGTTTCCTGGCATGGCAACAACAACATTTAAATAGTATTTATGGTTATCGCTGGATACAGTATCCAACTGGTGAGCATCATAGCACAGAGAGCAATACTAAAGCAAAAGAAAAAAAAGGCATCTTCTTCACTTTCTGAAGCGAAGAAAAGCAGGGAGAATAAGGATAGTGAGAAGCAGCTGCCAACGGCTTCCCAGCATCTCACAGCTTCCCAGAGATTATCTCTTCATTCCCTGCAGCGCCATCTCTCTCTTTTGAGGCTTGAGGAATACCTGCTGCTTCTGAGTTTTTGCATCGGCGGCATCATGGGCCGCGCTGTGATGCAGGGGCTTCCTAGCATTGAGCCTATCACCTTTTTTGCATTTCTTTCCGGGATGCTTTTTGGCTCGAGAAAGGGAGCTGCAGCAGGCGCTGCCAGCTGGTATCTTTCCAATTTCCTCGTTATCGGTGGCCAGGGGCCGTGGACCATCCCTCAGGTGCTTTTCGGCGCATTGGCTGGATACCTTGGCGGCTTTGCTAAAGGAAAAGGCACATACCTGAAAGCGATAGTGCTTATGCTTAGCGCAACAGTTGCTTTTGAGGTGGTGGCAAACATAGCATCGGGATTTTATTTAGGGTTTGGAGTTCTCGTGTCATTCCTGACAGCAATCCCGTTTACCATCGCCCATCTTGTTTCAAACGGGGTGTTTGCCCTTGGGCTCCCGAAAGCAAAAGCATTTGTCGAAAGGATTGGGAAGCTGGATGAAATAGCGCTGACAAAGGAATTGATGCGTAAGCTACGCAATCCTTCATCAGCTCAGGAGGAAGGTGAGCAGCAGTGAATCCAGCAAAGAAGCACAGAAAGCCAGTGTCGGCCATAAGTCTTTTCTTTTTTCTCTTCTCTCTCAGCGCCCTTCCATTTGCATTTGCAGCGAACGTCGGTGTCGTGGTCTCATTCCCTGACGGCTCAGACTACGGCGAGTGCGTGCAGATTGCTGAAGGAAAAGACGGCTATGAGCTGCTTGAGAAGAGTGGGCTGAGTATCAGATGGAGCGACAAGGGCTCATTTGGCAGGCTTATCTGCAGTATCAATAACGTAGGTGTAGCAACGCAAGGCAGTACCTGTGATTGGGATGGTGACAAGTATTGGGGATTTTTCATGCTTGATGGGGGTTCATGGGTGTATTTGCCTGTCGGACACGACGGAGGGGAGGAATGCTGGAACGGCGGCCTTAGCTCATATGACGGGCATTACTGTGCTGCTGACAATGATGTACTTGGCTACAGATACGGTACCTACGGCGATGAGCCGCAAGCATTCACCTATGAGGATGTCTGCCATCCGCTGATGGCCAGGAAGGTTACTGTTGAAGTTGATGGCGACAAGGATACTGCTGATGAACATGGCGGAACCATTGATGCCTATCCTGGCGCTACCCTGGAATTTGATATTGAGCTTGAGAATCTGGAGTCATTTGACAACGGGTGGGAGATAGACAGTATAGAGGCTGAGCTTATCATCGAAGGAATTGATGATGGCGACGATATTGAGGAGGATGTCTCGTTTGACTCCCTTGGCTCAGGCAGGAAAGACTCTAAGAAACTAACCCTCACATTGCCGCTGCTTCTTGAGGCAGAGGCCTACGATGCGACACTCACCATCACAGGTGAGCTTGAGAGTGGCCAGAAGCAGGAAATCGTGATTGACTACGAGGTTGATATCAAGAAGGAGAAGCACGACCTTCTCATCAGGAATGCAGTGCTGGTAGACGATTCCGTGTGCCCAGGGGATGTGCTGTCATTGCAGCTTGAATTGGTGAACCTGGGAAAAGAGAATGAGGATGCCCAGCTTCTGATTACTGGGCAGCAACTGGGAATGGCACTGCAGGAATCTGTCAGCCTTGAGAGTGGAACAGAAGCTGACAGTGCCAGGTATGCTGCACTGAAGGCAATTGCAATTCCGAAAGAAAGCGGGCATGGTGACTATCATCTGCTTGTTCAGTTATTAGGCAGTGTCGCTGTGGAGAAGAGCATTCCTTTTACTGTTGAGGACTGCAGGGTGAAGGACCATGAGGTTGTTGCGGACACTGCCTTGCGCCAAAGTGCAGGTGGGCAGCAGGATAGGTCCGGCCTTTTGGCACAGCAGGCGGATGCTGCGCCTCAGGAACATGCAGCCATCCCGCAGGCTCTTGCGACGGTCCTCTATGCAGAGCCGAAGCGCTCGTTTTTTGAGCGGCATGGGATGCTTGTGATGCTGGGAATAGCGCAGGCACTGGTCCTGGGTGTTGTTGGTTCGCTGTTTGTTATTCTGAGAAGATGAGCCTCAAAAAAAGAAGAAGAGCCAAAAAGAAAACAAAAGGATTGAAGGCCTACTCCTCTACAATCACCTGGCAATCCTTCTTTGAAATGACGTCATAGAGCCTGATATTCTCAGCCTTCTCGGGAACCAGTGTATAGCTTGCCCCTTCCTCAAGCCTTACGCCCTGATCAATTGCGCCTGACTTGTCGCCTGAAATAATCAACTGGTGAAGGCCCTGAGCGCTCCTGATCTCGACGCTGTCGCCGACCTTGACAGTCACTTCTTCAGGGTCAAATCCTGTGGCTGTGACGAGAATCTCGGTTCCGCTTGCAACTGCCGGCGCTTCATCCTCTTCAGCGGGGGCAGCACCCTCATCACCAGGAACTTCTGCTGGGGCCTCAGGAGGTACTTCTAGGGAAGGAGCCTCTGCTGTCGGCACCTGCGCTGGGGCATCAGCGGCGTTGTTGTCCGTTGCCTGTGGTTCAGCAGTTTGTGCTGTGCAGCCTGCAAGTACAAGCATTGCTAGTATGCCTAAAATGTAGTACAGTTTCATCTTGGTACACCTCTGATGTGGTAGTACATCCCTCCTGAAAATCATTTATATATTTTTCTGTTGATGGCACTCCTTCACCATCATGAAGCCTGCAGCCCTGCCGCATTGCCAGAAACTCACGAGAGTGAAGCTCGAGCGTGAGCTATGAGCGTAAGTTCATCTGCGCTAGTCTCTCTGCTTCCCTGCTTCTTTGCAGTTTTGACGGGCATCATTCCCGAAAAAAGGCATTCCTTAAAAGCTCATTACCAACGGCTACTTTGCCAAAAGCGACACTACTGTTCTCTCTCCTTTTGCCTGCGGCGAAATTGCTCTTGAAAATTCCGTCGT
>DUKR01000068.1 GCA_013329175.1 Candidatus Woesearchaeota archaeon
ATAAATTCACAAAAAATTCAGGTGAATATGCATAGCTATGCTGTTGCAAATATAGTCAATTTGCCAACAGTACTACTTCAGCTTGTTGAATCTGCCTGCCCCTTTGCAGCTTTGACTGGCATCGCTCCCGAAAAAATGCATTCCCTAAAAGCTCATTGCCTGTGGCTTCTTTCTCATCCCATCTCTTTATTTTTCCTCCCTCCCTTGTTTGTGCTGGAAATCCTGATGTTGGAAATTCCGTCATGCTCTGCATCGGGCATCCATCCTTCATACCCGAGGGTACAGCACTCAAACCTAAGGAGATGACTGCGGCAATGGCCTGCCGCCAGCGCAGCCTTTTTTGTTTTCACTTTTCTTTCTTCACTTTTTTCTTCTTTTCTTTCTTCGTTTTTCTTTCCCCCCGCCGGAAAGTGCAATAAGATGATGGCCTGAAACGAAAGGGATAAAGTTACCCAAGTTACCCGTTGTCTGTCGAGGCAAAGAAACGGCAGCTATTGCCTTTTTTTTCTAATGAGCTTTTCGGGAATGCCAAATGGAAAATGTCCCTACCTTACTTGCTGAAATTCTCAGGAGAGTGAAGGAGTACCTGCCAACAACAACATTTATAAACGACAATGCCAGAAAATCCATCGTCAGAGGTGATGGGGTATTGTGAAATTCATGGGGTGGCTGCTTGCAGTATATGCAGTGCTCAAGGCTAAGGCACCTGAGCTAGATGCGATTCCTCCGATGACTTCAAAGCAGTTGCCTGATGATTTCCTCATTCTTCCGCCCCCTCCTCCTCCGCGGATGAAGGAAAAGAATGGGGCAGGCAAGCTTCCCAAAATCCAACTAGCACTTGAAGACACCCCCCTCCCTCCTGATTCCATCATGAAGCTTCGCAGCATGAGAAACCAAGAGGAGAGAAAGAAAGCAAAAGAGGACTTTCTGCTGTTTCGGGCCAACCAGCTCATTGAACGCATCGAGTCTGCGGCAGGCGACATGCATCCAGAAAAGGCGCTTGACCTTTTTGCGCGACTGACGCGCTATCCTCCCCTACTTTCCGCAAAGCATAGGGCAGAGCTGCTTTCCGAGATGGATTTGCTCAGCGCAAAGGTCATGGAGGTGAAGAAGGAGCTTAAGCGAAGGGATGTCGAGCAGGCACGCCTGGCAGCAGAAGCAGAAAAGCTCAGGCTTGAGGAGGCTCGCCGAGAAATAATTGAGCACAAGGCGCATGAGCAGCGGGAAGCGAAGATGCATAAGGTGCTTGACCTTGAAGAGCAGCGGCAGAAGGAGCTTCTCGAGGAGGGATTTGCCAAGCATAGGGAGTTATTGAAGAGGCTGGCTGATGAGGAGAACAAGGCAAGAAGCGAAGAGTCCCTTGCACGAAAGTTGAGGGATGAGTATCTCGCTAAACAGGGAAAAAAGAGCGAACTCTTAGGGGAAGCCTTCAGCATAAGAGGGCATGTATTTGGCCAGCAGGATGCCATCATAAGGAAGGATATCAGGGAGATGGCAAAGCGACTTGGTCAGGGCATCAGGACAATCGAGAGTCATGAATCTATCCTGCGTGATGACGTCGAGACCAACCTCATGAAGCGAAAGGGCAAGCTTGATGACATCAAGGCAGAGCTTGCAACAGAGGAGGAGGTCACCAGTCATATTCAGGACATCAGCGCAAAGATTATGGAATTTGATAAGGCTGCAGCAGGCGGAAATACCCTGCTGAAGAGGGAGCTTCCGAAGCTGAAGAGGCTGCAGGAGAGTTATAGCAAGAAGGCGCAGGGGCTGCGCCAGGCAATCATAGCTAAGATAGCCTATCTTGAGAGCATCAGGGGAAAGATTGAGGAGGAGCAGGCGCAGCAGAAGGAATGGGCTGAGCAGAAGAAGGCTATCATCACTGCAGAGCGAGAGCTTGCCCGTATGCGCAGGATGCGCGACTTTATGCAGATGCTCTCAAGGATTGGCATTGCAAAGTCAAGGCATCAGCAGGAGAAGGAGGCTTTCGCAATGCTGGCAAGGCAGGAGCAGATGGTAAGGCTGCAAAAAGAGCGGGAGCATGAGCAGGCATTGCGCATTGAGCGCGATGCAGGGTTAAGGCAAGCCCAGCTTGCTGTGCGAACAGAGGAGAGCATAGCAAGCCAGGCAACACTTGTCGCAAAGCAGATGAAGGCTTACGAGAAGCGCATAAGGGCACTTGAAGGCAGGCGCAAGAAGCGTCATGCAAAGCTGCTTGGAAAGCTGGAGAGCAAGGCTATGCTGGCAGGCGCTTTGGTTGAGGAGGAGATAGTACCTGCTATAAGCCGTGCATCCACACCTGTAACGGCCATCCCACCTGGCTTCCCTTTAGAGCAAAACGTACCAATACCCGTTGCATGGCAGGATGATGGACACCCTGATGACCTTAGCTATATCAGCAGGAGGATTGATGATGTGCGGGAGGCCTTGGCTCAACTTGACGTGCAACAGGCAAAAAGGGCATACATTGACATCATGCAGACCTATAATCACCTTTCTGATGAAAATAAAGGAAAGGTATATCATACAATACGTGAACTGTATGAAGAGCGCAAGCAGGCTGAAAGCCTGCCAGCATAGGGCTGCCTGTCTTTCTTCAGTCCTGTTGAGAACAAGCCCCTTGATGGTATCCTCTCTTTGACAGGCGGATTTTTGTGATTAAACTGCAGGCGTAGACTTCGCCTCAAGCAAAGCGAGGAGCTAAAGTTAAGCCTGCCGATGCCCAAAGGCACCAGAGAACAGAGGTAATGAAGGATAGGAATCTACGGACAAGGAACGCGAGTATGTGTGAGGTTCAATTCTTTTTGGGCTCTATGGATTATCTATTGCCATACCCTACCCATCTTTGAATACTACCTGTTTTTGTTTACTTAATTCAACCATGTTCTCAAGTTCATCCCGAATCATAGAATAAATTTGATGTTTAGTGATATCTTCGTTTTTATCTACAATATTCACTAGGTCAGCAACACTGCTCATTGCCGTATTGAAAGCACTACCATTATCAAAGTTCTGGTCTCTCCTTAGGGTAACATAGCAATCCTTACTATAAGTAATCAAGCGATGGTAAGCATCTTTGATAGGATTACAAGGCATTATGCGAAGACCACGAATACTATTTCTATATTCCTCCTGTAATTCTTTGGTTTTGTTATCGAGGTCAATGAACAAATATTCCTCGGCTCCTCTAAACGGGTTGTACATCTCCTGAAATTCATTCTGATACTTAGTTATCACTTCATCAAGTTTTTTTTGTTTTTCAACATCGGCTTTTTCCCCATCAGCCTTCTTTTTATTTTTGTTGATATAATCCTGAATACCGTTGGTTACTTCGCTCATGTGCTCATCACTCCTGAATTGGTATTCCTGGAGGAAAGCATTGGAGATATATAAATCTTTTCATTATCCGTACTTAAAAGTAGTTACATTTGGGGGCTTGATGCCAAGCTGCTGTGTTGCATAATTATCTCAACTCTGCCACCTCTGCCTTAATTTTCAACTGGTTCAGAACCTCCATTACTTTCGCTAAGTCTTTAGAATCATCTAATTCAATGATTGCTTTCTTGTATCGCTTACATCTCACTTTTGCTAAAGCACCCTCTCTTTCATATTGGTAGCTATAGTTAGATGTATCTCGATAACCAAACAATTTCCTCAATTTGACGTCCATGCACTGTTTGACCTGCTTGACCAGTATGACATCAGATCAGGGATTAAGATACGAAAAAATGCAGGTGTTGATGAAGATGGAAACGGCTCTTAGAGGAGAAGGCAGGAAGTCCTTAAGTACCGGAAGAAAGGCTATCGTAAGTGGGCAAAAGACGCGGACCATGGTATGCGCTGGCCAGGAACAGAAGGCATATTCTCAGCAGTGAAGCGGATATTTGGTGAAGGAACCAAAGGAAAAAACATCAAGACTATGGCGCATGAGCTGAAAAGGAGATTCTGGGCATACGACAGGATGTGCAACTATGCTGAGGCATAGCGGGAGCTCTCATGAAATCCATGTAACCAAAAAGAAACGAAGAAAAAAACTGCCATTTTATTTATGCAGCACAGCATAGGGCTGCCTGTCTTTCTTCAGTCCTGTTGAGAACAAGCCCCTTGAAGGTATCCTCTCTTTGACAGGCGGATTTATATGATCTTGTCACATACAAAGTCAGGCAGCCCTCAGGCAAGAAATCTTTTTAAACGAAGCAGAGGTTGCTTCCTTTGTATCTATTGCCGTGGTCGCATAACCTGGTATTGCGCAAGCCTGGAAACGACAAAAAAATGACGCCGGCGTGCGCCAACTCAGTTCCTGAGAGCTTGTTTCCGAAAGGATGTCCCGGTTCAAATCCGGGCCACGGCGTTGCCTCGCCAGTCTTTGAACCTGCGGTTCATGCGCAGAAATGCTTACGCATTTCTATAGAACTCCCTTATCCTTGGCTGAAACGCCCTTGTCACTTCCACGTGCAGATCCTTTGGGAGGCAGGAAAGGTATCTTGGCCACGCATAGCGCTCATCAAGGAAGATTATCATCCCCCTGTCAGTCTCTGAGCGTATGCACCTGCCAGCATTCTGCAAGGTCTTCGTGATTGCTGGAAACACATACCCGTAATCCCATCCCCTCCCGAAGCGACGGTCATAATAGGAAATAAGTTGCTGGATCTCAAGCGATGGCCTCTCCAGCGGCAGGCCTACGACTATGACTGCCTTCAACGCGTCGCCAGGCAGGTCTATGCCCTCCCCAAACGAGCCGGTGGAAACACCCAGCAGCACAGCGCCATGCTTCTGGTATGAGGCAAACCTGGCAATCATATCCTGCTTCTCCTGTGAGGTAAGCGTTGGATCCTCCCTGAAGATGGTCCTGATACACATGCCCTCAAATTCCCGCGCAATCCTGTCCCTCATGAAGTAGCTTGGGAAAAAGATAGCAGTATTTCCAGGGATGTCGTTTGCCATCGCTGAAAGAAGCATGGCAATCTGCGAGAATTGCTCATCATTGCGCTTTGCATACTGCGTCGTTGTCAGTGGCACCACAAGACATTTCCTGTTCTCCCTTGGAAAAGGGCTTTCATACACCCGCTCATCGCACCGTCTAAACGAGAGAAGGTCCCTAAACATCGAGGTTGGCGTCAACGTCCCTGACATCAGGATGACGGAATGCGCCTCTTCAGCAACCTCAACTGATACTATTGATGGGTCAAGGCATCGATAGGATAGAATTAGGTTCTGCTCCTTTCGCTCAAGTATTCTCGCGTACCCTTCGTCAGGCCCAAGCCACGACTCAAGAAACTCAGCAACACCAGCAACAAACGACTGCTTCTGGTGGCTGCGAGCCTCCTCAGCGATAAACAGCAGGCTGACGATAAACTCGTCGTAGTTTTGGATAAGGGAGGTGAGATGCCCCTTCTCAACCAGCACTTCTTCATTTTTAGTGTACGAGTGGACTGAGCCTTTCAAGAGCGATGCTGCAAGCAAGCCAAGCTTCCTTCTCATGGCAGCAAGCGAGGAAGCACTCTCATTGAACTGGTATTTTGCTGCCTCTTTTTCTGCCCGCTCAAGCATGGAGGCTGTCAGCCGCTGCGTCAGCAGCTCCCTGCACCTGCTGGGAAGGTTGTGCCCTTCATCAACGATGATGATAGATTTTGACAGCTCTTTCCCGATTTTCTTTAAGAAATTCTGCCTGATGCCTGGGCTGAAAAGATAGTAATAATCGCTGATGATGACATCAGCCTCTTTGGCATGCAAGATGGAAAGCTCATACGGGCACAGGCTGGCCCTCTTGCCTATCCGGTATACTTCAGCCGTGCTCTGGTCAGCTGAAGAGGCAAGGTCAGAGAGTGCCTTCTGCGCCTCAACTGATACCTTCCCCTTGTCCCTGACGCGGGAATAGAACGAGCAGTTCCCTTCCTCCCTAAGATGCTTGCAATACTCCATGAAGTCCCTGGTGCGCAGGGTATGCACTGAATCCTGCAAACACATCCATTTCTTGCCGATAATGTCAGCGACCCTGATGGAGACGCCGTGCAGCTCACGCATCCTTTGGATGGTATCCAAGGCTATCTTGTGCTGGGTATGCCGCGAGGTGAGGAAAAAGACTGTCAGACCATGCTGCAAAGCATGTGCGAGGGCAGGGGCAAGGCTAGCAGCGGTCTTCCCTAATCCTGTAGGAGCATGGCAAATCAGGTGCTTCTTTTGTGAAACAGCATCAAGCACGTCTTTTATCATGTCCTGCTGGATTGGGCGGATGAACTCGTGGGGGAACCGCACTTTAGGTAGCTCTGCCATACTGCGGGCAGAGGAAGATGCCTTATTAAAAGGGTATTGGCGCCTGCAGCATATTTGACGCAAAAAGGCAAGCAAAAGAAAAAAAGATTCCTCTCATCGGCCCTTCAACTCGTCAGCGAGCGCTTCCTTGATTGCCTCAACGTCAAAGCCGATGATGGGCTCTGAGCCTTCGATGTCAATCACAGGTACGCCCATCTGGCCTGTCTTCTCAAGCATCACGTCGCGTGCTTCCTCATCAACGCCGACATCCTTTTCCTCGAACTTGATGTGGCACTCCTTGAGAAAATCCTTAGCTTTCACGCACCATGGGCAACTCTGGGTGCTGTAGACCGTGACTTGTTTTGCCATTAGTGAATCAACCTCCGTTCCTTTGTTTTCTTGCTGGTCATTTAAATGTGTTGTTATAGCAAAGTGCTGTAATCAATGAAACTTTTGCATAGGCACTTTGCTATACCAGCAGAAAACACTAAATGTTCGATAATGAATGTTTTCTGCTGGTATGAAGAGATTTTCAGGAGATATAATATCCTTTTCTTGAGGGGTTAAACCTAGGATTGAAGGGTTTAAGCTTCAATAATTAATGCTTTCTTCCCGTAAATTTCAATGTATTGGAGTGATATGCCACTTCATCCCTCATCCGATGTACCCCTTGACAACCATCCTGCCAAGCAGGGTCAGCGAGACAGAGACCCGTCCCTTTGCATTATCAGCCACAATCAGCCCCAATTCCTTCAGCCCCTCAGACTTCAGGTTGCCGTTGACATGGTAGGACAGGAGAGGCAAACTCATCTTGGTTTTTCTGGAAAGCTTCTCAAGAGATGAATAGCAATCCTCGCATTCATAGATGGTTTTGAGAATCGCCATCTTCTTGTCGGAAAGCACCCGATAGTATGAGAACTTCAGGATGGGAAGCATGGTGACCACGTTGTTCATCACGGTAAAGCCTTTGATGCCATTGACGAATGCAGCGCTGCACAGAAGGCAGCAGCCCCCTGCTGCATGCGTCCCTGTTGCTGTGTTGATGATAAGATCCCTGCCAGGATGCGCATGCTTGATGTCGCCAATAGCCTTGAACGTCCCTTCCCACGCATCCCCTTTGATATTATGCACAGAGACAGGGACCTTGAAGCGCTCAAGCTCGGCAATGGTATTGTCGACAAACTCAGAAGCATTACTCTCAAACGAGAGCAGCACAAGCTGCTCGACGGGAAACTCCCGTATGCCTATGAAGAGGTTGTCTGTCCTCTTTCCAACAGCTGCGACCATGATGTATTTTGAGTCTGCCATATTGAAGCCCAATGCAGCAAAAGAATGAATCTTACAGGATGCTTCGTATCTGCTCGATGTGCTCAGCGACTTCCTGCCCTTTTTTTGTTAAGGTAAGCAACTTCAGCCTGCCCTTCTTGTCAAAGTTGATGAGGTCAGCCTTCTCCATCTCCTGCAATATCTTTACGACATGGGAATAGGTGCAGTCAATGGCCTTTGATAAAGATGAAGCATAGACAGGGTTCTTGGCATTCTTCAGGTCAACCAGCAGCATGGCTGGCTTTTCCCGAAAAAAAACCCCGAATATTTTCTTGTTCTGCATATCTCAACCACCCAACATGCCAATTGCTCACTTAATTTCCTACACAACGGGGTGTATTTAAATGTTATGATTTCTAGTAATACTTCACGCAAATGAAGCTTGTGAGCATTATCTCTGTCAAGGGTACCGTCAATTCGCCGAGCCTCATATTCCTTGCGGTAGAGAACATCGGAGGGGGAAGTCCCTTACGGGGATACGATGTCCTCGCCCCGCAATAGTGTCTCGCGAGGCCGACGGTACCCGAAGGAGGAATGGTACCTCTTTACTTCAGAGAGGTGAAGTATTACATAAATTGGCATGCTTTATATCGCGTTCTGATGGAGTTACAAGCTGAAGGAAAAATTGAAAGGTTAGAAAGTAAAGCAGGTTTCTTTTGGAAGAAAAAATAGTTTCGTCGTGCCCCCTCCATTTTCGTAAAGTGAAAATTTAATCTTTCTCTCGCACAAATACTGGAAAGAGATGACGGGCTTCATCCCACAGATAAATCTGGGGGTATTCGCCCTACGATTTTATAAACAAAGCTCCTCTTGCTTCGTGCACCAAATACGTTAGTGCACACGTTTTTGTGGTTAATCTTCACAAAGGGATGGCTCCCTTTCTTCGCCCACCCTCGAGCAACAAGAGGGATTAATCCGAAGGTTGCCTCATCCTGCGTGCCCACAACAAATCCTTTCGCACGGTAGTATCGTGCTTTTCGCCTAGCCTTTTTTGTTTTCACTTTTCTTTCTTCGTTTCCCCCCCTCTAAGCTGTAACCTCAATCCAAATGTCTGTCGTCGCTGAACTTCAGGATGGTGAACTATTACGGGCAATCTGAATATTTTTAAACGGCCATTGCAACCATGCTATTATGAAGATAGCGCTTTGCCAGATAAACACCATTGTGGGAGATATCCATGGGAATGCAAAGAAAATTATCAGCGTGCTCGGAAAAACAGAGGCAGAGCTTTTGGTGTTCCCTGAATTGTGCATTGTTGGATATCCTCCCCAGGACCTTCTTTTGCATGCAGCATTCATTGAGAGAAACAGGAGGGCAGTTGATGAGGTAGCATCAGCCTGCAAGGGAAAGGCCTGCATTGTAGGGTTCGTTGAGCACGAGAGCAGGGGACCTGGTGGGATGCCAGCGCTTTACAATGCCGCTGCGTTCATTGAGGATGGTAGAATCAAAGCAGTCCATAGGAAGACTGAGCTTCCCAACTATGCCGTGTTTGATGAAAAGCGCTGGTTCATGCCAGGAACTGCCGCAACTGTTGTCGGATTTTCAGGAAGGAAGATAGGGCTGCAAATATGCGAGGACACCTGGCTTCCAACAATAACGGCACAGCACAAGAAGGCAGGCGCAGACATTATCATCTCCATCTCAGCTTCCCCCTACAGCAGCAGCAAGATAGAAACGGTCAGGAAAATACTGCACAAGCGATGGGATGAAGCAGGCATTCCTATCATGTATGTCAACCAGATTGGAGGGCAGGACGGCATCGTGTTCCATGGCGCAAGCATGCTGCTCAAGGATGGGAACATCAGGGAGATATGCCCTCCATTTGAGGAGTCAATAGCGATCATTGAGCTGTGAACATGAGGAATCCTTCAGAAACAGTTGCAGCAATTGTCCTTGGCATCAGGGACTATTTTGCAAAGAACGAGATGGCTGAGGCTGTGATTGGGCTTTCAGGTGGGCTTGATTCCGCTGTTGCCTGCGCTCTTGCGGTGAAGGCTTTAGGCAAGGAGCACGTCCATGCCCTTATCCTTCCTGATGAGGGAACGACCACAGAGGAAAGCATAGGGCATGCCAGGCAGGTTGCGCTGCAATTGGGCATCGTGCCTGCCACCATTTCCATCAACAGCATATATGAGCCAGTACTGAAGGTAAAGAAGATTGTAAAGGCGGGGGGAAACAAAAGGAGTGCAAGCCTTGCCCTTGCCAATTCCAAGGCGCGCAGCAGGATGATTGTGCTGTACCACTATGCCGCCCTCATTTCAGGGCTTGTATTAGGCACATCGGATAAGTCCGAGATTGCGCTTGGCTACTCAACAAAGCACGGCGATGGGGCATCAGACCTGATGGTCATCGCAGATGTGTGGAAGACCGAAGTGAGAGCGCTTGCACGGCACCTTGGCATCCTGCCAGCGCTCATCAATAAGCCCTCAACACCTGAATTGCTGCCTGGCACAGATGCTGAAAAAGAGCTGGGCGCTTCATATGAGGTGCTCGACGAGGTTCTCAAACTGCATATCGAACAGCAGAAATCTCAGGTCGAGATTATTGCAGAAGGATTTGACAAGGAACTTGCACAGCAGGTCTGCAGAAGGGTGAGAATAAACGAGCACAAGCGAAGGAGTGCCATGGTCATCCGCCTTTCTGAGCGGTCATTTCATAACCTTGAATGGCGCATGCCTGTGACAAACAGGTATGAGGGCTGAAGCTATTGGCGCTTACCAAGGTGTGAGATTCAATGCAGTAATTTCAACTGGATACTGCAATTGTCTATGCCTGTTCACTCCTTCTTCACACCATCAAACAGGTGCCCCATCGTAGAGAACAGGTTTCCTCTGGAAGTCAAAAAATGCACCATTGAAAAGAACAGAGCAATGCCGATGATGCTGAATACCGTCTTTTTCTTCAAGAGGTTCACCTCCAAGAGGATGATATGCGGGCCGGCTCATTGGATCCCCTAGGCCTGCAAAGCAGTATGAATGGCTCCCCGTTATTGAAGGTCGCCGCAAAACAAGGTTTTGCACCCCGAAGATTCTTTTTCAAATCTTCAGGGCCTTCGGGTTGGTGGGGTTGGATGGTTTTCAAGAAGAAAGCTAACAGGGAGCCGTAAGGAACGCGATAACTTCTTCGTTTTTACTGATTCTTTGTTGTGACCTCGTGTTATGATTGACTATGAAGACAGGCCAGCCCTTCTTGGTTCCATTGGCCTGCCGTTATTCACCTCTTTTCTCCCCGAAGGAGAAACTATGAGGAGGGGAAATGGCTCCCCGTTACGCTTTTGGTGGGTGGGGTTTGGATGTCTTCGAGAAGAAAGCTAACAGGGAGCCGTAAGGAACGTTTAGCTTCTTCGTGGCTGGTGCGCGTCTCTGCGCACCTCCTGAGTCCACAGGATGCCTATCCGTGTCATATCCTTGCTCAGGTTCTCACTTACCCTATACGTCTTCTTGTACAGGTCATACTCAATCATCCCCATGCCTTTCATGGGGGTTAATATGCGGTCATAGAACTGCCGCTTGTTATAGGAAATCTTGACTTTCTTGCCCCTGTACTGTGGGTCGTCTATTGCATCAGTGATGAGCTTTCCCTCATGCAACCTGGTTGCAAACAGGCTCATCTCGGTCTTGCCTATCTCCCCTCCGTTCTCCTTGACCATGTCAATCAGGAGCTTTGCGACAATCACCTGCTGCTTTGTAGCAAACACAATTTCATATATATCATCAGGCAGGTTGAATCTGTCATACAAGATGACCATCGCATTTCGAATTGTTGCAATGAAGCAACTAGTATATAAATATTTCTATTGTGGCAAGTAGTATACTCTAAACTATACTCAGATGGGGTCTATGCACTCCGAAGCTCCCTTCTCATGCACAAAAACCAGGCGAGAGCTCCCGGTTGATTTTTAGGATATGCAAAAGCTACACCACATTATTCTCCAATGTCCCAATCCCCTCAATAGAAACAGCGACTGTATCGCCTGGCTTCATGGGTCCGATACCCTGAGGCGTTCCCGTAGAGATGATGTCTCCAGGCAAAAGCGTCATCACAAAAGACACAAAGGAAACAATCTCTTCAACCCTGAAGATGAGCTCAGAGGTCGTTGACTTTTGTCTGATTTTCCCGTTCAGCGTCAATTGAATATCAACGTTGTTGGGATTGGCAAGCTGTGCGACCCTTGGGCCTACTGGACAGAAGGTGTCAAACCCTTTTGCCCGTATCCACTGCCCGTCAGCCTTCTGCAGGTCCCGTGCAGTCACATCGTTCAGGCAGACATAGCCCATGATAAACTCCTTTGCCCTGGACTTTGGGATGTTCTTTCCTTTTTTCCTGATGACCAGAGCAAGCTCGGCCTCATAATCTACCTGCTTTGACTGTAGAGGGAGCCTGATGGTATCCCCTGGTCCAATCAACGCAGTAGGAGGCTTGAGAAAGAGCACAGGATGCCGCAATGCGCTCATCCCCAATTCCTTCGCATGAGTATGGTAATTCAGCCCAACGCAGATGATTTTCGATGGCTTGTGCCTGAGGAAGGAGAGATTTGGCATTTTTACCGCTCGTTTTCAGGCAGCAATCCTTTGAGCTCTGAGAGGCGCATTGAAGGAATCAACCAGATGGCATTTTAAAATGTATCTTCCCTTCCCATGCAAGGATTTTTTCGGGAAGTTACGGTAACGGCCCCAGCCGACCAACAACTTTTTAAAATCCCGCCCAGCAATCCCAGTTTCAGACCTACCATGAAAATCCTCTCATTGCATGCAGACTTCATCACCTTCAAAGCGACAAAGAAGGCCATCAAGAGCGCCAAAGAGGTGGATACTGCTGAGAAAAAGGTTGATGAGTGCCTGGTCATCCTCTCAGCTGTGGAGAAAAGGGATGAGCAAAACCCTGAAGCCGTCGCTTCCCAATACGTGAAGGAAATCATGGCCATCGCTTCCCAGGTGAAGGCTGATTCCATAGTTCTCTACCCCTATGTCCACCTCACCAGTGAGCCATCAGACCCAGCAACTGCAGAGAAGGTGCTTGACCTCGCAGAAGAAGCGCTTAGTCAGGAATTCACCGTCACCAGAAGCCCGTTTGGCTGGTATAAGTCATTCACCGTCGCCTGCAAGGGCCACCCGCTTGCCGAATTGTCGCGGGAATTCTCGCATGACTCTGCGGTAGTAGGCAAGACTGCTGTGAAGAAAGAGGGCGATGATGAATCAGAATCCCTCAAGAAAGAGCGGAAGCTGACATCATACTGGCACATCCTGACGCCTGGGGGAGAATTGCGTGACGTCGGTGACTTTGACTATCAGAATTTTCAAAAGCTCAAGGCTTTTGCCTTCTACGAAAAAGAGAAATCAAGGGCCGTGACGCAGGAGCCTGAGCACGTCCGCATCATGAAGAAGCTTGAGCTTGTGGACTATGAGCCTGCATCTGACGGCGGCAACCTTAGGTATTACCCAAAAGGCAGGCTGATGAAATCGCTGGTTGAAGAGTATGTCACCATGAGAGTGATTGAGTACGGCGGCCAGGAAGTCGAAAGCCCCATCATGTACGATATTGACCACCCTACCCTATCAAAATATCTTGCCAGGTTTCCAGCAAGGCAATACAGGATAACCTCAGACAAGAGAACCTATTTCCTGCGCTTTGCTGCCTGTTTTGGCCAGTTTCTCATGGCGCATGATGCCACGATTTCCTACAAGCACCTTCCATTGAAACTGTATGAGATGACCCGCTATAGCTTCAGGAGGGAGCAGTCAGGGGAGTTGACCGGCCTTCGCAGGCTTAGGGCATTCACCATGCCAGACTGCCATGCCCTTGTAGCAGACCTCCCGCAGGCGATGGAAGAGTTCAAGGTGAGGTTTGAGTTGTGCAGGAGCGTGCTTGATGCAACAGGGGTAGGCTCAGAGAGCGTGGAAATGGCGCTGCGCACCACAAAGCAGTTCTATGCCGAGAATAAGGAATACATCCATTCCATCGTCAGGGCATTCGGCAAGCCCATCCTGCTTGAGATGTGGGATGAGCGCATCTTCTACTTCGTGCTGAAATATGAGTTCAATTTTGTAGATACCATGGGCAAGGCCTCGGCATTGTCAACGGACCAGATAGACATCGAGAACGGCGAGCGCTACGACATAGCCTACATGGACAGGGACGGAAAGAAGAAGCATCCGCTTATTTTGCACTGCTCGCCATCAGGCGCAGTCGAGCGCGTGCTGTATGCCCTCCTCGAGAAAGCTGCATTTGCCCAGGCTGAAGGCAAAAAACCGCAGCTTCCCCTGTGGATCAACCCCATTCAGGTCAGGGTTATCCCTGTCTCAGAAGGCTACAATGAGCATGCCATGGCTGTTTGTGATGAGTTACGCTCTGCAGGTATCAGGGCAGATATTGATGACAGGACACTGAATGTAGGCAAGAAGATTCGAGCTGGAGAGATGGAATGGGCATCCTACATCGTGGTCGTCGGCGAGAAGGAGAAAGCCTCAGGCAACCTTACCGTCAGGTCACGCTCAACCAGCGAGCAAAAGGAGAGGTCTCTGGAGGAATTGCAGGCAGAAATCAAGGATGCGGTGAAGGGGATGCCCTTTAAGCCATTGTCCATTCCAAAGGAACTCTCCAGAAGGGTTACGTTTGTGGGGTGAAGGGGCAATGACGCGGATGCATCTTGCAGTACTTTTGCTTGCAATTGCTGCCATCGGATGTGCGCCAGAGCAGCAGCCTGTCATTTACGAAGACGATACGCTGCCATCTGACGAGGGCATAGTCGTGACCTATTCATCAGAGGAAAGCACGCTCTCTTACTCCATCTCCATAACCAAGCCCACACCCTGCCACGAGGTAAAAGCCGAGGAGAATATCCTTGATTCATTCCCGCCTCAGGTGCAGGTCAGCATCAGCATGAGTGCCCCGCCAGCTGGCAGGGTTTGCATTCAGGTGATAGAAGAGACTAGCATTGAGGGCAGCATTGCTATAAGGACAAAGCCAAGATCATTCTCAGCGTTTATCAATGGAAGGCTCGTCGGGACAATCACCAACATCCCGAGAGCGACTTAATGAGGCATTTTTTATATCTCCTACTTTTCTTCTGGATTTATGCCATACGCAGCAGACTTCCCGAAGCTTTCAGGAAAAGCTGTCCTCTCGCCCATGTCAGGAGTCACTGACGTAGCGTTTCGTGCCTTGTGCAGAAAGCACGGAGCCGTCTTGACCTATACAGAATTTGTGAATTCAACTGCAATTGTCAGGGGCAGCAGGAAGACTGAGGAGATGCTTGCTACTGACCCCCTCGAGAAGCCTGTTGCGGTGCAGCTGTTCGGAAGCTCTGTTGCAGATGTCGTAGCTGCAGCGAAGTCAGTAGAGGATCGCTTTGACGTGATTGATATCAACTGCGGCTGCCCTGCCTGGAAGGTCATCAGGACAGGGGCGGGAAGCTGGTTTCTCAGGAAGCCTGAGAGCATCGGGGCACTCGTCAACAAGCTGGCGACAGCAGTCAACAGGCCAATCACCATCAAGATACGAAAGGGCATAAGTGAGCATCATATCAATGCCGTTGAGGTGGCAAGAATAGCTGAAGATGCAGGAGCAGCAGCTGTTGCCATCCATGGCAGGACTCAGAAAGCTGGCTACACAGGAAGCGCTGACTGGGACATCATCAGGCAGGTGAAGGAATCTGTGAACATTCCAGTGATAGGCAATGGCGACGTCTTCACCCCTGAAGTTTTTGCGCAGCGGCTTGAGGAATCCGGCGTTGATTACATCATGGTTGCAAGAGGGGCGATTGGCAGGCCATATCTCTTCTCCCAAATCAATTCCTATCTGAAGAAGAGAGACTACGAAATAGTTGGGGATCCTATCCCCTATTTTTTTGACTATCTCTCTCTTGCAAAGAAGCATGCCATTGAATTTTCTTCCGTGAAATCCCATGCCATCTGCTTCACCAGGGGGATGCGGGGTGCTGCGGCACTCAGGGCAAAGCTTGGGAAGTGCACGACAATAGGCGAGGTGAGGGAGATAGTGGATATCTTCGGAAACAGCCGGTGAAAAAGCTTGAGAAGTTGCCGTGCATATCCCTTATCCTTCATTGCCAAGTATCCTCTTCACCTCAACTTTATACGCCTCTACGTTCGGCTGATCAAATGGATTGACACCCAGAAGATGGCCTAAGTACATCATCTCAATCATCTTGAACTGCAGCAGCTGGCCGATAGAATACGCGGATTTGTCAGGCAGCAGGATTTCAGCATATGGCCGCTTTCCCTTCTGGAAGTCAATCTTGACGCCCTGCAGTATGGCATTCATGACTTCAGCCAGGGGTATACCTTGGATATTCTCAACAAGCTCATCATACTCCTTCATGACAGGGACATTGACACTGCTGTTGTTCTGCCCAACAGATACAAATGTCGTAAACTTGTCATAAGGGCCTCCAAGATACAATTGAGCCATGGAGTGCAGGTCAGTCGTTCCAATAGAGACTGTAGGGGTTATGCCGCAGTTAACCTTCTTTCCCCTGCGGTCATGCTCCTTTCCGACAGACTCTCCCATGAGCTGGCGGTACCATTTGCCAACTGATTCCAGATCTGAGGAGAAGAGGAAAAGGTCACTGATGTTTTTGCCATTTGTGTAATGGAGGTACTGGAGAGCTGCGCTTGCCGCTGCAGGATTGCCAGCAGAGGCTGCGATGCACCGATTTCTCATGTCACGGGCGCCTTTGAGGAGGCTTTCAATGCTCACCCCCATCATCCCAAGGGGAAAAAGGCCAACCGCAGAAAAGACTGAGAAGCGCCCACCTACTTTTTGGGGCATGGTAAGGACGCCATACCCCTTGTTGTCAGCGAAATGATGCAGCTTTGAACCCTCATCAGTGATGGCCACGATGTTTTCTGCATGAGATCCGCCCTTGTACCTCTTCACTAGATTGATGAGCACCTCAGCGTTTGCGATGGTCTCAGTGGTTCCTCCTGACTTGCTGATGATGACAACAAGCACTTCCCTGCCCTGCTTGAGCACAGGCTCAATCACCACCCGTATCTGCCTCATGGCATCACTGTCAACAGTATCAGCATAGAGTGTCCTTCGTTTTGGGGTGATGTGGTTGCAAAGCTTTCCGAACACTGCCTCCTGCACGGCGATTGTCCCAAGATTGCTTCCTCCGATGCCTACAACCACTATGTAGGCAGGGTCAAGCTTCTGCTTCTTGCCTATGAACGCCCCCACTCTCTTCAAAAGAGCCTCATCACCAGGAAGGCTGATAGATGCCCGGTCATCCTCATAGCCTGCAAGCAGCGCCTTCCGCAGCCGTGCAGTCTCAGGCGCTGTCCTCTTCAGTACCGATGAAATCCTTCCTGATGAGAGCAGAGCAGCCTTGCCGTAGAGGTAGGAAATGGGCTTCATCTCAGCTCCTTCAGCATGCCGCTGTATGCAGGGACGATGTCATCGGTGAAGGATTTCATGCCTTCAAAGGTCTTGTGATGGTGCAATAGGGTCTCAATCACGCTGAGGGGAAGGGTTGCGATGTCTGCTCCTGCAAATGCTGCCTCTCGCACCTGTCTGGGATTCCTTAAGGACGCTGCAAGAATCTCCGTCTTGATGTCGTATGCCGCAAAGATGTGCGCAATCTGGCTTACAAGGTCAATGCCTGAAACCACGCCATTGTCGCTGATGATGCTTTCGCCCCTGACCATGCCTTCTGAAGGATAGTAGTCAGCCTTGTCAAACTCAATCCCGGATATCTTTCTCAGGTCATCATCAACCCTTCCTGCAAACGGGCTGACATACATAGCTCCTGCCTTTGCTGCTAAAATGGCCTGCTCAGGGGTGAATATGAGAGTGCAGTTGATGGGGATACCTTGTGCAGAAAGGGCTTTTATCGCTTTGATTCCGTCAAAGTGGGTTGTGTCATCAGCCTTGAATGCCGGGTTGACAGGGACCTTGATGACGACGTTATTTGCTATGCTGTTAAATCTCCTGAAGAGTGCTTTCCCCTCAGCAATGATGGTGTCTGCATCTGCCCCGATGACTTCCAGCGATACTGGCGTACCCTTTGCTGTTTTCAGGATATCCTCTATATATCTTTGCATGTCTATATTCTTTCCTGCCTTCTTCAGGCTGTCCACCGCCCTCTTGATGAGGCTTGGGTTTGTTGTCACGCCGTCAAGGATGCCGTATGAATCTGCCTTCTTGATTTCAGAAACTGTCGCTGAATCTATAAAGATTTTCATGGTGTTGCCTCCTTAATCATCAGTGAGTTCCATTGTTCCCCGGATTGGATTGAAGTGCATGCGCATGTTTACAGCGCCGCTGCAAAGCAGGCGCCATACAAGCTCTGGCTGTAGTTGGTGATAAGGAACAGGGGAATCTTTCTTAGCTCTTGAGCTAGGGTGTCTGAAGCCTGGAACTCCTCAACAAACCTTCTGGAGAGGAACAGGTCGCTGTTTTTTGCTGCTATCCCTCCAGCGATGTAGAGCCCGGAATAGCACAAGGTCTCAAGGGCGAAATTCCTTGCACAGCGGGCATAGTAGCTGGCAAACAACTCAAATGCCTCCCTGCATAGCCTGTCTTTCTTCCTGTAGAGTGAGATGAGGGCTGGCTTGCCTGCCCTTGCGCTGTCAATAGCCTTTGTTGCAACAGTCGCTATGTGCTTCCGCTTTTGCCTGAGATATGCATAGATGCCGGCTATCCCCCTTCCGGATACCAGATCCTCCCACTCGACAGGTCCCTTGATGCTTCTTCTTTTTTTGATGAAGTGCAGGAGAGCAAGCTCTTCAGCTGACTGTGCTGGGAATTCTGCATGGCCTCCTTCGCTTTTGATAGGGACGTGCGCCATGTGGCACTCATCAAAGAGCAGGATGCTTTTCCCTAATCCCGTTCCCGCGCCAATGATTGCCTTGACAGCATTCTTGGTGTGCTTCCCCTTAACGCTGCGTATTGCCCTGATGCCTCCCTTCTGGAGAGCAGGGACATTCACTGCATGGCCGATGATCTCAAAGTCGTTGAGGATCCTGAGCTTCTGAAGCTGAGTCTTTGCAAGAAGCTCCCTGCGCCGGATGACAAGCTTGGCATTCGTCATCCGAATCGGCTTGTTCTGGTCCGATATCGCTCCTGCCACGCCGATTGCTGCCCAATGGGGTGATATGCCAAACCTGCTTTTTGCCTCATCTAGCGCTCTTGTTATCGGCTTTACGAGTGAGGCGTGTTCGCTTGTCTTGAAATGCAGGGTAGCGAGCAAATCAACGTCTCGCTTTTTGGTGATGCCAGCGATTGCGAAATTGATGTTTGTTCCGCCTATGTCACCGCCAAGTACAAACGCTGCGTAGCGTTTCCGCTCAAATGCTCTGGCTAATTGCCTGACGTCGCAGTGCATGATGCGTTGTGCTCCCTCATTTGCTTTTCTTTCAGCAGGGCTTATCCCGTCGAGATATAAAAAAGTATCTATGCAAGGTAATAGTTCACTCTCCTGAAAAGCCCTGGGGAGAGGAGGCAGTCTTATGGGGGCTGGCATTCCCAACAAAATCATTCAAAAAAAGCATTAGCCATACCTCCCATCGCTTCCACAGGCAATGCGCAGCCTCATCCCTTTCGTTTCAGGCCATCCCCCCATTGCACTTTCCGACGGGAGAAAAGAAAAGTGAAAAAAGTGAAGAAAAAAATGTGATAACAAAAACGGCTCTGGCTCCGCCCGCGCAGGGCATTTGCTGCAGCCATTGCCGTAGTGTAGCGAGCTGCTACCTACGGTGGTTGAAGGATGAGCGCTGCACCTGTGGGGTTG